>CAYNHY010000027.1:0-16472 GCA_964397225.1 uncultured Ruminococcus sp.
GGCTGCGGCTCGTTTATCGAGACCTTTGCAAAGAGTATGGGCTATACCGCCGAGGAATTTGCAAGGCTCGCGCTGTACGCCGAGCACCCCGTTAACCTCGGAAGCCGCTGCACGGTATTTATGAATTCGTCCGTCAAGCAGTCACAGAAGGACGGAGCCTCGGCGCAGGACATCTCGGCGGGTCTTTCCGTAAGCGTTGTGAAGAACGCACTCTACAAGGTAATTCGCGCCTCCTCTCCCGAGGAGCTCGGCGAGCATGTCGTCGTTCAGGGCGGTACCTTTATGAGTGATGCCGTGCTTCGCGCCTTCGAGACGGAGCTCGGTCGCGACGTCGTCCGCCCCGCTATTGCAGGACTGATGGGCGCCTACGGCGCGGCTCTGCGCGCAATGCGTGTGGAGGAAACAACACTTATTTCGGCAGAACAGCTTGAAAGCTTCGAGCACCGCGCAAAGGCGACTGTATGTCGCGGCTGCGCGAACGGCTGCCGACTCACGGTCAACACCTTCTCCGGAGGCAGACGCTTTATTTCCGGAAACCGCTGCGAGCGCCCGCTCCACACGGGAGACGACTACACCGAGCACAAGTACAATCTCTACGAGTACAAGCGCGAGCTCATCACCTCGCTTACCAAGGACGACCCGCTCGAGCGCGGCCGCGCCGTTATCGGAATTCCGCTCGCGCTCGGCATATATGAGACAGCCCCCCTCTGGCACGGAATTCTCCGCTCTCTCGGCTTCTCCGTGAAGTTCTCCGAGATGTCGCGCCGCTCGACCTATGAGAAGGGTCAGTTTACGATACCCTCTGACACCGCCTGCTACCCCGCAAAGCTCATGCACGGTCACGTGCAGGAGCTCATCGACGACGGCTGCGACGTTATATTCTACCCTTCCCTTACCTACAATATCAAGGAGGAGGGCTCCGCCAACCACTACAACTGCCCCGTTGTCGCGTATTACTCCGAGCTTCTTTCGGGAAATCTCGAGGACATGGGTCACTCGCGCTTCTTCTTCCCGTATCTCAATATAAACAACCGCCGCGAGCTCGCACGCGAGCTGTCGAAGTATCTCACCGAATTCGGCTACCCCGTCAGCGTTCGCGAGGCATCTGCCGCCGTCAAGGCAGGCTTTGCCGAGTATGACGCTCACATGGCGAAGGTTCGCAACATGGGTGAGCGCGCGATAGATCACGCTCGACGCCACGGAAAGCGCATTATGATACTTGCTGGCAGACCGTACCACATCGACGAGGAGATCTGCCACGGAATAGATAAGCTTGCCGCGTCGCTCGGCTTCACCGTTGTCAGTGAGGACAGCGTCGCGCATCTCGCGCAGACTCCCGATGTTGCCGTGCTCAATCAGTGGACGTACCACGCACGCCTGTACCGCGCTGCGGCCTTTGCCGTGTCCGAGCCCGACGTCGAGCTCGTGCAGCTCGTATCCTTCGGCTGCGGCGTAGACGCGATAACGACCGACGAGGTGCGCCGCATTCTCGAGCAGGGCGGAAAATACTGCACGCAGATCAAGATCGACGAGATAACGAACCTCGGCGCGGTCAGAATCCGCCTCCGCAGTCTGCTCGCCGCGCTCGACGAGCGCTGACGCGCCACCGCAACAATTTATACAGATTCGGAGATAGCTTGTATGGCTCAGACATATATTCCATTCACAAAAGAAATGAAGAAGGATTACAAGATCCTCATCCCGAACATGCTGCCGATGCACTTCAAGCTCATCGGTCGCGTGCTTAAAAATTACGGCTTCGACGTGGAGCTGCTTGAAACGACGGGACCCGAGATCGGTGAGACGGGACTTCGCTATGTACATAACGACACCTGCTACCCCGCGATCCTCGTTATAGGTCAGTTCCTCCACGCGATAAAGAGCGGCAGGTACGACCCCGAGCGCACCGCTCTCCTGCTGTTCCAGACGGGCGGAGGCTGCCGCGCCTCGAATTACGTCTCTCTGCTTCGAAAGGCGCTCGAACGCGCGGGCTATCCGAACATACCCGTCATCGCGTTCGGTCTCAGCGGAATCGAGAAGCACCCCGGCTTCAATATTACCCTGCCCATCCTTCACCGCATGATGTATGCCGTGCTCTACGGAGACCTTCTCATGTCGCTTGTCAATCAGACGAAGCCCTATGAGCTCACGCGCGGCGACGCCGAGGCGAAAAGCGATTATTGGACGGCTCGACTGACGGACGAGATGGCAACAAAGAGCATCAGCTACCGCCGCGTCAAGGAGAATTACGCCGAGATCGTGCGCGACTTCGCTTCAATTCCCTGTGACCGCACACGCAACTGCATCAAGGTCGGCGTGGTCGGCGAGATATTCGTTAAATATTCGCCCCTCGGCAATAACAACCTCGAGGCATTCCTCGTTTCAGAGGGCGCCGAGGTCGTAATTCCCGGGCTGTGCGACTTCTGCATGTATTGCGTATACAACGGCATCGTAGACTGCGAGCTGTACGGCATCGGTCGTGCAAAGCGCGCGATATGGAGCCTCGCGTACAAATTCCTGCTCAAAAAGCAGCGTGATATCAGCGACGTTATAAAGGCGGAGGGCACCTTCCGTCCGAGCACGCCGTTTGACCACACGGTATCGCTCTGCGAGGGCTTTATCAGTCACGGCGTCAAGATGGGCGAGGGCTGGTTGCTTACCGCGGAAATGCTCGAGCTTTACGAGCTCGGTGCGGAAAATATCGTTTGCACACAGCCCTTCGGCTGTCTGCCGAACCACATATGCGGCAAGGGAATGATGAAGCCGCTCAAGGCAGCTCGCGAGAACATGAATATTATTGCGATCGACTACGACACCGGCGCCTCCGCGGTCAACCAGCAAAACCGTATCAAACTTATGCTTGCGGGCGCCCGTCGCAAGAATGCCGCACCCGCGCAAAAGCCTGCGGAGCACGCAGCCGAGGAGGCGCGTGCGTGAATTTCGTCTCGCTTCTCAACACGATCGGCGCGCTTGCGCTGCTTATGGCGACCGGCTTCCTTCTCAGACGGCGCGGGCTCATCGACGACGCCTTTTCAAAGAGCCTGTCCTCGCTGATTGTCAATGTCGGTCAGCCTATGCTGATAATCTCGTCACTTATTTCGCTTGAATATTCACCGGAAAACCTGCGGCGCGGGCTTATAGCGCTCGCTCTCAGCTTTGCACTGCACGTTTTCATGGGAACGCTTGCACATCTTGCGCTTCGTCGCGTGAAAAATGTCGACGAGAGAAAAATATTTGAGTTTTCCGTAATGTTCACGAACTGCGGCTTTATTGGCTTCCCGATAATCGAGAGCCTCTACGGCAAGGAGGGGCTATTCTGCGGCGCGTTTTACCTTGTCGGCTTCCATCTGTTCATCTGGACGTGGGGCATGGCAATTCTCTCGCGCGGTCGAGACGACATAAAGCTCACGCCGAAGAAGATATTCGTAAATCACGGAACCGTCCCTTCGCTCATCGGCTTTGTGCTCTTTCTTCTGCCGTTCCGCCTGCCGGGCTTTCTCACGTCGAGTGCGAGCTACCTGAGCTCGCTTACGACGCCGATATCGCTTCTCATCACAGGCTCGCTCATTGCAACGGGCTCTCTGAGGGATATGTTCGGCAGGGCACGCCTTTACGCGGTGTCCGCACTGAGGCTCATCGTTCTCCCGATTCTCGTGTGCGTGCTGCTGAAGCTGTGCGGACTGAGTGAATTTCTCATCGTATTCGGCACGGTAATGGCTGCAATGCCGTCGGCATCCGTCATTACGATGCTCGGCGAGCTGTACGGTATAGACCCGCCCGCCGCCTCTCGCATGGTCGGACTGACAAGCGTGCTGTGCGTTGTAACGCTGCCGCTTGCCGTTGCCCTTGCGGGATACATTGCTGCACTCTGAAAATGAAAAAGCACCCGAGCTGAAAGCTTCATTGCCACAGCTCGGGTGTTTTCCGTATAACACAAAAATCTGCCCTCAGGCAGATTTCCGTGAATGAAGAAAGTAGAATATGCTTATGCCTGCTGATCGCGCATTTCCGCAAAGCAAGCGCTGCAATACACAGGTCTGTCGCTTGTGGGCTGGAAGGGAACCTTCGCCTCGCCGCCGCACTTGTGGCAAACTGTCGTAAACATCTCACGGGGCTCGCGTCCCGCGTTTCTACGTGCATCGCGGCACGTCTTGCATCTCTGAGGCTCGTTCTGGAATCCCTTCTCTGCGTAGAATTCCTGCTCGCCTGCTGTGAATACGAACTCGTTGCCGCATTCCTTGCACTTAAGGGTCTTGTCCTGGTACATCTTGAGTTACCTCTCTTAAAATAAATAAGGATAGATTTCTGCCCTCGACGGATTCAAACCGTCACCTTTGTAAACAACGCTCTCATTTAAGCTATCCGGGCGTCTTATATACTCGCGCACTGCGCGATTTTTTAATTTGACAAACCCTTCAGCTTGACCCGTATCCGGTACAGCGCATTGCTGACCGACTTGGCTTCACGTCCTGTAAGACGTGAGATCTCGGAATTTGATTTGCCCTGCAAATACAGCATAAACACCTGTCGCTCGTAAGCCGACATCAGCTCTCCGCATTCGGAAAGCACACCCTCGGCAAGCACGTCGGAAAGCTCGGCATCTGAGCTTGCCGCCGTCGCAGCTCCGTCAACGAGAAACGCACTCTCGAGCGCTATCCTCTCGCGGCGGCGTCTTTTGGATGTAGCACGACGGATCTGTGAAGTCATGGCATTTCTGACACATATCTTCGCATACAGCCCGAAGGTAACGCTAGCGTCGACCTTCTCGGAGTCATAGCTCCTTGCCGCTCTGTAGAGGGCGAGCTGCGCCTCCTGACGCAGATCCTCAAGGCTGAGCTCGACTGTAGGAGACACTGTCTCAAGATAGCGCGCGGCGCTTCGTGCCGCTCTCTCGGTCACTGCGCTGTATCTCTCTGCCAGCAGCTCGTATGCGAAGCTATCGTCCTCGCGCACGCGCCGAAGCAGTGTCTGCGTATCGATCCCGTTCATTTTACCTCTGATTATCCAAAAAAACGGATGTAATAATATGCTTGTACCCATATTATAACATCCGTTTTCCATTTCGTCAATAGTTTTTTTAATTTTTTTCGCTAATTTTTAATAAATGTGCTTGCCCAAGTACAGAATAATGTAGAATAGTCAACAAAAAGCGAATTATTCGTCGAAAAGATAGTTGACGTTACCCGTCAAAAGCGCGATAACGCCGCGCATTACGACGTCGGGCTTCTCGTCGAAATTCAATCTCATTCTGTTCAGCTGGTAAACCGTATCGGCGCGCACCGAAAGCTTCAGGGCGGTGCCGTCGCGGTCGCTTATCGAGCAATGAAACAGAAAACCGTCTCCGTCGACCTCGAAGGTCTGGTCGCAGACTGCCCCCTTCTTCTCGAGGGACAGATGTCGCATTGCGCTGATATAGCTTTTCTCGCGCACGGACGCCATGAGAATATTCTCCGAGAGGCTTCTCGCTATCAGACGACCTGTCTGAGTTACGAAATACTTTATCTTCGGGTCACTGAGCTCCTCACCCGTCGGACGTGCGAATTTCGCCTCACCCTCAAGGCGAGCCTTCGCCTCTGCCTCCGGCAGCTTCTCGTAATGCGAACGGCTCTGCACGGCTTCGAACGCTTCGTCCGTTACCGCCGCTATATGTCCCGCCTCGACAAGCTCGGAAAAATATTCAAAATATGCAAAGTAATCTATTACTCCGTCGCGGTAAACGATTGTACCGAGGTCGGAATAACAGAGGGGATATCCGATCCTGTCGAGCAGATATAAGATAAATATCTTGATCTCCTCGGGATTTTTCAGCGTCATTTTCATAAAAGGCAGCTCCTTTCCGCCGCTGACGTGAGGTGCAAACGCAAGGCTTCCGAAAGTCGGAAGCCTTGCGATAATGCTCATTTTGTTCTGCTATCAGTTCTCGGCGTTTGCGTTAGAGCCGTCTTCGTTTTCTTCTTCCTTATAATCCATGTAGTTCTTCATCTTCATGCGCTTGAAGTCTGTGGTTCCGTAGTAGGTCGTCTTGATACCGGAGAGGATACCCTTGGAGATGTAAGCGTTCTGAAGTGTAACTACAGGGCAGACGGGCATCTCGTCGATGAGAAGCTTCTCTGCCTCGTGAAGGAGGGAAGCACGCTCCTCGTCGTCGCTTGTTGCGTATGCCTTTTCTATGAGCTCGTTGTAGGAGTCGCTGTTAAAGCCTGTTACGTGAGGATAAACGTCGATGTTCTCACTGAGCATGTCCGCGCCGTTTCCGGAGAAGTCGGACGCAAACTGAGCAAGACCGTTGAACGGGTCGGGAGAATACATATTCATATCAACCGCGATAACGTCGAAGTCACGGTTGTTGTATGCCTCCTGGAAGGAGTCGACAACGTACTTGTAAACTGTGTCTGTCGAGGTATCAGTGTGCTCGACCTTAGTGTTCTTCAGTGTCTTGACATCGACCTTGAAGCCGAGCTTCTCCCACTGTGATGCAGCATACTCGGCAACGGCAATGTCAGCCTCGTTGTCGCGAACGGTGATGGAGAAGGACTTCTTCGAGAGCTTAACGCCGGAGATAAGCTCCTTAGCCGCAGCCTCATCAGCTGTGGAGGAGATGAGCGAGCCTGCCTCATCTCTGAAGTCGGACTTATAATTTGTGTCAAAGACGCCGCTCGGGATCACGCCCTCTGCGGGAGACGCAAAGGTGAGAAGGTCAGCGACGTGCTCTCTGTCAAGCATGAGAGAAAGCGCGCGGCGAACCTTGGCGTCTGCAAAGATCGGGTTGTCGGTGTTGAAGAAGTAGGAATGAGTTACCATCAGATCTGATACCTCAGCCTCCTTCTCGTAATTCTTGCGCTCGGACAGGGGGAGATTGCCGACGTAGAATATTCCGTCACTGTTGTAAAGCTCAAGCTGCGCCGCAGCGTCGCCTGTGGAATAATCGGTAACGAGTCTGTAGGGGATGACGTACTTGTCAAGGTACTCGTTCTTCTCGGTGTCACGGTAATAGTAGCTGGAGCGCTCGAGACGGAGCTCGCCGCCCTCGTCGTTTGCCTTAACGGAGAAGGGACCGTTTGTAACGATGGCGTTGGCACGGCGTGCCCAATAGTCGCCGTATTCGACGGGCTCGTAGTCCGCGGGCTCGCCTATCGTGGTCTCGGCAGTGACGGTTTCACCGGACGCGTCGGTCACGGGTGCTGTGGTTACGGCATTGGTCGGCTCCTCGATTCCCTCGGGATACATGAAGCGCGTTACAACGTCCTCTCTGAGGGGAACGAGTGCGATAGAGGAGAGATTCGTGAAGAATCTGTCAAGATCAACATTCTCGCTTTCGAAGGTGATCTTGAGCGTGTATGTATCGACTGCGGAAACGCCCATGTCGTCGACGGATACGTTACCGCGGTTGATCTCGCGTGCGTTCTTGATGTCATAAAGCAGGCTTGCAGCCTCACTTCTGGAGTTGGGGTTGACAAGACGCTTCCATGAGAACACGAAGTCGTTTGCCTGGACGGTACGACCGTCGGTCCACTTTGTCTCCTTGAGGTCGACGAGAATGGAATATCCGTCGCGGTCATCAGCCTTTACGCTGTAGTCGTCCATGATAGCCTTCTCCCAATCTCCCTTGGAATTAAGCTTCGTGAGACCTTCGTAGAGAAGGCTGAATATCTGGAGCATCGCATCGTCGTTGATGGCGATCTGCGGGTCAAAGTTGAGCACCTCGGTAGTCAGGTACATCTTAATGACCGCTCCGCGGTCGTAGTTGCCTTCGGCATCCTTCTCGAGTGTCGTACATCCGACAAGCGCGGATACGAGGAGCACGAGAGCCATGGCAAGAGCGAGAATTTTTTTCATTACAGAGAACCTCCTTGGACGGTTTTCTTACAGTTCATATACGGCGCCGTGAAAAAACGTGTCCGTCAAAGCGACGCCGGGCATTGTAAAAACCTTGATTCCGTTATATTATAACACTTTTTGCGCCGATAATCAACCTTACTTTTTCTGAGCTCGGATTTTCATCAGCTTACACAATTTGCACCCTTGGATTTTGTGCATTTTTCCTACTTGACAATAGCTTTTGCGCGCTATTTCAAATCGAGAGTCATTCCGACCTCGATGCCGGTGCCCGCAGTGATGACGATATCGTTCGTCATAAGGCGACTGTAGCGCTCGCCGCTGTCCGATTCGTACTCTTCGTCCTCGGATTCATCGCTCGGCGGCAGCTGACAGTATATCATGCTGTCATCGCCTCCGATAATGCTGACCCGTCTGAAGCCGACGCGCAGCTCGTCGAGGACGTAGACTCCCTGGAGCCCGTCATACAGTCTCAGCGCCTCTCTCGGTATTCGGAAGCAATCCGTGCTCGAGAGCGACAGTCTTACCGTCTGGCGGCGTGTCATGTCGAGCGAGCCGTCCACGCGGTCGCAGGAGAACACGGCGACGCTTTCTGAGCTGTCGGTGAGTACGGAGCACAGCCGTGCGGACAGCTCATCCTTTGCGTTATACTCGAGCGTGAGTGAATATTTGCGTCCTATCTTCAGCGCCGATGCCCTTTCGGCGGGCATTCTGCACGCGATATACCAGCGGAAAGAATTGACTATCTTGCCGCAGGAGACGCTGTCCGTCACGTCGCGAGCCTCAGCAGCTGCGACCATGTCGCAAAAGCGCGAATACGTAAGCGTATCGATATCCCGTACGGCGAAGATATCCTCATAGCCGTCCGTCGTGCTGTAATAATAGCCTGCGCTCGGCGCGTATACCGAGGAGCTGACGCCTCCGAGGCTTGCGCGAAGCGAGGAAAGCGTCGAATTCAGCGAGGCGATAACGGCGGAGGTATCGGTTACGCGACCGCTGAGCACCCCGAGCCGTCTGATATTGAGCACGGCATCCGTTTTCAGCGACAGCGCCGAGGCGACATCTCCCGAATCGACGGCGCGCCGAAGTGCAAGCACGGTCTGCGAAAGCGCGCTGTCGGTCTCGGCGGTGCTTCCCTGCGGCTTTTCGCCGAGCCCTTCGTAGAATTCTATCTGCTCACGAAGGAGCGACATCTTCTCGACTGTCATCGGGGAGAGCGTTCCGTACACGCTCGCGACGCAGTCGCCGGCTCTCACCTTTGTGCCGTCGCGAACATTCGGCGTGAGCGACGCGCTTGACGCGCCCTCTATGACACTTTCGTCTCTTAATACAAAGCTGTCGCACTCGACGACATCGACTACCTCCTCGGGCAGTGCGTATAGGACCTTCAGTCCCTCCTTACGCGACGGGGCAAGGTGGTAGAGCATCGTTATCACCGCCGCTCCGGAGAGCGCCACGGAGACGACGCACACGGCAATGTGCCGCAGATATTTCGTATCAAAGCTTGCGGAAAAGCGTTTCATATGTCGCTCTCTCTTGTCATCACAACACATTTTTCGGTGCCTGCGAGCGCGGCTTCGAGGCGGCGGCAGGTAAAGAGGAATACCTGTCTGTCGCAGCTCTCGAGCACCTCAAGCGCGCTTTTTACCCTGTCCTCGTCGAGCGAGCAAAGGCTCTCGTCAAGTATCATCGGCGGGCAATGCTCCTCATCGTACAGGGCACGCTCGAGCGCCAGGCGAAGCGCAAGGTATGCCGCCTCACGCGTTCCGGCGGAAAGATAGTCAAGCTCAAGCGTCTCCGCACCGTCAAGGCGGAAGTTCATATCAAACGAGGAGGATATGCCGAGCTCGTCGTATCTGCCATCCGTGACGCCCGACATGATTCTCGACGCGGCGGACGTAAGGCGCGGCAGCACGGAAAGTCGGATGTTCTCGCTTGCCGTCTTCAGCGCACCAATAGCCAGCAAATATGCGTCAAGCTTCGCACGCTTTTCGCGAAGCTCGTCCTTAATGTCGATGCGCTTCTCGTAGAGCTCCGCGGGAAGCGTTGAAAGCGCACGCATTGCGGAGCACTCCCGCTCGAGCTCAAGCTCGCGACCGCGAAGATTCTCGATCTTAGTTCTGATAAAACGCAGCTCACGCAGTGCCTCGCGGCGCTCGTCCTCGGACATTGCGCGGGCGCGCTCGACTGCGCGCAGCACCTTCTCATCGCTGTCGTCTGCGGCGCTTCCGGCAATTGCGCGGTCGGCGGTCAGCTGACCCTCGAGATTCGCCAAGGATGCCTCGAGCTCTTTTTTCTTCTTCGAGCACTCTGAGGAATATATCACGAGCCTTCGGACGCTATCCTTGGCGCTTTCGCCGCCGATCTTTTCAAGGTGTGCCCGTGCTATAAGCCCGTCGAGCGTGTCGCAGGCCTCCTGAGCCGCGATCTCTGCGGCGGTCAGAGCGGATTTATCGCGTTCGAGCGAGCGGTAAAGCTCTCCGAGCCCCTTGTCGTCCGCAAGCAGCTCGTCGACGCTCTCGACCTGCCAATCCTCGAACACAGTCTGCGCCTCTCTTTTCCATGCAGAGGCAAGTATCAGCAGTGACACGCCCACCATGGCGAAAAGCGCAGCGGCACAGAAGCTCGGCAAAAACACACGGCTGCCCGAGCCGACAACGAACGACGCGACGAACGCGAGGACGCCGACGGCGGTAAAGAGCGCCGCGGGAATGCGTACCCGTGCGGTACGACGAAGCAGCTTATCGGCATAGCGCGCGTCGTCGTCGGGGTCGATGAGCTCACCGTCCGGGAAATGCTCGCGAACCGTCGCCAGCTTCTTTTCGTATTCGGCAGACAGGCGGTCCCGACGCTCGATATCGCGTGCAGCAACTGCAAGCGACGAGCGGAAGCTCTCCTCGCTTCCGACAAGCGCAGTGTCGGAAAGCTCGCGGCGAAGCGCCGATATTTTCACTTCTCTTTCGGTGATCCTTCCGCGTGCATCTGCGCGCGAGAGCGCGTCGAGTGCATCCGAAAGCTCTTCGAGCTCCGTACAGCGCTTCTTCGCCAGGGCGAGATTGCGCTTAACGTCCGCAAGCGACAGCTCCGCCTTTATAAGCTTTGCCGAGTCCTCGTAAGACGCCTCAAGCTCGCGTGATGCGTCCGCAAGGCGCTCCTCGAGCGCGGGTATCTCTCCTCCCCCGCCCTTCTTGTGCATAAGGCGCACGCGCTCCTTTTCGATGGCGTCGACCGCGCGCTTTACGCTGACGTTCTCATCTGCGGCAAGTATCATATTCTCGACCGACTCGCGCACGGCTGCGCTGTCGGGGCGGATACCGCCACCCTGTGCCGCGAAGGCGGAGCTTGCAAACACCTGCTCCGGCACGCCGAAGAAATATTCTCCGGGCTGCCCCTTTATGTTCAGCGGCATTCCCGTCACGTGGTCGAGTATCTTGAGTCTTTCGGAATATTTCGCGCGTCCGTCGGCGTCCGTGCGCTCGGCGACGGTGCGCTCTATGCGTATCTCGCGCTCGCCCGTCGGCTCCTTCACTCCGAGCACGGCAAAGCCGGAGGCGACGCCCCTCTCGCGGTTCACGTAAAGGCGTCTTTCGGAGACCGTGTCAGCCGCTCTCGCCGAAAGGCCGTAGAATATAAATTTGATAAACATGGCAACGGAGGTCTTGCCCGTCTCGTTCTTGCCCTCGATTATATTGAGCCCGCGATCAAAGGTGAGCACGCGATCCTTCAGCGGGCCGAAGGCGCTGATATGCAATTCTTTAATGTACATTATGTAGCATCCTCTCTTCTCAGGTGGCTCAGGGTATATTCTCACCCGCTATCGCGGCAAGCCCGACTCTTAGCGCCGCCTCGGCACGCGCACGCTCCGCGGCGTCCTCGGAATTCAGCGCCCCCTCGAGCACGCGGTAAAATTCTCCGCGAAGCGTCGGGTCACGCCGCAGCGTCTCAGCGTCAAGCATCGGCGTTGTATTGTCTATCAGTCTGAGCACAAATATCCTGTCGGAGCACGCCTCGAGAGCCTTCACGTTCACCGTGAATTCAGGCGAGACCGCTCCGTGCAGCGTAAGCCGCAGCAGAGTGTCGTCGCCGTAACGCTTTTCGGCGATGTAATCGCGTATTTTTTCCGCGAGCTGCGTATTTGACGAGGCGCCGTAAACGTCGAGCTCTCCGATCTCGTATCTGCGCTTCGAGAAGCGCAGCTTCTTTTTCGATATTTTGTCACCGTCTATTGTGACCTCGAGCGCGCCCTTGATACCAAGCTCGTCGAAGGCACGGCTCTCAAGACAGCCGCTGTAGGCAATGCGCGGCGTGTATTCGCGCGGGTTGTGTATATGTCCGAGCGCCGTGTAATCCGCGCCGAAGCGTTCAAGCAGCGGCACGGTCAGAGGGCAGGTGTCCTTGGCGGAGGGGGTCAGATCTCCGTGTACGCACAGTAAATTCACCATGCCCTCTCCTCCGTCCTCGTCGGCACGGTGGTCACCGAGGGGGGTGGTGTATTTATCCCCGCAGGCAAACGCCCAGCCCCACACGCGTGCGCCGAGCTCGGGAAAGTCGAATCTGCAAAGCTCGGTGTCCTTCGTAAAGATGTGGACGTTCTTCGGGAATATTCCCTCGCGCTTCCACACGCTTCCGTCGAATGCCGGGTCGTGGTTTCCGGGGCTTATGACTATCGGGCATTTCACCTGCTCGAACTCACGCTTTATAAGCGCCAGCGTTTCGCGCGTGACATAATGCGAGTCGAAAAGGTCTCCCGCTATGAGCAGCATATCGAGCTTCTCGCACTTCACGTAATGGAGCATCGAGGTGAATGCGGCGCGAAGCTCGTTCCTGCGTACCTCCGCCTGAGACGAGTCGATGCCCGAAAACGGAGTGTCGAGATGTATGTCAGCCGCATGCATTATTCGAAGCATATTTGTGTCCTTGCGCCGACGGCAATCCGTCGGGCGTTCCTTTCGTTGATATCATATGTCGTCGTCAGAGCGAAAGGCGAAAGAGCTTTTCCGCCTTCAGCACGGGCGTGTCGTCAGCCTGCGACAGTCTGCCCGCACGACCGAGGCCGAGAAAGCTTCCGCGGCAGGTCACGCGAAGCAGCTCACCGTCCGGATAGCTGCGCCGCAGCTTTTTTTGATAAAGCGGCGCTCCGGCGATAAAAAGCTTCGCGTAGAAGTCGGACAGCTCGCACTTGCCGAGATGTAAAAAGAGCCTTTCTGTCGGCACGACGAGCGCCTGCCGCTCCTCGAGCGTCATATTTTCAAGCTGCTCCGTCGTATACGCGTCCGCAAGCGTAAAGCCTCCGCTCTCCGTGCGGCGAAGCGCGGACATTGCGGCGCCGCAGCCGAGTCGGCGTCCGATATCGGCGCACAGCGTCCGGATATACGTTCCCTTTGAGCAGCGCACGTAAAGACGGTAGGTATCCTCCGCCAGGCGCTCAATGTCTATCGAATGCACCGCCACGCGTCTCGCCTCACGCTCCACGACTCCGCCCTCTCGGGCGATATCGACGAGCTTTCGCCCGTCTATCTTAATTGCCGAGTACATCGGCGGCACCTGCGATATCTCGCCTACAAAGCCCGCCGCCGCGGCACGGAATCCCTCCTCGCTCGGCAGCTTCTCACAGCGGCGAAGTATCTCTCCCGTCGTGTCCTCCGTGTCGGTCTCGATGCCGAGCTTCAGCTCCGCCGTATAGCACTTGTCGCTTGCCATAATATAATCCGACGCCTTCACCGCGCGTCCGATGAGCACGGGAAGCACTCCCGTTGCCATCGGGTCGAGCGTTCCCGTGTGTCCGACCTGCGTGGTGTCGAACAGGCGCCGCATTATCGAAATTATGCGAAACGAGGTGACCCCCTCGTGCTTATCTATTACTATAACGCCGCTTACGGCGCTTTCCTTTTTTCTTGCCAAGGCTCATGCCCTCCCAAGCTCACGCGTCATACAGGTTATAATTTCCTCATACGCCTCTCGCGGGGACGACGCATGAAGGGTGCAGCCCGCGGCACGCGCATGTCCGCCTCCGCCGTAGCGGGCGCACAGCTGCGCGACGTCAATGTCGCAATTCGAGCGGCAGGACACCTTGAAGGTGTCACGCGCGTCCGCCCTTTGACGTATCGCGAAGGCGAGGCGCACTCCCGTAAGGCTTCGCGGGGTCTCGACGGAGTTCGAAACATCCGACTCCTCAAGACCGCGCGAGAGGTAATCCTCGGCGCACAAGAGAACCGCGCCGAGCTGTCCGTCGGCAAAGGTCTCAAGGCGCTCTATCGCCAGTCCCTGCGCCCTTATGTCGTTCAGCGTGCGTCTGCCGAAAAGGCAGCGCGACAGCTCCTCAATGCTCATTCCGCCGTCCGTCGCCGAACCGACGCACTCGTGAATGCGCGCGGCGATAAGGTGAGTCTTCGGCGTGACGTTCGAAAACTTGAAGCTTCCGGTGTCCGAGGCTATCGCCGCATACACCGCGCGGCACAGCTCGGGCAGACAGCCGACTCTTCCCCTCTCGAGGAAAAGCTCGTAAAGCGAGAATATTATCTCACCCGCGGCGGAGGCAGTGCTGTCGACGTAAGCGTCACAGTAGGGCTCCCCGGCGCCGTGGTGGTCTATCATAAAATCTATCCTGCCCTCCTCGGCAAGATGTGAAAGAGAGCCGAGCTGAGACACGGACGCCGTGTCGACGGTCATTATACTGTCGCACGAGGCGGCAAGCTCCTCGGAATACTCGCAAAAGAGCCCATCCGGGTAAATAAAGCGAAGCCGCTCGGCTATCGTGTCGGGCGCGACGCACACGGCGTCTGTTCCGAGCGCACGGGCAAGGCATGCCGCAGCCGTAGCACTTCCGACGGCGTCTCCGTCGGGACCCGTATGGCAAATTATCATAAGGCGGCGCGACGCGGCAAATCTGTCGGCGAGCGCGTCAAGGGTCAGCTGTGCCGTGCTCAATTTTCATCCTCCGCAGCATTGCCGTTCTCTGTGCTCACGCTCTCGACGCGCTTTTCGGCGATCTCGTGGAGCAGCTGCGCGATATCCGCGCCGTGGCGCGTTCCCGTGTCGCGAACAAAGGAAAGCTCCGGCGTCATTCGAAGGTCGAGTCTGTGCGCCAGCTCGCGTCTCATATAGGGCATTGCGCTGCGAAGCCCGCGCGAGAGCTCCTTCTCGTCGCACTCCCCGATGACGGAATAAAAGATTTTCGCATATTTAAGATCCGCCGTAACGTCGGCTCCCGTCACGGTCACAAAGGCTCCGGAAACGCGGGGATCCTTGACATCCCGGATTATCTCGGTGAGCTCGTGAGCGACGGCGTCGTTGATACGGTTTCTTCTGTATTTCGGCATATTTATCGTTCGTCCTTTCAATATCCGCACGCGCCGAGGCGCCGTGAGGGTACAATATTTCATCATATATTCAGTATACCACATTCCGACGTAATTTTCAATAGATTACGCCACTGTGCGATGCTCAGGCGCGTTAGTTTTTTCCTCCGACGGACGAAATGCTCCGCATCGCCTCGAGCCGTGTGTGGCGCAAGGGGGCACTGACTCAAAAAAATTCTAAAAAACGGAAATTTTCTATTGACATGTCGCAAGCTATGTGTTATTATATATGTGTAAACGTTACAGACAGCCGTCCGAATGGCGCATTTGGCACAAATATGCTTTGCGTGGGCGCGCACCCTGATACGCTTTTGTTACAAGCATTACATCCGGCTCTGTGCCGCGGAGCACTCTCCCCGCGCTCGGCGCTTCAATATAAGTCAGCATCGTTCAGCCGACGTCGGCACGCCGTTAACAGCTTACGGCGGCGGAACGTGCAATGTTTTTTCTTCATTTTCTCCTTTTTACGCAAGGGGCTGCTCGGTATCGGGCAGCCCTTTGTGTTTCCCGCGCCGGGCATATTTTCCTAAAAGAACGAAAAAATGTGCAAAAAGCTGATGTTTTATCTTGACAACGCATCCTGCTCGTGCTATTATATAGGTACAAAGCAAAAAAACGCCGCAAAGCGGTGCATTTAATATGACAGATTTCTTCTTTTTATTCCTTTCTTTTAGGCAAAAGGCTGCCACCCGAACGGGTGACAGCCTTTTGCCTTTTATTTTCGTGAAGCTCAGTCGTCGAGGGTCGCTTCCTGTGCGGTCTCGGAGAGAGCGCTGGTGCGGAGCGGCGCGGGACGCTCGCAGCGTGTTGTCATCTCGTAGATCTTGCCGGAGGTGCAGGACTCCTGAATACCGTGGATGACCTCAATTGCGTGAAGTCCGATGTCATAGTGGCATCTCGGACGGCGACCGTTGATAAGTGCGTAGCACATATCCGCAAGGCCGACGCCGCGGCAGGAGGAATAGAAGCCGTGGAGAAGCGGGAGGTTGACCTCATGGGAAGGAATGCCCTCACCGAGTCTCTGGTCATCGCACTCGTCGTCAACATCGAGGCGAACCACCTCGGACTTGGGAGTAAGACCGGGGAGAATGTCCTCGTGTGTGGGAGCGGCACCGTTACGGACTACGCTGATGGTGCCTCTGAAGCTGTTGGGGTCAGCAAGGTTGAATACACCGTCGGTACCGGTGATCTGGAACGCCTGCGTTCCCTGAGAGTCGGAGGAGATGTGGAAGGTTCCGACAACGCCGTTCTCAAACTCGAGAGCAGCCATGAGAGTTG
>CAYNHY010000028.1:0-16343 GCA_964397225.1 uncultured Ruminococcus sp.
CCCCCACGAGCAGCTTGACGGTCTGTGGGCTGTCGGAATACGCAATTACCCGGTTATATCGTCCTTCCCCGACCTTTACGCCGAAAGCACCGACAGAGAGACTGCGTTCTCCGAGGCGTCGGCAGCCTTCGCGGCGGCGGGCGTGACCTACGACGATTTCGTTAAGTATCTGACCGACAACATACGCCGCTTTAAGCCGCTGGTCGTCGTGTCGCACGACCTTGACGGAGAATACGGACACGGAACGCACGTTATGTGCTCCGCAGCACTTGCTGATGCCGTGAAGCTTGCTGCGGACGCGTCCTACGATACCGTATCGGCAACGCAATACGGCGGCGCGTGGTGCGTGAAAAAGCTGTACTTCCATCTTTACGGGGAAAACAGGATAATGCTTGACATTGACACGCCGCTCGACGCCTTTGACGGAAAGACCGCGTTCGAGATGACGCAGTACGGCTTCTCCTTCCACAAAAGCCAGCACTGGACGTGGTTCAATGAGTGGATATACGGCACTGAGGACGAGCCGATAACACGCGCCTCGCAAATTAAAAAATATTCGCCCTGTGAGTACGGACTGTATTTCACAAGCGTCGGCTACGACAGCGAGGGTGGAGACCTCTTCGAGAATGTAACGCCGTATGCTGAGCTTGACTCGGAGCTCGGTGGCGGCTTTTCTCCAACAGACTCGGTCGCAACACTTCCACCGCCGGATTCTTCGGCAGCCGCCGAAGAAAGTGCGGTGACTGTCGAAGACACGTCTGGCGAAGCAGCCTCGCCACTGTCGGGCACGGTCGTTTATGCAATTGTCGCTGTATGTGTCATGGCGTGCATAATTCTCGGTGTGTTTATAGTCTACAGCTCAAAAAGCGCGAAAAAGAGGGCGGGACGTCGCAGACACGCAGCCCGCCGCAGATAAGGAGGCAAGGCATGAATATCAAGGATATTTCGGTAATAATCCCGGCGTATAAGCCGGACGAAAAGCTTCTCAATACAATATCTGGCATAGTCGCCGAGGGCTTTCGCGACATAATAGTCGTGGACGACGGAAGCGGCAGAGAATTTGAGCCGATATATAAGGCGGTGTGCGAGGTGCCGGAATGCACACTTCTTAGGCATGTGCATAACAAAGGCAAGGGAGCTGCGTTGAAGACGGCATTTGCATATTTTGCCGACAACCGCCCGAAGGGAATCGGTGTCGTAACGGCGGACGCCGACGGGCAGCACCTACCCGAGGATATTGCAGCGGTGTCACGTGCCATGGCAAAGCGTAATGAGGTCGTGCTCGGCGTTCGCGACTTCTCAGACCCGAGAGTTCCGCCGCGCAGCCGCTCAGGAAACCGCATAACCTCGGTCGTGTTCCGACTGTTCTTCGGCATGAGGATAAGCGACACGCAGACAGGTCTTCGCGCGTTCCCGCGCCGATATATGGCTGCAATTGCTTCGGCAGGCGGCGACAGATACGAGTTTGAGACGAATATGCTCTTTCTCATGAATAAGCGTCGTATCCCGATGAGCGAGGTGAAGATAGCGACTGTTTATATCGAAGAAAACCGCTCTTCGCACTTCCGCGTCGTTCGCGACAGCATCAGAATATATTCGCTCATACTGAGGTACCTGCTCAGCTCCTGCGCCGCCTCGCTTGTCGACGTGCTGCTATTCTACGTGCTGTGCAGAGTCGGCGTGTTTAATTTCGTCCCCGCCTATGCGGCGGCGCTTGCCACCGTTTCCGCGCGGGTTGTCTCGTCGGTCGTGAATTACCTGCTTAATTCACGGGTTGTCTTCGGAGAGCGTCCCACCGCACGAACCTGCGTGAAATATTACATACTTGCCGCATCGGTTGTCGCGTGCTCCGCGGGAGCCGTTTCACTCGCGAAAAGCGTACTTTCGCTCGGCTCGTCGGTGCTCATCACGCTCATTAAGATACTTGTCGACACGGTGCTGTTCTTCGCGACCTTCCGAATTCAGCACAAGTGGGTTTTTAACAGCAAAGGAGACATAAAGGAATGAATGCACTTAACACCTTTGAAATAGGAATACTCGATTTCATACAGGAGCATTTCGCATGCGCCGTACTCGACTTTCTGATGCCGATAATATCAATGTTCGCCGACGGCGGAATATTTTGGATAGCGGTGGCACTTTTCATGCTGTGCTTCAAGCGGACACGCCGAACCGGGCTCAAGATGGGCGGCGCGCTGCTCATGGGACTGATAATTTGCAATATTACACTAAAGCCGCTTATCGGACGTGTGCGCCCCTACAATGTCGCCGCCTTCGACGGCTTGCTTGTCGACCCTCTCAGCGACGGCTCGTTCCCATCGGGACACACGCTTGCCTCCTTTGAGGCGGCGGTCGTGCTGTTAAGGTGCGATAAGCGACTCGGCTATCCCGCGCTCGGAATTGCGATAGCCGTTGCGCTGTCGCGGCTGTACCTCTATGTTCATTATCCCACCGACGTGCTGACGAGTGTGCTGCTCGGCTCGCTGTTCGCGCTGCTTTCCTGCCGGATTGTCGACGCGCTGTATAAGAAGTACGGCAAGGACGAGCTCGGACGCGATAAGGCAGCCGAAGCATCGGAACGGTGAGGCGTGCATGACATATTATTGTACCTATTGCCTCTCTCAGATCGATGAGACGACGGGCGTGTGTCCGTGCTGCGGTGCGACCAACACGATACCGGCAGAGATCTGTCCCGAGCAGAAAAAGAAGAAATTCCCCGTCATCACGATAGCGATAGTCGCGACGGTGCTCGTCGTTGCATCAGCGGCATTACTGCTCGGCGCGCTGAACGGAATGTTCGCGCCGAAGGCCAGAAACGGCGACCTCTCGTCGACCGGCTGGCAGAACAATGACGGAAGCTATCACCTGTATAACGATGAATATAAAATATCGATTTTTGATGTTGACGGAGTGCCTGCATTCATAAATAATGAGGCTGAAGTGGATTTCATAATAAGCGGAGCTGAGGTGCAGTATTCGAAAAAAGGAAAGTGCGATAAGGATCAAATAATCCTTATGAATGACCTGATCTCCATGTCGCAGTTTTACGAGGAGCTCGGCTTTGAAGGCTTCGGTCAATTGCATGCCGCAGTAAACGATCCCTATGATAACGGCAGCAATGCAAGAGACGGAGGTTGCTTTGAGGAAGGAGTATTCAAGGCTATTGTTATGCTCGAAAGTAACTACGATTTTTCCGAGAAAGACTCTTTTGCACATGAATATACGCATGCTGTTACAAGGTCAATAGTGAGGTGGACAGGTCAAACGCGTGCCATAAGAGAAGCGTATTCTGATATAATCGGATTGATGTACGAATACGAATATAACAGCGAGAGCTCGTCCTCAGCGAACGTGACGGAGCCTTGGAGCTTATAAGAGGTACGGTAAACGGAAGTGGGCGGTTTGCGGTTAACACTTATTACATGATAGACCGGGATACCAAAGCCGTTGAGCAAATCGAGGATGAGGTTGAATTCTGGGGCGACGGATACCGGCATTACCGTTATGCCATCCTTTATAAGAGCAAGGCGGAAGGTACAATGTTTTATTTGTGCGAGGCAGAAGGACATGTCAGCGTGGTTGAAGGAACTATTGACCGTGGAAAGCTGTATATGGACGGAGATGCAGTGTGCCGCGAAATGGTATATTCATATTATTATTGCGGAAACGGAATAGACGGCGATCCTCAAAAGACTGATGAGTATCGTATATATCCGAACGGTGAGAGAACGGAGGTATCTAAGGACGAGTACGATAAATATATCGAGAATTTTGCCGAAGAAAACATTGACCTTAAGCTTAAAAGCACGATAATATCGGGCAGCGATTTCGACGCGACCGACTTCGACTCGCAGCGTGAGCTGCTGCTTGAGGCTTACCGCTCGTTTTCTTATGACGGATTTTCGTTTGAGGACTGAAAAATGACTGAAGGCTTACATATAAAGGAGAAGGACTGATAAATGAAAAGAAGACGCAGAGGAAATTTCAGATTTATATTTTTCGTTTATGCTTGCGTGCTCGTCGTGGCATGCGTGGCGGCGCTGATCTACGTCGGCGCGGCGCTTCGCGAATATGAGGCAGCAAGCCCGCGACATCTGGTCGACGAGGCGCTTGAGCACCTTATCGCCGAGGCTGCCGACGGAACGCTGTGGACGCGCGACGGCGTGCCGGACATGATCGGCGGAAAATATGAGACAAGCGCCGACATCAAGCGTGATTTCGCGCAGCGTATCTCGGGTGAGGTCACCTATACTCAGAGAATGCAGGTGAATGAAACGGATTGCCGCTACGGCATCAAGGCGGACGGCTTCGAGATAGCGGAGGTTGTCCTGCGCGCGGTAGGCGAGGAGAGGCACAAGCTTGCCATAATCTCGATACGCAACTATGAGCTTGTGTCCTACAGGCCGATAGCTCACAGCTACACGCTGTCTGTGCCGTCATTTGTTAAGATAGGCGATGAGATCAGCGTTTCCGTGAACGGCATTTCGCTTGCGGCAGGTGATTTTTCCGAGGACAGCGTCAAGGGCACACTTACCGCGACGCTTGACGGCATATACTCGAAGCCGACGGTATCCCTGACCGACAAAAGCGGCAATATGGCGGCAGCCCGCTTTCCCTCGGAGGCTGACGGTGAGCTTGATTTCGACAGCACGCTTTACGAGCTGCGACTGCCGTCGGCGCTTGAGGTGTATGTTGATTCCGACAGACTCGAGGGCGTGCTCTCGGACGACGGAAGGCTTACCTACAGCATACGCCTTGCGAGAAAGACGACGGTCACGCTGCGCGACCTGTACGGTAATTCCGTGGAATACGGAGGCGGTGCGAGCGTGCCTCTCACTTACATGACCGTAATCGCGAGCGAGGGAACACGCGTTACGGTGGACGGCGCGGACGTGCCCGAGTCGGCTGTGACGCTCGGCGCGAATCCCGAGCTTGAGACCTTCAAGGAATACATCACGAGCCTGCCGCAGAACCCCACCTACACGGTGGTCGTGCTGAAGGACGGTGCAACGGTCGAATACACGGACAGCACGGGCACCGTGACCGCTCTCGACACCTCGCAGAGGCTGGTCGACCTTACGGGCGCTGCGAATGCCTCGGGCGAGCTTCCAGCAGAGCTTTCGGCGGACGAGCTGCTGAATATTATAGAGAGCTGGAGTCTGTTTATGTCGAATGACCTCGACTTCTACACGCTGTCTACGTACCTTATCCCCGATTCATATCAGTACAATGTCGCCTTGGCTTACAACAACAGCATCGACAAGACCTTCACGAGCATACACACGCTGCTCGACCCCGCCTTCACTGATGAGAGCGTCACAAATTACGTCCGCATATCGGACAACTGCTTCTCTGTGGACATCAGCTTCGTCAAGCACATGAAGCTAAGCACGGGCGCTCAGATGGACGACGCCATGAACGAGAGATGCTATTTCGTAAGGTACGACACAACAGCAAATTATGTAAACGACCCCACGTGGAAGCTCGTGGGAATGAAGGAGATCGTTAATGATGGAAAATAAGGATCCGAGAGGTGTATACGGGGCTTACGGCGTATCCGACGGACGTCGTGCTTCACAGACCGGCGCACGCGGCAGGTCGACCTCGCACCGCGGTCGGCGCGGAGGAAGGAGATGCGCGCCGCTCACGCCGGGACGCGTAATTCTTCGCATACTTTCGTGCGTGCTCGCATTCGTGCTGATGCTTGTGCTGACGCTGTATTTCGGACTCGGAATGCTCTGCTCGGGAGAAATCTCGGCGGACGGTGAGATTTCCGAGATACTGTATATTACCGTGCCAACCTTCCTTGAGACGGGCGCGTTTAAGTTTATCCCTTCAATGTACCTGTCGGCGTCGGAGATACAGACCATTGTCGACAGTAACAAGATGTCCGCAATGGACGCAAAGGTTGATGAGGGACTTATCAGCATCGGAAGCACCGCGAAAAAGGGCACGCTCGACATAGATATTTCGGCGTCCGCAGACGACGTGCAGACCGGCGTCGGAGAGGGTGCGCCTATCGAAATACACGAGGTCTCTGGCTCCACGTATTACGGCACGATGATGATAGTACGCGACCCCTCGCGTGTCAGCCTTGCGACGATCTATCCGTGGCGCGCCGAGGGCGTAACTCTCGACGAGCTTGTAAGCTCAAACGGAGCGGTAGCCGGCATCAACGGAGGGCTTTACGACTCCAACGGAAACACCGGTGGCAGACCCTACGGAGTTGTCGTGTCAAACGGCGAGATACAGATGAACGACCCGACCTCGTTTGCGGGGCTTGTGCTCGTCGGCTTCACGGAGAACGATATTTTGCAGATACTTGACCTTTCCGGTATGGACGCTGCGCAGGTCGAGGCTCTCATTCGCGACAAGAAGATACGTGACGCGGTCACCTTCCAGGATGAGGCGTCCGACGCGAACAATCACTTCGTTCAGCTGATAATCAACGACGAGAAGCGCGAGATGAACGGTATGGGAAGCGGACTGAATCCGCGTACCGCGATAGGACAGCGCGCAGACGGCGCGGTGCTGCTTTTCGTGACGGACGGCAGAGGCAAGAGCGGACACCTCGGCGCCTCGGCGGCAGACCTCATTGAGGTAATGAGCGAGTACGGCGCGGTCAATGCCGCGAACCTTGACGGAGGCAGCTCCTCGTGCATGTATTATGACGGCGAATATCTCATGACGAGCGTGACCTTCTACTACAGCAACGCTTCATGGAAGCTTCCTGCGGGCTTCATTGTAAAGTAAAAAACGCGCTTCCGCAAATGCTGCGGAAGCGCGTTTTTCTTTGGTGTGCTTTAGCCGAGAATGCTCGAGACGAATATTTCGAGTCCTATAAATATAAGTATCGCGCCGCCGAGGATGTCCGCCTTTCCGGCAAGGCGTGTCCCCGCCTTTTTGCCTATTGCCAGTCCGGCAAAGCAAATGACAAAGGTCACGCAGCCGATGAGAAGGCATGAAAGCAAAGCCTCAAGCGGGTGATAATCGGCGATCGTAAAGCCGACCGAGAGCGCGTCTATCGAGGTCGCGACGCCCTGCACGAGCAGTGCCTTGAAGCCGACTGCAAGCTTTTCGCCGTCAGAGTCACTGTGGCGTATGCCCTCGAAGAGCATCTTGCCGCCTATGTAGCCGAGCAGCGCGAGCGCGATCCAGGGAATGAGCTTTTCGAATACCGAGAAATACTGTGCAACGGTGGATACGCACACCCAGCCGATGAGCGGCATTGCTATCTGGAAGGCGGCGAATACGCCTGCGATGCTGCACATTCTTCCCTTTTTCATATGAGGCTCGCCGAGTCCGTTTGCGAGCGAGACGGAGAAGGCGTCCATTGCAAGACCGATACCGAGAAGTATGCTGTTAAAAAAGAATGTAAAGCTTAAATTCATGTTGACCTCCGTATTATGCGACGAACTGGAATATGCAGAACGCGGCGTAGATTATAAGTAATACGACACCCTGCGCGCGGCTGAGCCTTTTGCGTAGCAGCGCCGGAAGCGTGAGCAGCAGCATGACGCCGAGCATCAGCGGGATGTCGAGAACGAGTGAAGCATTGTATCCACCGAGCAGACGTCCGACAGGCACCTTAAAGGGGGCAAGCGAGACGGAAACTCCGGAGACGAGCACAAGATTGAATACATTCGCGCCTATGACGTTTCCGATGCCGAGCGCGGCGTGACCCTTTCTCAGGGATGTGATCGTTGTAATGAGCTCCGGCAACGAGGTGCCCAGCGCAACAAAGGTGAGCGCTATCACGCTTTCGGGAACGCCGAGTCCTTGTGCGATAGCGGTGCCGTTTTCGACAAGAAGCTCAGCGCCGATGGCAATTACAGCTGCGCCGATGGCAAGCAGCAGCACGTCAAGCAGGACGGTGCGCGTCTTTACGTCTTCGCACTCGGTCTCGCAGTCGTCGCTCTGAATCCCGCGGCGGACGGTGATCACCATATAAAGCACGAACAGCCCGAGCAGCATAAAGCCGAGCAGTCGCGGGAACTCCCCAAGCACGTAAGCCGCAAAGCAGTACAGCGCCGACGCCGCGAAGAAAAATGCCACCGGCGTCTTCAGGGTTTTGGTGTTGACGCTGCCGGGGTTGAAGGTGATCGATATTGCAGCGATCAGTGCGGTGTTGCAGATGACGGAGCCTATGGCGTTTCCGTAAGCCATTGCTCCGTTGCCGCTGAGCGCACCCGCTGTCGATACCATGACCTCCGGCAAGGTCGTTCCGACGGAAACGACGGTCGCGCCGACGATAATGTCGGGCAGCCTGAAGCGGCGGGCGATGCCCGTTGCGCTGTCGACGAACATATCTCCTCCCTTGATAAGCAGGACAAGACCGACGGCAAAGAGCAGAACGTTTGTAAGCATATTTCCTCCCGAAAGTAAAAAATCCAAGCACGGCGTGACCGTACTCGGATGTCGGGAAAAAACAAAGACTCCATGTACAGCTGAACCGATGCCTACATGAGTCTCGCAAATTAAAACAAGCCAGACCGAAAGGGTCAGTATGTTGACTTGCTACGCTGAGTTACGCTTGCTACTCCCTCATAACTTAATAATTATACCGCAAGCGTCGAAAAATGTCAATAGCTTTTCCGCATTTTGCCGTGTGCGTGGCAAAAAAGCGACTTCCCGAAGTGAATTCCGCATCGGAATTTGTGAAAAAGCTGCTTTTCAAAGTAATTTTGTGCGGCGGCTGCTTTGAAGACTGCGTTTTAAGAGCCCGCCGCGAGGAAGAATGCTTGGACTGTGCAGGCGGGCTCTTTTTTGGGGGCTACTTGTCCTTTTCTATCATCGTGTGCAGAGCGGAGAGCGCGTCTTTGAGTCCGCCGACGCGGTCTATAAGTCCGCAGCGTACAGCCTCGCTGCCATCGATTATGCTTCCGGTGTCGGTCGCTATCTGATCGGTTCGCAGCATCATGTCGCGCAGAGCATCGCCGTTGACCTGCGAGTGCTCGGCGATAAAGCGAATTATGCGCTCCTGCATGCTTTCGAAGCAGAAGTATGTCTGCGGCGTGCCGATCACAGTGCCGCTGATGCGGACGGGGTGAATCGTCATCGTCGCCGACGGAACAATGAAGGAGCGGCGCGCTGCCACGGCAAGCGGAACGCCTATCGAATGTCCGCCGCCGAGCACGAGCGACACTGTCGGCTTCTTCATGCTGGCTACAAGCTCGGCAATTGCAAGCCCCGCCTCGACGTCACCGCCCATGGTGTTCAGTATCATCAAAAGTCCGTCGATTTCGCGGCTCTCCTCGACTGATACAAGCAGTGGGATGATGTGCTCGTATTTCGTTGCCTTTTGCCCCTCGCCGAGGGCGTAATGTCCCTCGATCTGACCGATGACCGTTAAGCAGTGGACGGTACAGCCGTCTTCGTGAGACACGACGCTCCCGCTTTTCATAATATATTCAAGCTCGCTACCGCGCTTCTCGACGTCCGACGACGCCCTTCCGTTTTCGTTCTTATCCGTCATTTGCGCCTCCGCGTTTTTGTTTTTATTGTTCCACTACACGCGAAAAATATGCAAAAGACGCGCAGAGGTGCGAAAAGCCCTTGATTATTTTACGCACTCGGTATATAATTAAAGGGTAAGAAAAAAAGGACGGACGTAACATTGATATTTGAAAAATACATAATGCCGAAAATGATGGTGTCCTCGTACCGCGACGTGACACCGAGACTCCTTGCCTCGCTCGGCAAGCGGCTTTTAATCTGTGACATTGACAACACGCTTGTGACCTACGACGACCCGGTGCCGACTGCGGAGCTGCTGCGCTGGTTTGAAGAGCTGCGAGAGGCGGGCATCACCGTCGCATTTGCCTCTAATAATCACGCGCCGCGCGTCGACGGCTTTAACGCACCTCTCGGCTACATCGCGCGCTCGGACGCCGGCAAGCCGAAAACGCGGGCACTGCTTGAGGTAATGTGCGAGGCGAAGGCGACAGCCGAGGAGACGGCACTGCTCGGAGATCAGCTGCTCACCGACGCGTGCGCCGCAAATCGCGCGGGGCTTTATTCCATAATCGTTCCGCCGATCAAGGACAAGACAAATCTGTTTTTTAAGAGCAAGAGGCTCATAGAGCGACCCTATGTCGCAAAATACAGAAGACTTCATGCCGAAAGGAAGATATAATGGTGAACGCATACAACGGAAGATACGAAAGACTTCGCACATACATGGCACAAAACGGACTTGACGCCGTGTACGTCAGCTCTCCCGAGAATATTCTCTACATGTCCGGCTACAACAATCCCGACGGACATGTGCTGATAACTGCGGAGCAGTCGTATTTTTACAACGATTTTCGTTATATCGAGGCGGCAAGCGCCGAGAGCTTCGACTGCGTGACGGTGTGCAGCTCCGCCGACAGCTCGCTTTTCGATGTTGTTAAGGCTGATATGCTATCGAAGGTAGGTGTCGAGGACACAAGGCTCACGCTTGCCGACTATACGCTGCTTTCCGAAAAGCTTTCCGAGCTCGGCGCGTCCTGCGTTTGCCTCGGCGATACCTTCACCGAGCTTCGTGCCGTAAAGGACGAGTGCGAGATCGAGTCGATAGTCGCCGCACAGCGAATTGCCGAGGAGGCGCTTGAGTATGTGCTCGGTATGATAAGCTACGACATGACCGAGATCGAGCTTGCAGCCGAGCTTGAGTATCAGATGAAGAAAAGAGGCTCCGAGATGCCCGCCTTCGATACGATTGCAGTGTCGGGCAGCGCGTCGTCGCGCCCGCACGGAGTTCCGCGCCCGGTCAAGCTTGAGCGAGGCTTTCTCACCATGGACTTCGGCGCGAAGAAGAACGGCTATTGCTCCGATATGACGCGCACCGTCGTTATCGGACGCGCCGATGCAGAGATGAAGCGCCTTTACGAAACCGTGCTTCGCGCACAGCTTGAGGCTGAGGCGTTCGTCACCGAGGGTGCGGACTGCGGCGAGGTCGACCGCGTCGCGCGTGACATAATTTATTCCGCAGGCTACGAGGGCTGCTTCGGTCACGGACTCGGTCACGGAGTCGGACTTCTCATCCACGAGCTCCCGAATCAGAATATGCGCTCCTTCGGAAGACGTCTCGCTCGCGGAAATGTCGTGACGGTCGAGCCCGGAATATATATTGCGGGTCGCTACGGCTGCCGTATCGAGGATATGCTGGCGATCGGCGAAAACGGGGCTGTCAATCTCACGAAGGCTCCGCGCGAGCTCATCGAAATATAAGAGGCAAACGAAAAGCCTCTCGCAGAGGCATGCGGGAGGCTTTTTTCGAAAAAAACGGAGGATATTTATGAAGGTTGGAATAATCACGGGTGCGTCATCGGGACTCGGACGCGAGCTCTTGAAGGCGGCGCCGAAGGAATTTGACGATATCGAGGAATATTTTATCGTCTCGCGAGGTCGCGATGCCTTGAGCGAGGCTGCGCACGAGGCGGGAGTGCCGTGCAGGATAATCCCGCTCGACCTGACAAAGCCGGAGAGCATTAAAGCGCTCGAGCAGGAGCTTGAGTCAGCCGATGCGGAGGTCAGACTGCTCGTTAACAACTCCGGCTGCGGCTATTTCGACGATTTTGCCGACTCCTCTGCGGAAAAGCAGGATATCATGGTCGAGCTGAACGTTCGTGCGCTGACTATGCTGACGCATGCGGTCCTGCCGAGAATGTCACGCGGAGCCGTAATACTCAATGTGTCGTCGATAGCCTCGTTCTGCCCGAATGCGGGAATGACCGTTTACAGCTCGACAAAGGCGTATGTCACCTCGTTTAGCCGAGGGCTGCGCTACGAATTGCGCTCACGCGGTGTGAACGTGTGCGCTGTGTGCCCGGGACCGATGGACACCGCCTTTTTGACACGCGGCGAAATTCGCGGGCGCTCCGTGACCTTCGAGCGACTCCCATATTGCAGGGTCTCTAAGGTCGCACGCGGTGCGCTCCGTGCGGCGCACCGAGGTCGCGGCATGTACACGCCGAGCGCGTTTTATCGCTTCTACAGATTCCTCGCAAAGGTGCTGCCGCACAGCGTCGTGATACCGCTCGCGAAGACCTGAGCCTACACGAGAAGATATTCCGCGAGCGCGAGAGGCGATTCGACTGTCTCAATGCAGCCTGCCGTCTCAAGCTCGGCACGGTCGCCGAAGCCGTAGAGCACGCCGACGCAGGGAAGCGAGCATTCCGCCGCACCGAGTGCGTCGTAATTGCGATCTCCGACCATAACGCAGTCGTCGGCGTCGAGCCCCTGTGAGTCGAGCACATAGCGGATGACATCGCTTTTCTTCGCACGCAGTCCCTCAAGATCCGCGCCGCCGATATATGTAAAGTATTTCGCAATGCCGAAGCGCTCGCATATTCTGCGTGCGAACTGCTCGGGCTTCGAGGTCGCGAGAAACAGACGCGCCGAGCCCTCGGCAAGACTCGAGAGCATGTCTGGCACGCCGTCGTACATTACGTTCTCGAATATACCGCGCTCGCGGTAATATTCTCTGTAAACGCGAACACCGACCTCGGCGTCTGCCATGCTCAGCCCGAGAAAACGCCGGAACGAATCGACAAGCGGCGGACCGATGAAGCACAGCAGCTCACTCTGCTCGCGAGTCGTGAGAGAGAAATGCTCGATAACGCGCCTCACGCCGTTTGTTATTCCCTCGGAATTATCGGATAGCACACCGTCAAGGTCAAAAAGAATATTGCCGTATTTCATATGTCACCTCAGCTCATCAAGTGTTAAAGCATAGCTGTCGAGAAATTCCCGTCTGAAATAGTCAAGGCAGGGAAGCTCGAAGGAGTCAAGCTTCAGACGCGTGCTTTCGGCGGCGCCGTCGAAGTCTCGGTTTCCCGCCTTCTTTTCTTCAAGGCATTTTATGTACGCACCGAGTGTGTCCGCAGCCTTGACTATGCACTTTTCATGCGGACTGAGCGAGCTTTGCGTTAAGAGCTCGGCATAGCTTTCGCGAAGGGCGCACGGAAGCTTTGAAATAAGCATATCGCAGGTCTCGTCCTCGATTTTGTGATAGGCGTTCTTTATCTCGTCGTTGTAATATTTGACAGGTGTCGGCATGTCGCCGGTGATTATCTCGCCCGCGTCATGATACAGAGCGCACAGCGCCACGCGCTCCGGCTTGCTCTCGCCGCCGAAAAGCTCGCGGTCGATCACGGCAAGCGCATGCGCGAGTACGGCACTTTGATACAGATGCTCGCTCAGGCTTTCGTCCTCGGTATTACGCATCAGTCCCCAGCGCCGGATGTATTTTGTTCTGTTGATATACGCGAAAAAATGCTCCACCTTTGTTCCTCCGTGCTTTTATTTGATTATATTTTACCCTAAATTGCGGGAAAAATCAAGTGCATGTGCCACGACTCCCGCGGAAAGGCTTATTTATGAAAAATTATAAGGATAAGACCGTCAGTGCCAAGGTGAAGCTTACTGTGTGGCTGTGCCTTTCGGCAGTATTTGTCGCAGTCGCGTTTTACGTTACGCTGCCTGCTCTCAATATCCACGCGGACGAGTTTTGGCGCTTTGTGTTTATTTGCGCTGCCTTCATTGCGGGCGGCGATATTGTGATAAACGGGCTTCTGCCCGAGAACGCGTCCGAAAGGACACCGGCAAAGCGAGCGCTCTCGCGCCTGCCGAAAAGATTAAGGCTTGCTCTTATCGCGGCGGCTGTCCTCCTGTGCATGCTGATAATTCTCGGCATATTCTCGTCGCAGCTTTTTCGCTCCGGCTCGTACAGCTCAATGATCGAGCTGAAGGAGCTTGAGTTTTCTGACGCCATCGAGGAGAGTGAGCATGTGTCCGACATCGCACTGATGGATTCAGCCTCCGCTGTGATAATAGGAAACCGAACGCTCGGCTCGCTGTCAGATCTTGTTTCGCAGTTCACAATAGCCGAGGATTACACGCAGATCGCACTGAACGGCACGCCGGTCAAGGTGGCGCCGCTTGAGTACGCCTCGTTTTTCAAGTGGCTCGGCAACCGCCGCGACGGAATTCCGGGCTATGTCAAGGTAGACCCGGTCGGCTTTGACGCGGAATTTATCAGACTTCCCGACGGCGAGTACATTAAATATTCGCCTTCAGCGTACTTTGGAAGGAAGCTTGAGCGCGCGCTCCGCTTTGCTTATCCGTTTGAAATATTCGGAAATGTAAGCTTCGAGACGGATGAGAACGGCAGACCGTATTGGATATGCCGAACGCTCGAGCCGAGAGCGGGCTTCTTCGGCGGCTATGACGTGGCGGGCGCCGTCGTTTTCGACGCTGCAACCGGTGAGAGTGAGCGCTATGAGATAGGAAGTGTGCCCGAATGGGTAGACATCGTGTACGACGGAGACCTGATATGCCAAAAATACGACTGGTACGGCTCGCTGTCGGGAGGCTATTTCAATTACATGTTCTCCCAGACGGGGTGCAGCGCGACCACGGAGGACTTCGGCTACAAGATAATCGGCAACGACGTGTACATATACACCGGTGTTACCTCACTGTCTAATGACGAGGCGAACATCGGCTTCATTCTCGTCAATTCGCGAACCGGCGAGTACAGCTATATTGCTATTCCGGGAGCTGAGGAGTTTTCCGCAATGGCATCCGCCGAGGGCGCGCTTCAGCAATACGGCTACGAGGCGTCGTTCCCTTCGCTTGTCAATATTTGCGGAGAGCCGACGTACATTATGGTGCTGAAGGACGCGAGCGGCATTGTCAAGATGTACGCTATGGTAAACGTGCGAAATTACAACACGGTCGTTACGGCGGACAGCCAGGAGGAGCTGCTTGAGAGGTATATCGCAGCTGCGAAGCTTGAGAGTACACCGAGCGGTGAGAAAGCGGAAACGGAGACTGTTGAGCTTGTCGTGAAGGAGCGCTTTGTCATCACCGAGGGCGGAGAAAGCGTTGTTTATCTGCTCTGCGAGAACGACGCGATATGCTCGCTCCCGTTTTCACCGGAGCTTCTGCGCGTGGACGGCGGCGACAGGATTATTTTAAGCTATACCGACGAGACCGACGGCATCTACGACGGCGTGTCCTTTGAGATAATCAAATAATATACGGGCTCGGCTCGGCGGTATATTGCCACCGAGCCGAGCCGCTTTCAGTTCTTGGAGTCCTCAGCGGACGCCTTGGAGGAGGTCTTTCCCTGAGAGCTGTTCTTTGTGCTGCTTTGTGCCGAATTCTTATCGGTGCTTTGAGTCTTCGCCTCGTTCTTTGCACGGTCGGTGCAGTTATTCTTCTCGTTCATTTTTATGCTTCCTTTCGTTTGAATGGGGAACCGAAGATATTATTGCACATCCTGCGGCGTGTTATTCATCGGTACAGCACTTTTGCGCTGTATAAAAGCTGTGCCGTCTGTGCGCGTGTGAGGACGGCGTTGGGAGCGGCTGCGGTGCCGTCAAGTATTCCGATGCTGCCGAGAGCACGCATATCGGTGAGCGCCCAGGCGGGCGCACTGTCTATATCCGAAAAGACCTCAGCTGCTGTGTCGGTGCTCACACCGAGAATGCGATTGAGTATCGCAGCGCCCTCGGCACGCGTTATCGCGTCCTGTGCTCTGAAGTAAACCGAACCGCCCTCGCGCTCGCCCTTTATAATGCCGAGACGGTATGCCGCCGCCGCAAAGCCGGAGCAGCCTTCGGATATTTTGTCTCCGTCGGCAAAGGGTGTTGTGCAGGGCTCAAGGGTCGGTGCACCGAGCGACAGCATGGCGGCGCGGAGAAATTCCTCTCGTGTTATTACGTCGTCCGGGTCAAAATACAGCTTTCCCGCCTCGCATATCACGTCCATCGAGCCGTCGGCGACTGCCGATAGCGCGGCACTGTGCGCCGGATGTCCCTCCATATCGCACAGCTCGGCGTCGCTCTCGCGCTTTTCGATATTCACCTCAAGAGTGGCTGTGTCCGAATAATTGCCGTACTCGTCGCACGCTCTGTAGGAGAAGCTGTCGCTTCCCGTCACACCGACGTAGGGCGTGTAGCGGTACGAGCCGTCGGCTGACAGCTCAATTATTCCGTGAGATGGGTAGGATAGCACCTCAAAGAAAAAGCTGTCGCCGTCACGGTCCGTGCCTCGAAGTGTGCCGTACACGGCAATGTCCTCCTGAGTTGTCACACATTCGGTGTATTCAAGGCACACAGGCGCCGAGTTTTCGCCCTCGGTAAAGCGTATTCGGCACACGGTAGCACAGGCACCGTCGGATATGAATTCAAGCGAGGTGTCCGTGCAGCTGTCGGTGCCCTCAAAGCGCAGCAGCGAAAGATTCGAACGGGACACGGTCTGCCCGACAAATGCCGCGCTGTTTCCCACAAGCAGAACTCCGTCCGACTCGTCGGGAAAAGCGGATATTTTGATCTGGTACGGTGTGCATC
>CAYNHY010000029.1:0-15867 GCA_964397225.1 uncultured Ruminococcus sp.
CTTATATGCCTCGCTGCCGTTCTTGAGACGCGCGAACATGCATATGAGCCATGCGCGGCTCCAGCCCGTATGACCGCCGCCTGAGGCGAGTCTTCTTTCCATGGAAACGCGGATAGCGTCGAAAAGCTCGGGTGTTTTGCGCGTGATCTGAGCTGCGGGATAAAGTCCGAAGCCGTGTGAAATGTGACGGTGTCCGGGCTCGTTCTCCTCATAGTCGTGGATCCACTCCTGAAGCTGACCGTGCTTGCCGACCTGCATCTTCGGCATTTTCGCTCGGATCTCACGAACCTTCTCCGCATACGCGGGGTCAATGCCGAGAATATCCTCGCACTCGGCGTATATATCGAGCACGCCTCCGATGATCTGGATGTCCATTGTGGGAGACATCGTCAGGTTAAGCGCGGTCTTCTTGCCGTCACGCTCGAACAGATAAGTGTTCTCGGGCGAAGCGGAGGGACCGGAGTAGATCACGCCGTCGGGTCCCTCGAACATTGTATCGACGAAAAACACAGCCGAGTCGCGAATGAACTCATAGGCTGTCTCGCGAAGGAACTTCCTGTCGCAGGTAAAGAGGTAATGCTCCCACATATGGTGAGCAAGCCATGCTCCGCCGAGCTGCCACAGTCCCCACATTCCGTCAGCCGCCGCAGCAAACTCGTAAATGTCGGCAACATGGTGAACGACAGCACCGCCCGCCTCGTAATTCTCACGTGCGACACGGCGTCCGCCGGGAAGCAGGCACTCGTTCATGTAATTGAAAAGTCCGCCGGCACACTCTCCGATATTTGCAGTCTCGCAGTGCCAATAGTTCATCTGAAGATTGATATTCGTGTGGTAGTCCGAGTCCCAGGGAGACTGGAGTCCGTCCGACCAGACGCCCTGTAGGTTCGCGGCGTATGTATCCTCTCGGCTCGATGAGACAAGAAGATATTTTCCGAACTGGAAGTACAGCGAAACAAGACCCGCGTCGCGTGCGCTGTCGTCGAGGTTGAGCCTTCTCAGCCGCTTGCCTACCGGCAGCTCGTCGGCGCTTTCGCCGTTGAATACGATATCCGAGCGGGACATTATCGCTGAGAAGTCCTCAATATGCTCTGCACGGAGCTCATCATAGCCGCGCTCGGCATTTGCCATCAGTCGCTCGGTGTTCATCTCCGCATCCCTGAAGGAGGTAACAGTCGCCACGTAGAGCTCGAGCCTTGAGGAATTCTCGACAACGATATCGCCCCAGGTGGAGAATATTCTGCCGTCTGTCTTCACAAGCACCGTAACTCTGAAGCGATGTCCGCCGTCGGCTGTAGTGCAGATAAGATCGAGCATTGCGGAGCTGTCGCCCGTCCCGTAGCAATTACGACTCTCGATATGCTCGCGCTTAAATGAAAGCGTGACATTTCTTGTCGGATCTGTATCCATTCGCATACAGATAAGGCGCGCCGGATGTGAGGCAAAAAATTCTCTCTTGTAGGAGGCGCCGTCTTTCTCATAGCTGATATTGAGAAGTCCTCGCTTCAGATCGAGTGCTCTTTCATACGAATCGTACTCGCAGTCGCCGTGAATGTCGACAAACAGCTCGCCCGCAGCCTCGTAGGAATCTATAACTCTGAATATATCATTGAAATTCTCGAAGGCCCACGCCTCTGCCTCATCGGGCTTTTCCTCCAGAAGGAGCTCTCTGATATGTCTCATTCGATCCATATAGCCGGGAATTCGGGTGTCCTGCTTGTCCCCGTTCCAGACAGTTTCCTCATTCAGGGAGATTCTTTCGCAGGCGGTGTTGCCGTAGACCATCGCGCCGATGGAGCCCGCGCCTATCGGAGAGGCATTTTCCCAGTTGTGAGCTTCGTTGTTAAGCTTCAAGGTGTAATCTCTCATTGATATGCTTTCCTTTCGTTCTCGCATAATACTTCTATAATCTTACCACACAAGTCACTCGCTGTCAACCGAAACTTCATCCTCGCCGTGCAATAGTGCTGTTTTTTTTTCGATATGCAGCGACGAGAGCGGATTTTTGCTCATAGCCGACTCCATTCCCTTGTCCGACACGTGGGTGTATATCTGCGTTGTGTTCAGCTGCTCGTGCCCGAGAATATCCTTGAGTACGCGAATGTCGACCTCGCCTGTCTGATACATCAGCGTAGCGGCTGTATGACGCAGCTTGTGCGTGGAATAGCCCTTATTCCCGAGCCCCGCCGCCTCAAGGTATTTATTGACGGTGTACTGTACGGTCTTGACGCTGATGCGCTGTGCGCGAGAGGACAAAAACAAGGCGTTTTCTCCGTCGCGCGTCTGGGTCTGCATGCGGACGGTAAGATAGTCGCCTAGTGCCGCACGGCATGCGTCATTCAGGTAAACGATTCTCTCCTTTGAGCCCTTTCCGATAACACGCAGACTTCGCAGGTCGCGGTCTATGTCGCGCAGGCTTATCCCCGTAAGCTCGGAAAGACGCATCCCGCAATTGAGAAAGAGCGTTATCATCGCGAAGTCGCGCTCGCGGCTTTTCGATGACACGTCGCCCGCGACCGCCGAAAGCAGTGCCGTACACTCGTCTACCGAAAGATATTTGGGGAGCTGCCGCTTCATTCGCGGGTTTTCGATATTCGCGCACGGGTCATGCTCGAAATATTTCCTCTTCACAATAAGGTACTTGTAAAAGCCGCGGAGCGCAGACAGCTTCCGTGCGCGCGTGCGCCCGCCGTCTCCTCTCTCCGAATCGAGATAATACAGATATTCGTAAATATCGCTCGCGCTGACCGCTTCAAAGTCGGCAGGTGTGAGACACGACACATCACAGCTCTCCAGCGCCTCCGTGGTCAGCTGCTTTTTTTCTCTCGTCAGCACGAGATAACGAAAAAATATCCGCAGATCGAGCAGATATTCGTCGACTGTCTTCTGTGAGCTGTTCTGTATAACACGCTTATAGCGCGCAAACTCGCGTGCGTCCGCGGGGAGCGCGTCAAGCTCTTCGTCCTTCATGGTTTCACCTCCGAGGCTAACTCTGATAATATTTTATCACATCGCGCAGAGTTTTCATAGACATTTTGTAAATTTTAAGCCTGACGGCTTGTCATTCGTCGGAAAAAGCATTATAATAGTTCAAGTAATAAATCACGGAGATTAAAAATGAAACGACTTCTGCAATATATCAAAGACAACTCGCGAATCATTACTAAGCTTATCCTCAATCAGGTGGGCGGCGCCGTGCTCGGGATCACGCTGTCGTCAGCCGCAGTTCAAAGCGACACGCTTTTCGTCGCTCTCAGCGTCCTGTCGGTCATATTCTACCTGGCACTGCTTTATAACGCAAGCTGGGACGAGGGCGGACACGAAAGAATAAAAATCGACGGCGGACGCGCCGAGTGGAGACCTCTGCGCGGACTTTACGTTTCGCTTATCGCAAACCTTCCGAACCTTCTTATTGCCGTGCTCATTCTCATCGGCAAGATATTCGGCAGCACAAGCACCTTCGGCTTTGAGTGGGCGGGCGGTCTTTACGGCATCGCTCACGGCATCGCGATCTTCTACGAGGGAATGTACGCGGGGCTTGTCAGCTCCTACTCGCCATACAACCCGATCGGCTATTTTCTCATCATTCTTCCTGCACTGCTTGTCTGCACCGTCGGCTATATTATCGGTGTAAACAACCTCAGAATCGTTGATTTTCTCACGGGAAAATACTTCAAAAACCGTAAAAAAGATCGATAATTCCCCTTTTCGTCAATGCGTACAAGAAAAGCTCGTTTTCGACAGAATTCATGTTTATTGCTTCGCTTGACACAAAAATCTTTATGTGCTAAAATTTAGTACGTAAAATATTCAGAAAGAAGGCAAATGATTTATGCTTTTCATGGTTGACAGCGCTGATCTTAACGGCATCAAAAGATGCGCGGAGTTTTTCCCTATCGCAGGTGTAACGACGAACCCCACGATCGTTTCTTCCGCGAAGACAGACTTCCGTGAGCTTCTTCTCAACATAAGAAAGATCATCGGTGACGACAAGATGCTCCACGTTCAGGTAACCTCCTCCGAGGCTGAGGACATGGTCCGTGAGGCTGAGATGCTCCGCGATCTCGTCGGCGGCGATTTCTATGTTAAAATTCCGATCACAGAGCAGGGCCTCAAGGCTATCCGCATGTGCAAGGAAGAAGGAATAGGCGTAACCACTACCGCTATCTTCACACAGCAGCAGGCTCTCATGGCTGCTCGCGCAGGTGCAGACTTTGTCGCTCCCTACATAAACAGACTTGATAACATCATCTCCGACGGTGTACACGTTGTTGAAGAGATCGTACAGCTCTTCAAGCACCAGAACCTCGACACTAAGGTTCTCGCTGCAAGCTTCAAAACCTGCGAGCAGGTTCACAAGGTTGCTATGACCGGCGCGCAGAGCGTTACCATTAACCCCGAGCTCTTCTCGACTCTTATCTACCATCCCATGACCATGTACGCTCTCGACGCGTTCGACTGCGACTGGGCTGAGGTATACGGCAACGATAAGGTTCTTGACATTCTCGGCAAGTAATCACTCAGACAAGCTAAGCTCTCTCCTTCCGACGGCTATTTCTGCTGCTCGGCGGTGAGAGCTTTTCTTTTACATCCTGAAATTTCGAGTTTGCGTATCAAAGCGAAAAAAGGCGGCATACTATAATCAGAGAGCGAGTCCGGACTTGCTCTTTGATATAGATCCCATATAACGGAGAGCTGGTATCTCCGTTATATGGGAGGCGGCAGTCAGCTAAGCTTTGCTCTCAGCTTCTCGATGGCGTTTTTTTCTATTCTCGAAACGTATGAACGCGAAATACCGAGCCGCTGCGCAACCTCGCGCTGCGTTATGGGTGCATCGGTCGCCAGACCGTAGCGCAGCACTATGATCTCCCGCTCTCTGTCGTTCAGCTCGCTTTTTATATATCCGACAGCGCGGGCTATCTTGAGCTTCAGGTCAAGGTCATCAGCTATCGTATCGTCCGTCTTTATAATGTCAAGATACGTCAGCGGATTACCGTCCTTGTCGGTGTCGATCGTCTCATTCATCGAAACCTCCGATGCCAGCTTTCGCTGACTGCGGAAATACATCAGTATTTCGTTCTGTATGCACTTCGCGCCGTAGGTGGCGAATCTCGCTCCGTTTTTGCTGTCGAAGGAATCGACCGCCTTTATGAGTCCCACCGTGCCTATGGATATAAGATCCTCTCCGGCGGGATTGCCGGGGTAGTATTTTCGAACCACGTGTGCAACAAGCCTCAGATTGTGCGATATCAGACGTGTTCTCGCCGCCCTGTCGCCGCATTCCCTGAAGGCGCGAAAAAGCCTTGCCTCCTCCGCTTTCTCCAGAGGCGGTGGAAATCTGTTCCCCGGAGTTGCACTGAGAAAAACATATGACATCCCCGCAAGCACAGAAAGAATTAAGTCAAGCATACATACCTCACATAATTTAAGCTTACGCTCGAGTGTATGCCGAGCTCCGCACGGAAAATGACGCTTGACGCAAAAACGCAGATATCGTCGCGCGACACATATCTGCGTAATTTTTTAATAATTTTCGATCAGCATATTCAGCACATGGCAAAGCATATCAAATGCTGCTTTCTTCTTTGCGCTCGCTTTTTTCGCCGAGACTGCCGAAAAGGAGCAGTCAATGTCGCGAACGCTGCAAACACAGCGCCACTCCTGCGTGCCGTTTTCGGCACAGCTCACGGAGTACTCGTAGCGCGGCTGCGCGAGCGCTCCCTTTTGCCATAGCTCCTGAAGCTGATTCACAGCTGACTCGAGCACAGGCTCACCGATATCTCTTAAAATACGCGGTATGTCCGCATGCTTTTTTGTCTGCACGCCGTCAAGGTAATCAGCAAGGTCGAGCAGCCTTTCGACGACACGCGTCAGCACAGCCGAGTCCCAGCTACTGTCTACAGCGACCGCTCCGACAAGAGCCTCGAGCAGATCCTCCTGAACCGACGGATTGTCCCGAACGTTTTGAACCGCGTCGCCGTTGCCGAGAATCAGGTAATTCTCAAGGTCGAGCTTATCCGCTCGCAGTGCGAAGGCTTTGCCGCACACAAGGTCTGTCTTGATTTTAGTCAGCTCTCCTTCGTCCTTGTGCGAAAAATACGCGCCTTCACCGTTTATGTAGCCGTAGCGCTCGCACATTGCCTTTGTAATGACGATCTCGACGGCACGGTCCCCGTAAAACTCAAGCACCTCGTTGTCGAGACAGCCGGGGTGCTCCTTCGAATATGAGCGACGCGTACACGCCTGCTCAAGAAGCTTCGGGAATTTGAAGCTGTAGCCGAGAAGCTCCTCGAGCCCATCAAGGTCTGTTTTTTTCATTACGAAGCTGTCCTTTCTCAAAAGAATAAAATACTCGGACGAAAAGAAAGGCGAAATGACAGCCGCAAAAAAAAGCGGGTCGTTTCGCACTTGGCAATTTATACAAACAAAGCCTACTTCATTTGCAGCCGACCGCACTTTTAGAAAACAAGTGACAGCTTCTTCGGCAGCATAATTTGAAACAGCCTTCCATTTCCGCCAGAGCTAATTATAACACCCTCAGGCACTGCTGTCAACGACTTTTCCCATTTCCCCTAATAAATTTATGTTCCGCGGAATATACTTGAGAAAAAAGAAAAACAGCGGGGATATGATGAATAACACTGTTGATTTCGGCAGACGCTCAGCTTCGAAAAGTTGCTTGCCGAGACCGGAGGCGCGGCAGCTCATACCAAGCGCACTCGGTCTTGACAGCGAAGCGGCTGAGTATTCTCGGAAGAGGTATGGCTCAAACAGCTTCACCGAGAAAAAGCGTCGAAGCTTTGTCGGCGAATTTGTCAAAAATCTTTCCGACCCGATAATCCGCGTGCTGCTCGGCGCGCTCATTATCAATCTTATCTTTACCTTCAGACACATAAACTGGATAGAGCTTGGTGGGATAGCCCTGACCGTATTTGTCGCGACCCTTGTCTCGACGCTGTCGGAATTCAGCAGCGGCGCGGCATATAAAAGACTGTTCAGCGAGGCGACTCAGCGAAGCTACAGGCTGCTCCGCGACGGTGAATTACGCGAGCTTTCCGAGCGGGACATCGTGCGCTTTGACGTGCTCGAGCTGTCGAGCGGAGAGCTTGTCCCGTGTGACGGCTTTTTAATACAAGGCAGTCTTTCCTGTGACGAGTCGTCTCTTACCGGCGAGTCACGTAAAGCAGAAAAGCTGCCCGTATCTCCGGCACTTTTGAATGAAGAATTCATCGCGCGCTCGTCTGACGCACACTGCCACTTTTTTGTATGCAAGGGCAGCTGCGTGCTCTCCGGCAGCGGAAGGCTGCTTTGCAGTGCGGTCGGTGACTCAACGCTTTACGGTGGGATCGCTGCCGAGCTCCAGGCGGACGAGGGGCCGAGCCCTCTCAAGGAACGGCTCGCGCGCCTTGCACGCACGATAAGCCGACTCGGCTACATCGGCAGCGCGGTCGTAGCGGCGGCTTACCTTATCAGCAGCTTTGTTATCTCGTCGTCCTTCAGGGCTGAGGTAATACTTTCAAAGCTGTCAAGCCCCGCATATGTCGCCTCCGAGCTGCTTCACGCGCTCACGCTCGCGGTGTCGATAGTTGTGGTTGCAGTGCCTGAGGGACTTCCAATGATGATAACCGTGGTGCTTTCGGCAAATATGAAAAGGATGCTGAAAAGCGGAGTCCTCGTTCGCCGACTCGTTGGAATCGAGACCTCGGGCTGTCTGAGCATTCTTTTCACCGACAAGACCGGCACGCTGACTAGCGGAAGAATGAAGCTCTCGAAGCTCTGCACGGCAGACGTTGAGCTGCTGCCGAGCGAGCTGAAGCGTTACCCTGCCCTCTCGCACGAGATACAGCTCGGAATAAGCAGCTGCACGGACGGCAGAGGAAATCAGACCGACCGCGCACTTGCCGCGTCATACGTCGGCATAGCAAAAGCCTCGCCGCGGGTCGGGCTGATACCGTTCGACTCCTCGCGAAAATACGCCGCCGCGCTCGTGCAAGACGGCGGCGAAATAAAAACCGTCATTCGCGGAGCCGCGGAGCTGATAATGTCAATGTGCTCCGACGCTCTCACCTCAGACGGGCAGCGCGTTCCGCTCTCCTCGATTAAGCCCTCAGCCGGTGCGCTTCGCGTCATCGGTCACGCTGTCGGCAGCCGCAGCTGCTTTGAAGAGCTTCGCTCAGGCAGAATACCGCACGGCATGACCTACGTATGCTCATATTACCTGAAGGATGAGCTGCGGCGAGGCGTGCCTGCCGCCGTGAAGGAAACGTGCAGTGCGGGTATACGCGTTGTCATGCTAACGGGAGACAGCGAGGTCACAGCAGCCAATGTGGCACGAGAGGCGGGAATTTTGACCGAAGGCTACTCGTTCTACCGCGGTGGAGCAAGCGGCGATGCGGCTCTTGTCGTTCGAGCCGAGCAGCTTCGGGCGATGAGCGACACAGAGCTTACAACCCTGCTACCGCGCATATGTGTTATCGCACGCAGTAATCCGTCCGACAAATCACGCCTTGTCCGCATAGCCAAGGCGGCAGGTCATGTCGTTGGGATGACAGGAGACGGTGTCAATGACGCTCCCGCGCTCAAGGCGGCTGATGTTGGCTTTGCAATGGGAAGCGGGACAGACGCCGCGCGAGAAGCCTCCGACATTATTATAACCGACAACAACTTCGTCTCCATCGGTCGCGCCGTGCTGTACGGCAGAACAATATTCGAAAGCATACGAAAATTCATACTGTTTCAGCTTATAATGAACCTGTGCGCCGTCGGTGTGTCGCTCATCGGCCCGTTTCTCGGCATCGAGTGCCCGATAACGATAACTCAGATGCTGTGGATCAACATTATCATGGACACTCTCGGCTCCCTCGCCTTCGCTGCGGAGTCGCCCATGAAGGTCTACATGAAGCGCGCTCCGAGAAGCCGCACCGAGCCGATACTCGACCGCTCAACGGTGCATCGGATAATTTTCTGCGGTCTTTACTCGCTCTCTCTGTCGCTGTATTTTCTGTGCTCGCCGAATATCGCAGCGCGCTTTTCGGCATATGGCGAAACCTACCGCATGACGGTATTCTTTGCACTGTTTGTATTTTGCGGAATTGCCAATGCCTTCTGCGCCCGCACACCGCGCATGCTTATCACAAGAGGGCTTGCCTCAAACTGCGCTTTTATGCCGATAATGCTGCTCGTAGGCTCGGTCCAGCTCATTATGATATACTTCGGCGGAGAAGTGTTTCGGACAGTGCCGCTCAAGGCAGGCGACCTTGCATTTGCGGCGGCTCTTGCACTGAGCGTTATTCCCGCAGATCTTGTTTACAAGCTCATAAAAGCAAAAGGTCGGCGTTAATAGCCGACCATTGCTTTGAAGCTTGCCATGGGAAGTACGCGTGCAATGTAGTGACGCGGTACCGTGAGCGGAGTGTATTCCTGTATAATGTTCGGCGAGCGCGTCGTATATGCGAAGCTGAAGTACTCCTTCGCCACGGCGAGCACCGTATCATTATATGAGCCTGCGGGATATGCAACAGCCTCGACGGGCTTTCCCGAAAGTCTCTCGATAATGGCACAAGACTCGTCGAATTCGCGGCGAATGCCTTCCTCGCTCTGATGCGCGAGATCAACGTGATTTGCCGTATGGCACTGGAACGACACAAGACCCGAGCCTGCCATTTCGCGTATCATATCGCTTGTAAGATATCCGTCCGTGTCGATAAGCGAGGTCACGAGAAATACCGTCGCACGTGCCCCGTGTGCCTTCAGTATCGGAAACATCTCCGCGTAGTTGTCGTCGTAGCCGTCATCGAGCGTTATAATTACCGACGGCTTCTCAGTGAGCCTCCAATCCTCCGCAAACAGGTATTCGTAGCCCTCGCTGTCAAGATAGGTCAGCTGCGCCTCGAACTCCGACGGGCGCACGAACAGCTTCTCATACGGTCCGTACACGTCCTCGCGGATAAGATGATACATAAGCGCACGCGGCTCGTGTGTTCCGACAGACGGCTCATACGGCGGTATCTCCTCTGTTACGGCATCGGTGACAGGGGTCGTCTCCGTCACGCATGTGCTCTCCGAAATATCCGTGCCTATCTCGCTTGTCTGTGCCGTATCGGGCTCGGCGACGGTCGTCTGCGAAAGCTCGTCCGCTTCCGTCACCCTTGATGCATCTGCTGTATCGCTCGGCAGCTCATGCGCGTCTCTAAGCATCGCACATGAGCCGAGCACCGCACAGCACAGAAGTACCGCGGTAGATTTGAATAATTTTTTCATCATGTTCTTCGAAATAATGCTTACGGCAGTCTGAGCGTTCTGTCAAACAGCTCTCGTTCCTCGAGGATTCTTTCTTCATTGCCTATTGTGCATCGCCAGCCCTGTGCCATAACGTCGTCCACGCTCTGTGCAAGCGCGCGAAGGCTTGCGGCATCGGTATCGAGCATTGCCTCTCTGTCGCGAAGCATATTCTCTCGCGTTCTTCCCGTCATGTAAGCATTCAGCGAGCGCACGGCGGCGTAGTAAGCCGTGAGCGGTCTGTCGAGCTTTCCGAAGGTGCCGACGATATAGCTGTTCAGCTCATCGTCCGTCGGAAGCTTTTCTCGAATGAAGTCTCCGCAGGAAGCAAACACCTTATAGCTCTGCGACAGCGCAGGGTCGCGGTAAGTTGTGAAGCTGACATTGCCGGTAACGGTCGAGAATGAGCAATTATATCCGTACGCGCCGCCCTTCATGCGAAGCTCGGGATACAGATAATCGTTGTTGAGCATCGAGGCAAGTATCATATACTCGCCGCCTACCCGATGCCCCGCATCGCAAAGGTTTCCGACAGCGGCACAGTACTGCACAGCCGAGGTCGTGAGTATGCCTTCATTGAGTCTGCCGAGAGGCACGCGTGCGGCGCGAGGTAGAGGCTCGAAGGAAGCAAGGCTGTCGGAAAAGCTCCTGACGGCTTCATTCAGCGACGGATACGCAGTCTTCGGCGCGGCAACGCTTACCGTGCAGGCGCGTCTGTTTATAACGGACTCCACAAGGCTGCAAAGCTCGCTTGTTATCTCATCCGCGCAGGCGTCGAAGCTCTCATAAAGCTTCCTCTGCGCGATATAGGACGACACGCCGTCAAGCATATCCTCGGCGGCATCAGCGGCATTAAAGTATGCAAGCGCGCGTGAGGAGGCATATTCGCTTCCCGCGTAGACAATGTCTCTTTGTTTTTCCGATATCTCCTCTGCAAGTATCTCTTTGATACGCTTTGTATCGCGGAAATTAGTCTGTGTCAGCACCTCTGCGGCAATATCGCAGGCACGCTCGAGTCTTGACGGAAGAAGGCGGAGATTTACCTCGAGCATCGGTCTTACAGCATCGCGCGTCCCTGCAATTCTGTATGAGGTGCAGGCTATACCGAAGCCTCCCGTATTGAGTCTTATCTCGTCAAGAAGCTCCGTGTATTTTCTATGTGCGGTATCGACCTTGCCGAATATCGCAGTCGCAAGATCGAGAAGCGGAAGCTTATCCTGCGGCACGTGCGAGATATCAAACATAAAGCGCAAATAAACAAGCCCGTTGGTGTCTACATCATGGCACACGGCAGGAAGCGTGCCGACTGTGTCCTCACGATTGAAAAGCTCTCTCACACTGCGTGGAATATCAAGCCTTGACAACGTCGGGATGCAGCGCAGACTCTCGGGAGTATCGGCGCTCTCCTGATACTCCTCAAAGGCATTATACGCCTCTTCAAGCTTGGTATAATCATCCTCGCTCATCTTTTCACGCTTGCGTGAAAGCTGTGCCTCGAGCTCAGCACTCTTTCTTTCATTCATACCCGCCTCTCCTCGCAAAATAAGGAGCGAGCGATGTGCCGAATCTGCGATTTTCAGTGCAAGACGTTCAAAGTAGTCACCCTCGGCAAGCTCTCTGAGCTTTGCAAGCAGCTCATCGTACTTGATTGCCGCAAACGGGTCGTCCGTCGAGAACATAAGGCTCTGCATTACGGCAAGTGACAGCGAAAGTCCGCGTGACGAGCTCGACTGCTCGCCCTCCTTCAGCTTGAATTCGCTGCGCTCGAATGTCGCAAGCAGGCTTTTACGGTTTACTCCCTCGCGAGCCGCACGGCGAAGCTCTCCTTCGACTATGCTCAAAAACTCATCCGCTCGGTGTGCGTCCGAATTCTTCACGATGACTGAGAAAACCGGCTGCTTCATGTGATTGATAAAGCCGCCGTAGACCTCGCTTCCGAGTCCTGCCTCGATAAGAGCGGTTTTTATCGGTGCTCCGGGCGACTCGACCAGAATGTCGGAAAGATAGTCCGCGGCAAAGCAGTCAACCGTGTCGAGCGAATCGCAGAACACCGAGCCGTAGGCAAGATATGTCTTGCCGTCCGCAGTCTCACCCTCCGGAAGCGGATAGGTCTTCTCGAAGCGTCTGAGCGTGCCGAAGGGAGTCTGCGGAATATACTCGGCAGACGATACCGCCTCGCACTCGCGCGAGAGATAATTACGGTCGATATACTCAAGCCGCTCCGCATAATCAAGCTTTCCGTAAAGGAATATATATGCCGCCGCGGGCGAATAGTGACGCTTATAGTAATCGGTTAGTCTTTCATAGGTCAGCTCACGTATAGCCTCGGGCTCACCGCCCGAATTTTTGCCGTAGGCTGTGTCGGGAAAGAGCGAATATATCAGCTCGTCGTAAACATTAGAATCGACATTTGAGACGACTCCCTGCATTTCGCTGTAAACCACGCCGCCGTAGGCAAGGCCTCCGTTGTCGCTCGGCTCGAGGCGTATTCCTTCCTGCATGAATATCTCGCGGCGCGAAAGAAGCTTCGGCGCAAAGACCGCGTCGAGATACACATTCGATAGATTGATAAAGTCACGGTCGTTACACGACGAGACGGGGTATACGGTCTTGTCGGGGTACGTCATTGCATTCAGGAAGGTATACATTGAGCCGCGGACGAGCTGCATAAAGGGGTCCTTCACGGGATACTTATCCGAGCCGCAAAGCACGGAGTGCTCGATTATGTGCGGGATTCCGCTGTCGTCCTCGGGAGGCGTGCCAAAGGCGGCACAAAACAGCTTATTGTCGTCGTTGTTCGGGAACAGGCAAAGCGTGCTTCCGCTTTTGCGGTGACGAAGCAGGTACGCATCGCAATTTGCGGCATTAAGGTGCTCAAAGCGCAGCACCTCATACGTGCCCGGTATCTGCTGCACGAAATCGTTATCTGTCGGTATCATATTTCGGTAGTCTCTCCTACTGTGTATAATCAATATAAAAAAACGAAGGCGGCAGGCGGCACTTTGATTTACTCAAGCGCTGCGCTGCCGCAGGTCATTTTGTCAATATGTCGGCAAGACGGCAAAAATCGTATGCCGAAAGCTTCTCGCCGCGCACATCGGCGCGAAGGTCCGCTTCCGCAAGCGCGGAAATAAGGCGCTCCTTGGGATAGGCACCGCCAGCTGCGTTGACGAAGGTCTTCCGTCGTTGACCGAAGGCGAGCTCAATCAGTCGGTGAGCACAGCGAACTATCTCAAGAGGAGACTTGCCGCTGTCAGACGCCGGTTTATAAATTTCGCATACGCCTCCGTGCGGGATTATTCCCACAACAGCAGACGAGACCTTCGGTACAGGATGAAAGCTGCCCGGGGACACCGTGAAAAGGCGACGCGCAGCAGCATGTAGCGCGAGTGAGGCTGTTACACTTCCGTACTCGCCGCTTCCCGCCTCGGCGCAAAGCCGGTCGGCGACCTCAAGCTGTATCATGACAGTAATTGCTGCAAACGGAAGGCGTCGCTCCGGCGGGAAGGACTCCACGAGCTTCATTATAACGGGAGATGTTATGTAATACGGCAGGTTGGCACATACGCTGACATTTCCGCCCGCGGCGATAATATCGCCGAATTTTTCTTCGAGAAAGCTCTCAAGAGACAGCGTCATAACGTCTCCTTCAACAATCTCGACATTGTCGTACTCGGCAAGCGACTCGCCAAGCAGCGGGATAAGCCCGCGGTCGATCTCGACTGCAACGACCCTATCGTAGCATTCCGCCAGGCGTGAGGTAAGCGCTCCGATTCCCGGTCCTATCTCAAGCACGGCATGAGGTCCGTCTCCGTCCGCACAGGCAAGCTCATAGGAATTCTCGGCTATCATTCGCGGTATTGCGGGATTTACAAGGAAGTTCTGTCCGAACGCCTTCTTCGGAGACAGTGAGTATTTTTCAAGAAGTCTTTTGACTTCCGAGCGGTTACAAAGATCCATCTTCACCTCTGATGATTGTCGGCTCACGCTGTCATATGACAGACATCCGATAGCCCACGCTGAATTTTTCTCCTGCCTTCAAGCTGATCGAATATTTCTTCTCCTCAGCTCTGCCCGACTCGTTTACATTGGCAGGAAGACCGCACCACGGCTCAAGGCAGATAAACGGTGCCGTTTTTCCGTCGGGCGTCCATATTCCAAGCGCGTCAAAGCCGTCGAAGCTAAAGCGGAAGCCGTGACCCGTCTTGCGGGAAACGAGCTCGACTCTTTTTGCGGGAAGCCTTTCGATTATCATGGCGTCACGGTCGAAGTCGGAATATTTCAGCGGGAGCACATTGTTCTTTATTCGGCGAAGCTTCGGGAGCGAGTCATCCATGTAGCCGTTGCTTGTCAACGACATAACAGCACCTCGCGCGTTTTGGAAGCGAAGCTCATGCTCCTCGAAGGTCCCACCCGCGGGCAGCGGGCACACAAAGCCCGGATGTCCTCCGATGCAAAAGCACATATCGTCCTCGCCGAAGACTGTGTACTCAGTCGAAAAGCCTGTGTCGTTTATCGAATGACGCACTCTGAGTGTGTATCGGTAGGGATAGCTCAAAAGAGTCTCGTCGCTCCACCTGTTCTCGAAGGTCACGCTGTCCGGAGAGAGCTCGACCGTGTCGAAGTGCTCTCCCCTGACAATACCGTGCTTCTTCATCGGGTATGCCTTATCGCCGTAGGTCACTCTGTTATTTTTTGATGAGCAAACAGCCGGAAAAAGGTGCGGCGCATGCTCCGACCAATATTTCACATCTCCGTTCCATACATACTCCGTGCCGCCGCAAACAAAGGAGATAAGCTCCCCTCCGGCTTCGGTGCAAACGGCAGTGCTGTTATCTGTCTTGAGTGTAAATGTCATACGCTGCGAGTACCTTTCTCTCTGTGTCACAAAAGCCTGCGGGGCGGCTTAAAAACGGATCTTCTCCTCAAGATAGCTCTTAAGAGAATCGATGGAAATGCGGACCTGCTCCATTGTATCGCGGTCGCGAACGGTTACACAGCCGTCGTTTTCGGAGTCAAAGTCATATGTAATGCAGAAGGGTGTTCCGATCTCGTCCTGTCTTCTGTATCTCTTACCGATAGAGCCCGCGTCGTCGTAATCGACCGCGAAATACTTCGACAGCTCATCGCAAAGCTCACCTGCGGGACCTGCAAGCTTCTTCGAAAGCGGGAGAACGGCTGCCTTGAAGGGAGCAAGCGTCGGGTGGAGGTGGAGAACGACACGTGTATCGTTCTTAGCCTCGTCGATCAGCTCCTCGTCGTAAGCCTCGGTAAGAATTGTAAGGAACAGACGCTCGACACCGAGGGACGGCTCGATAACGTAGGGAATATATCTTTCGTTTGTCTCGGGATCGAAGTAATCGAGGCTCTTGCCGCTTGTATTAATGTGCTGTGTGAGGTCGTAGTCTGTTCTGTCGGCAACGCCCCAAAGCTCGCCCCAGCCAAACGGGAAGAGGTACTCAAAGTCGGTAGTGGCTCTCGAATAGAAGCAAAGCTCCTCTGCGGAATGGTCGCGAAGGCGGAGATTCTCCTCTGCAATTCCAAGGCTGAGAAGCCAATTCTTGCAGAACTCTCTCCAATACTCGAACC
>CAYNHY010000030.1:0-15668 GCA_964397225.1 uncultured Ruminococcus sp.
GTCGCATGCTGTTGCCGACTACAGGCAGCGGAATATTCGTTTTTCCCGCAGCGAGCATTTCGCGCACCGCAGCTATATACTTGTCAGTGTCAACAATATGCATTTCTTTTTCCTCTGCAACCGGAAACAGCCTCCGCCGCAATGGCGAGAGGCTGCTCCGGGTAAAAGGTAAAACAAAGCCAATTAGCTGTTGTTTCGGTTATTTTCGATCATCCTCATAATTGAGCTGATCTCGCGTGCTGCCATCTTGGCTTCAATTCCGTAGGAGGACGTAAACGCCGAAGAATCATATCTTATCGCCTTCGTGATATTACGGATGTAGGAGCCGTACTGGTTTATGTCGCCCTTTGTATAGACGTCGAAGATATCGTATATCTTGGTCTCGTAAATTATATCAAGCATATCCCGCGAGTCGCTGTCATGGGTGCTTCGACCCTTGAGCAGCTTATCATAATAAGCGGGCTTGATATGCTTGAGGCTAAGTGCTGCCATAGCCTCCATGATCACGTCGGTAAACTCAAGGTCGGCGGCACATCGAGGAACGGCACAGAAATGGCACGCCCACGTATCTGCGAAGGAGTAATACTGAGACTGAGCTGCATCTCCCTTCGGCATCGGAACGATACCGTACTCAACATCTCTCTCTCGAAAATCTATTGCGGTAGCCGTATCTGCGAAGTAGAACAGAAAGCCTCCGTCAATAAACATATCCTCGATGCTTTCGTAGCCGTACTTTTCCGAGCAGTCATCGCGGCGCTCGTAGATGATCTGAGCCGTCTGAGTTGCATCACCCATAATAGCCGAAAAGCGGTCGCACAGGTCAACAAGCTCTGCGGCAGGCGCAACGTCAACATACGGCACGTCGTTCTCATCGAACTTCGTGATCTGCATTCCGTTGGCAAAGAGGATGGCAAGACCGTTCGGGTCGCCGTAGCGATACGCACCGGCGCCTGAGGCATTAGTCGGCACGGCGGATGCAAGCTCGAACATTTTGTCGAAGGTCCAGCTGCCGTCGCGCACGGTGTCGTAGGGAATTTCAATATTATAATCGTCCGCGACCTGCATGTTAACGAGCAGGCAGGAAGCATCGGTATAATATTTAGTAATTATGGGACCGACGAGTATACTCAGCTCGCCGCCTATCGAATGCGTGTCGCGCAGGGTGCTCGGCCACCACTCGGCGTCAAGATCGAGCACAGTAAAATCGTTGACGCTCTCGAGACAATTTTCACGGAAGAGCGGCTGCATCGTGCCGATGAGACTGCCGTAGCAGAGGTCATAATCCCTGCTTCCCGCAAGGACCGCCTGCTTTACATATTCGTATATCTGTGTCGTAGAGTTGTTTTCGCTGTTTGCACTCGGAGGAGCTACGCTGTTCCAGGTAATACCGAAGCGCTCCTCGAGCTCGCGCTGCCTGTGGTAGAGCGCGTCGTTCTCGATGCTTCCGGTCTCCTCATTGTACTCCGAATTCTCGCTTCCGACACCCATGTAGCTGAAGGTCGCACCGTCAAAATTATGCTCGGCTGCGAGCGACGACACATAAGTATCAACCTTGGCGATTTCGGGATCCGCAGCGTCTGTCACAGACTCGCTTCCCGCGGCTGCATCCGAATTATTTTTTTTGCCGCAGCCTGCCGTTGCCGATGCGAGCATCAGCACGGCAAGCAGCATGGCGAGTGATCGTTTCATGAACTTCTCCTGTTAGCATTTTCGGCACCCTTGAGTGCCGAAAAAACATCATTGCGGAAGTCCGCATATTAAACTGTCTTATTTCTTGCGGCTCTCGATCATCTTCATGATTGAGCTAATCGTACGATTTGCCATCTTAGCCTCGATGTTGTAGCCGGAGCTGATGGAGGAGGAATCGTATGTCATAGCCTTCTCGAGTATAAGAACGAAGGAACCGGACCGGTTGATGCTGCCCTTAGCATAGATATCGACGATATCATAGATCTTAGATTCGAAGATGATATCGAGCATGTCACGCGAGTCGCTGTCGTGTGTGCTTCTGCCCTTAAGGAGCTTATCGTAGTATGCGGGCTTGATGTGCTTAACGCTGAGAGCTGCCATAGCCTCTACAACAACGTCGGTAACCTCGAGGTCACGTGTGCAACGCGGGATAGCGCAGAAGCGACCTGTCCAGTTGTTGGCGTAGGAGTAGTACTGAGACTGGCTTGCATCCTTCTTCGGCATCGGAACGATTCCGTACTCAACTTCCTTCTCGCGGAGACTTACAGCTGTGCTGGTATCCGCGAATCTGAACAGATAGCCGTTGCCGATGAACATCTCATCTGCGCCATCGTAGCCATACATATCCTCCCAGCTCTCGTTTCTGTCGTAAATGGCCTGAGCCGTCTGTGTGCCGTCGCCCATTACAGCCGCAAAACGGTCGCAAAGGTTAACAAGATCCGCAGAGGGGTTAGCGTCAACGTAGGGAACGCCGTTTTCGTCAAACTTTGTAATCTGGAAGCCGTTTGCAAAGAGTATAGCAAGGCCGCTCGGATCTCCGTAGCGGTATGCACCGGAGCCGGAGTTGTTCGTGGGAACCACGGATGCAACCTCGAACATCTTATCAAATGTCCAGTTACCGTCTCTTACATCATCGTAAGGAATCTCAATGTTGTAGTCCTCTGCAACCTGAGAGTTAACAAGCAGGCAGCTGGCATCGGTGTAATACTGTGTCATGATAGGACCGGTGAGGAAGTAGAGCTCGCCGCCGATGGAGTGTGTATCGCGGAGAGTGCTCGGCCACCAGTCTGCATCAAGATCAAGCACCGAGAAGTCGGTAACGCTCTCGAGGCAGTCCTCATTGAAGAGAGGCTGAATTGTAACGACAAGTGTACCGTAGCAAAGGTCATAGTCCTTGCTTCCCGCAAGAACCGCCTGCTTAACGTACTCAACAGTCCATGCTGTTGAGGAGTCGGTGGTATCGGTTCCCTCGGCAACTAAGCCCTCCCAGGTGATACCGAGTGTTTCCTCGAGCTCGCGCTCTCTGTGATAAAGAGAGTCGTTCTCGATGTTACCGGTCTCCTCCTTGAACTCAGCGGTCTGTCCGCCGCCGCCTACATATGTAAATGTAGCGCCGTCGAGCTTATGCTGAGAAGCGAGGGTGGCAACGTAGTCATTGATCTGAAGAATCTCTTCATCTGTCTCTTCGACATTAGACGCGCCGCCGGTCGTCTGCTCCTCTTTTTTGCCGTCGCTGCCGCAGCTTGCGAGCACCGACACACACATCAGTGAAGCAAGAAGCAATGCAAGTAGCTTTTTCATTGTGGGGTTTCTCCTTTGTGTTTTCGGCAGTCCGTTCCGGCGGACCGCCTTTTTTTCGTAATTGTGACGTCGGAGAAAATTCTCTGAGGTCACTTTGTATTATATATTATATCATTTTAACGCGCGCAATTCAATCCGACATATTCGACAAAAGCGCACTGCACTTTTTGTGCAACTTCACCATACGCGCATTTTTGACTCCGTTTAAGGCGATTAAGAGGCGGTAAAAGAAGCGTGTTTCATATTGACAATTGCTCTTTTTTTTGATAAGATAGCATTACACGAAATAAAATAGGATAATACTGAAGGGAATACCGTCATGACAATGGAAGAAATCCTCAGAGACATACACTCTGACAGAGTAAAAAAGGTAATTCACGACGCCGACATGGGCATTGAAATGGACGACCAGTATGCGCTTGCGTACTGTCTCGGCTGTGAAAAAATAGAGCTTGTCGCCTGCACCGCCGCTACCTTCGGCAAGGGTGCAGCGGGTGACTACGCGTGGGGCATGGAGGAAAGCTACAAGGAGATCCTCCGCGTGCTCGACGTCTGCGGAGCAGCCGGAAAATATCCCGCATATCGCGGCCCCGTTCGCCCGATGGGCATCGGAGACCCCGTCGACAGCGAAGCCGTTCGCGCAATAATCGACATAGTTTCAAAGAGCGATGAGATAATTTATATACTTGCGACGGGCTGCTGCACAAACATCGTGTCCGCCTGCCTCATTGAGCCCTCCATCAAGGAAAAGCTCTGCGTTGTATGGCTCGGCGGCACATGTCTTGACAACGACGACGGTCTCGCCGACGAGTGCAACCTCGCGTGGGACTTCCGCGCAGGTCAGCAGCTTCTCGAGCTTGACATTCCGCTCGTTCTGCTTCCCGCATACGATCACGGCACAGTCGTGCTCGACATAACGCTCGACACGCTCAAGGCTATCAAGGGCGACAGTCCTCACGCCGTATTCTTCCGCGAAACTCTCCCCGGAGAATACGACAACGAGCCGTACTACGTCAACGGATGGGAGCGTGTGCTCTTTGACGTTGCCGCACCCGCGGTCCTTGCGCGTCCCGACGCCTTCGAGCTTAAGATAATCCCCGCGCCGATGATAACAGATGACGGCAGATACGCCTTCAGCAGCGCGCGTCACAATATTATCTACATGGAAAAGCTCGACCGCGACACTGTTCTCGACGACACATGGAGATGCATCAACAATATCTGAGCATGCGCCGCGCAGCTTAATTATACGTAATTAAAAGCAGGAGTATTAAATGGAAATCTTATACGAAAACATACTTACCCTTGATATAAAGCAGGTCATCATGTGGCTCATCGGCGGTCTTCTTATTTTCCTCGCGATAAAGAAGGATATGGAGCCGACGCTGCTGCTCCCGATGGGCTTCGGAGCAATTCTTGTCAACCTTCCCGAATCCGGCGCCGCAGACGTCGTCAACCGTCTTTTCGACATCGGTATCGACAACGGCGAGCTCATGCCGCTGCTTCTCTTTATCGGTATCGGCGCGATGATTGACTTCACGCCGCTTCTGTCGAACCCGAAATACATGATATTCGGCGCGGCGGCGCAGTTCGGTATTTTCTTCACACTGTGTCTTGCATCCTTCCTCGGCTATGGCATAAACGACAGCGCGTCAATCGCGATAATCGGCGCGGCGGACGGTCCGACCTCGATATTCGTCGCTCAGATGCTGAAGTCGAGCTATCTGCCGGCCATTATGGTCGCGGCATACTCGTACATGGCGCTCGTTCCGATAGTTCAGCCCCCGATAATCAAGCTCTGCACGACAAAGAAGGAAAGACTCATCCGTATGGACGACACATCGAAGCCCGTATCCAAGACTACGAAGATACTCTTCCCGATCATTACAACGATAATCGTCGGCCTTGTCGCCCCGGATGCCGTGGCTCTCATCGGCTTCCTTATGTTCGGTAACCTCATTCGCGAGTGCGGCGTGCTCAACTCACTCTCCGAGACCGCGCAGAAGGTACTTGCAAACCTCATCACGATACTGCTCGGTATCACAATCGCTTCCCGCATGACAGCTGCGGAATTTCTTAAGCTCGACACGCTCGTCATCCTCTGCCTCGGTCTTGTCGCATTCATATTCGACACCTTCGGCGGTATCATGATAGCGAAGATCATGAACCTTTTCCTGAAGAAGAAGATAAACCCCATGATCGGTGCTGCGGGTATCTCAGCGTTCCCGATGTCCGCGCGCGTTGTACACAAGCTGGGACTTGCCGAGGATAATCAGAACTTCCTGCTCATGCACGCTGTCGGCGTAAACGTTTCGGGACAGATAGCCTCCGTTATCGCAGGCGGTCTTATACTCTCGATCGTAAGCAAGATTTAATACAAGAAAGGAAGCACGAACGTGAATATCTCACCCGAAAAATTAATGGAAGCCCTCCCCATCATGGGCAAGGGCATGCTCGGCATATTCGCCGTGACTATCGTAATAATTTGCGTGGTTACTCTGCTTAATGCGGTAACCTCGCCGAAAAAGAAGGATAAATAAAATGACACTCGAAAATCACTTCCGCAATCTCACCGTTCCGACAGGCAAAATCGACGTTATTCTCGACACCGACGCTTATAACGAGATCGATGACCAGTTCGCCATCGCGTATCTGCTCAAATCCGACTATAAGCTCAACACACGCGCCATCTGCGCCGCTCCCTTCTTAAACGACAAAGCGACCTCCGTCGCCGACGGAATGGAGAGAAGCTACGACGAGATAATTCATCTGCTCGAGCTTATGGACAAAGGCTCGCTTGCGGACTCCGTCTACCGCGGCTCCGCAAATTACATGACGGACGAAAGGACGCCCGTCGACTCCGACGCCGCACGCTTCATGGCGAAGCTTGCCGACGAATATTCCCCCGAGAAGCCGCTTTACATCGTGGCTATCGGCGCCATCACGAATGTTGCCTCCGCAATTCTCATGAATCCGAGAATGAAGGAAAACTGCGTTATCGTTTGGCTCGGCGGAAAGGCGCACGGCTATGGCGCGGACGAGTTTAACATGATACAGGATATCGCAGCCGCACGCGTTATATTCACCTGCGGCGTGCCGACAGTGCAGCTTCCCTGCAAGGGTGTAGTTGACGTGTTCCAGACCTCGCGCTATGAGCTCGAGCACTTCCTCCTCGGCAAGAACAAGCTCTGCGACTATCTTGTGAATTACACGGTAAGCGACACGGAAAAGGAGCTTCCCGGCAAGCCGTGGGCGCGAGTCATATGGGACGTTACCGCCGTTGCGTGGCTTCTCAACGACGGAGATCGCTTCATGACCTCACGAATCGTTCACGCGCCCGTCCCCGAATACGACGGAAGATACGGCTTTGACGACGAGCAGCCGTTCATGAACTGTGTCCGTCACATTTTCCGCGATGAGCTGATGGAAGACCTTTTCACCACTCTCGCAAAATAAAGGCTGTCGGAGCACCGCTGAGGTCGCTCCGACTTTTTCTTTTTCATGCCCCAACGTTTGACGCACGGCGGCGTGGGAATACTTAGATTAACGATAGGAGAGGATATATGAAATTTGCGTTTTACGATACAAAGCCCTACGACGTGCCCGCCTTTGAAAAATACGGCGCCGAGCATGGCATACACTTCAAGTTTTACGAGGGCAAGCTGAATGTTGACACCGCCTCCCTCGCGCAGGGCTGCGACGGCGTGTGCATCTTCGTTAATGACGACTGCTCCGCCGAGGTCATCGACCGACTTTACGGGCTCGGCGTGCGCTGTGTCGCGCTGCGCTGTGCGGGTCACAACAATGTTGACGTAAAGAATGCCTTCGGCAAGCTTCATGTGCTTCACGTGCCCGCATATTCGCCCTACGCCGTAGCAGAGCATGCAATGGCAATGCTTCTCACGTCCGTCCGACGCATCCACAAGGCGTATATACGCACCCGCGACTTTAACTTCAGCCTGAACGGCATGACGGGCTTCGATCTGCACGGAAAGACCGTCGGCGTTATCGGAACGGGCAAGATAGGTCGCGTATTTATCGACATCTGCCGCGGCTTCGGCATGAACGTTATCGCTTACGACAAGTATCCCGACAGCACCGCCGGGATCGATTACGTCGAGTGCGACGAGCTCTTCGCGCGAAGCGATATTATTTCTCTGCACTGCCCTCTGACAGCCGAAACTCACCACCTCATCAACTCCGACAGCATCGCGAGGATGCGGCGAGGGGTATTTATCGTGAATACCTCGCGCGGTGCACTCATCGACGCCGAGGCACTTCTGTCGGGTATTAAGTCGCGACGAGTCGGCGCAGCCTGTCTTGACGTTTACGAGGAGGAGGCGAACATCTTCTTCGAGGATAATTCCGGACACATTCTCGACGACGACACGCTCGCGCGACTCATCTCAATGCCGAACGTCATCGTGACCTCGCATCAGGCATTTCTCACCGAGGAAGCGCTTTCGAATATTGCCGAGACAACCGTCGTCAGCATCAGGGAGCTTTTCGAAACAGGCAAAAGCGAAAACGAGCTGTGCTATCACTGCGGAAAGGCGGAAAGCTGCCGCAAGTGCCGCGACTCGCGCTGCTTTTGAATTAATCAACATCGCAGGCTGAAAAAGTAAGGCGGCGGGGAGCACCCGTCGCCTTACCTTTATCGGAATATTCAAAATACAGCTGTGCTCACAGGCACATCTCAGAAGTTCACAAAGCCGAAGGCGGAAAAGTCGCAGCCCTCGCAGGCAGTATCGGCGAAGGTCTTTATCAGCCCTATAAGGTCGCATATTCCGACGCGGCTTTCCTCCATGAAGTCGCTTTGCCCCGTCGTATCGCCTATGTAATCGTCGCAGGAGATGGGATAGGAGGCAGCGAAGACGGTGGGATCGATATAGCCTGTAGCGCACCGCAGGCTCTCACCGTTTGCTCTGTAGTACTTTGAAACACAATACTCATATCTGCCGTCAAAGGAGCCGCGCATTCTGAGGTAAAAATTTATACTGAGCAGCTCGTCAAGCGGACAGTGCAGACAAAACTCGACCATGTCGCTGTCAGCCCAGTACGCAAGTGAGAAATACTCATTCTCATAGCCGCCGTAGGTCGTCGCAAGGGCGCTGTACATGGAGTAGTCTCCGTTCAGCTCTCCGTTTTCGATAGCAAAGGCTTTGCAGTATTCAAACAGGTCAAACGGCGCGACCGTGGGAGCGGAGCTTGTAACAGGCGCGGCAACGGTCTGCGGCGCGGTGGTTTCGGCAGGTGCGGGCGCTTCAGCAGCAGGTGACTTCGACGGCGCTTCCGTGTAGGTCGGAGCTGCGGGCACTTCGCTCGGCTCGGTCTCGGGCAGGTAAGCGCTCGGCTCGGTCTGTGTCTCAACGGGCTCGCTTTCTGCCGAGCCTTCGTCCTCTGTGCTCTCCGCTACCTCCGGGATCGTAGCAGACGGCGTCTCGGTGCTTTCGGACTCGGTATCGCTCTGCTCGGTCGTTACCGTCGTGTCGTCGAGGACAGCTTCCGCGGAAGAATCGGAGCTTTCCGCGCCGTCATGTGAATTTCTTCCGCCGAGCACGAGCATGGCTGTCACCGCTGCGATAATAATTACCGCAGCGCAAAGCACGACAAGAAGCATACGCCTGTGCTCACCGAAGAACGCTGCAAGCCTTTTCATATTATCGGAAGGCTTTCGTTCGGCGAGGTCATCCTCTGCGGCAGGCTCTACTGCGGAGGCGTCATCGGAGAACTCGTTCGCCCCCTCCATGGGGCAGTCGTTCCCGTTCGGGCACGTCTCGGCTGAGCCTGTCACGCCGTTGGGAGCGTCGGCTGCGATTCTGCCGTCCTCCGCGGAGCCGTCGAGCAGCATATCGAAGGAAATATTGAAAATTTTCGTCATGGCGATAATATTATCGACCGTCGGCTGAGTCTGCCCGTTTTCCCAGAGACTGACGCTCTGACGCGAAACACCGAGCTTTTCCGCCAGCTCATCCTGCGACATATTACTCTTTTTCCTGTAGCTTCTGATATTGTCTGATAACACCTTGAACACATCCTTTACATGGAAATCATTACAGTATGATTATATCAGAATTCCGCTCTGTGTGCAATAAAGCTCGTTTATATTTTTGTCAAGCAGGGCTTGCATTTTGTCAAGCGTGGCTTGCATTTCGAAAAAAGAGCGAATTTCGGGTGTTTTTCCTCGTTTTTTTCGCAAAGGCGAGTTTTTCTCTCAGAAAGCGAAAAAAGCAGAGCCTCCTCGAGGAGGCTCTGCTTTCTCACTCGTGAGAGTGAATCAAATATTCAAATTACAGTGTGTTCGCGCTGCCGAGGACGTTCTCGATCTTGTGAGCGACCATCTTCTTGACCTCTGCACGTGCAACGGTAAGATATGTTCTGGGGTCGAATACGTCGGGCTGATTTGTGAGCACGCGGCGGATACCTGCGGTCATTGCGAGACGGATATCGGAGTCGATATTGATTTTGCAGACTGCAAGGGAAGCTGCCTTTCTAAGCTGCTCCTCGGGGATACCGACAGCGTCGGGAAGCTTGCCGCCGAGAGAGTTGATCTCCTGAACATACTCCTGGGGAACGCTGGACGCGCCGTGAAGAACGATCGGGAAGCCCGGGATCTTCTGCATGATCTCCTCGAGAATATCGAAGCGGAGCGGCGGGGGAACGAGGATGCCCTCCTCATTTCTCGTGCACTGATCGGCTGTGAACTTGTATGCGCCGTGGCTTGTTCCGATAGCGATAGCGAGAGAGTCAACGCCTGTCTTGGCAACGAACTCCTCAACCTCCTCGGGACGTGTGTAGGAGGAATCCTCAGCAGATACGTTTACGTCGTCCTCAACGCCTGCGAGTCTGCCGAGCTCACCCTCAACGGTAACTCCGCGCTCGTGAGCGTACTCAACGACCTTCTTGGTAACTGCGATATTGTCCTCGAAGGAGTGATGAGAGCCGTCGATCATAACGGAGGTAAAGCCGCCGTCGATGCACGCCTTGCAGATCTCGAAATCTGCGCCGTGGTCGAGGTGAAGTGCGAGGTCAACGCCGGAATCCTTGATAGCGGCATTGGCAAGAGCGATAAGGTACTCCTGCTTTGCGTACTTTCTTGCACCTGCGGAAACCTGAAGAACAACGGGAGACTTAAGCTCGCCCGCAGCCTCTGTGATTGCCTGGATGATCTCCATGTTGTTAATGTTGAAAGCGCCGACAGCGTAGCCGCCCTCGTATGCCTTCTTGAACATCTCTTTTGTATTGACAAGAGCCATGATGTGATCCTTTCTCGGCGGAAGCTGAAGGCTTCTCGCCACTTAAAATTCTAACTACATTATTTTACCCTTTTTCGGAGAAAAAATCAAGCTATATATGTAAATTGATGCGAATTATTTTGCTCCGACAACATATTTCGCGTCGCAGAGCCCGTTTGTGCTTGACAAATCGTTCTCCGACGCCTATAATAATAACAAACACCCCCCGAAAGGATGCAGCTATGAAAAAGTATATCATCAAAAAGACAGACAATATAAACGAGGCACAGCACGCCTATATCAACGTTTGGCCGTGGGGCTCTGAGTACAGACCCGAGTGCTCCTTCCGCGCCGTTCACACGGACGACAGACTCATCGTCTCTCTCCGCTGCATTGAGAAGGACCCCGTGGCGCACATCGACTACCGCAACGGCTTTGTGTGCAACGACTCCTGCATGGAGTTCTTCTTCTCCCCCTCCGACGACAACAGCGCAGGTTACTTCAATTTCGAGGCTAACTCTCGCCCCGCTTTCTTTCTCGGCTATGCGAAGTGCGCTGCCAACAAGGGCGTGCTTGTTGACTGGCCGGAGGAGGACTTCCGCCTTCGCACGACCTTTGACCGCGATGAGACGGGACGCGACTTCTGGCAGGTCGACTTCGAGCTTCCCTACGAGATGATCCGCAAGTACGTCCCCGACTGCCGTCTTGAGGACGGCTGCACTATCCGCGGAAATGCATACAAGTGCGGCTGCCACGACCAGCCTGAGCATTACGGCTGCTGGAGCCCCATCGAGAGCGAGGGTCCAAACTTCCATATGCCCGAATTCTTCGGCGAGCTTGTACTTGCGTAAAAACCATTATCCGACGTAAAATCGGCACAAAGCAAAGAGCGTCTGTATGTATGTCACACAGACGCTCTTTTTTTATTCTCTTTCGGCAATAACGCGAGCGAGCGCAGCTATTGAATCATCGATGATGCGACGGTTGTCGGGACGCACTCCGCAGAGTATTTTTCTGCGTGTGCTGTCGACGGCGTAATGTCTGTCGTCCGTGATAAGCGGAGCGGGCATTTCGATGATCTCGATGGCGTCAGGCACGGTAAGTGCGGCTACTGCCATATAGTCACACATGATCTTGTGCCAGTCGGGTGCATCGAAGCGCTCCTCGGTGAATATCTTGAGCGGCAGACCGCGTGTAAGGTGATATGCAGCCTTTCCCTTGCCGCTGAGGCGGTCAAGGTCGCTGTGATTCATATCAAGTATTACAGAGCCGTCAGGATCGCAGGGAAGCCATACAAGCGGTATCGGCAGATTCATAAGATACTGTCCCGCCGCATAGTCCGAGAACAGATTCCACTCGTGGAAGTGCTCCTCTCTATTATACAGGCAGTTGCCTCCGAGCCAAAGCACAACGATGTTATCCATGATCGACGGGTCGATAAGGCACGCCGAGACAACGTTCGTGCAGGGACCTGTAACGAGCACGTAGACGGGCTCGTCGTACTTGTGCGCGCACTCGATAATGAAGCGAGCTGCGGGGCTGTCGGTCGGTGCAAGCTTTTCGTTATTTGTGATCTGGCTTCTCGCGCCCTCAAGGAGCGGATATTTCTCCTCATCAAGGTCAAGAGCCTCGTAGGTCACGCGAACGTCGCGAACTGCACGGAGCATTACCTCCTCGGTGTCAGCCGCCTTGACCTCCTCGTACTGAGCCGACGCGCAAACGCCGAGAACCTTAAGCCTCGGGCTTCCGAGCGCGTATGCCAGCGTGTACTGGTCGTCTATCTCGCCGTTGTAGTCTCCGTCGAGAATTACATTCAGTACTCTGTCGCTTCTTATATCCTTGAGTATCTGTTCGGCAGTCATGTCAATTTCCTCCGAGCCTTATCAGAATATCGGGAAACCGGCGTTGGTGTGAGCCTCGATGAGCTCGTCTACCATTGCCACTATCTCATCGGTGGAGAGGACCGCGCCGGTGTGGGGATCCATCATGCACGCCTGGATAAGAGCCTCGCGGCTGCCTGTTGCAGCTGCCTCGATGGTAAGCATCTGAGGATAAACATTGGAGCTGTTCATAGCCGCAAGCTGGAGCGGGAGGGGACCTGCATATGTAGGTGTGATACCGTTCTTGCGAACAAGGCAAGGCACCTCAACGCACGCCTCTGCGGGAAGGTTCGGGATCATTCCGCGGTTGATAACGTTACCGCCGATGATGTACGGCTTGTCGGTGACCATAGCCTCCATGATGTAGGAAGCGTACTCCTTGGAGCGTGTGTGCTCGACCTTACCGCCTGCCATGATCTCGTCTCTCTGGTGCTTCCAGCCCTCGATCTGATCGCGGCAGCGCTTCGGATACTCGTCGTAGTTTGTGTTGAACTTCTTCATGAGGTCGTCACGACCGGGCTTGAGGTAGAACGCATTGTACTCGGAGTTGTGAATGCTGCTCTCTGTGCAGTAGTAGCCGAGCTTATCAATGTAGTCGTAGCGAACCATATCGCGGTGGTAATCGTTCTTCAGAGACTCCCTGGCGCGGCGGCGGATCTCGGGATAGAGGTCGTTTCCGTCCTTATCACGGATCTCGAGCAGCCATGCCATGTGGTTGATACCGGCAATGCGCTCGTATCTGCCCTCGATCTTGTCCTTCATTCCGAGAGCGTCGAGAAGGTCCTCGGAGCAGCACTGAACGCTGTGGCAGAGACCGATGGTCTTGATGGGTGTGTAGCGCTGCATGTAGCCTGCGAGAATAGCCATGGGGTTCGTGTAGTTAAGGAACCATGCATCGGGGCAGACCTCAGCCATATCGGCTGCGAAATCCTTGAGAACGTGGATGGTTCTCATACCGCGGAAGATACCGCCGACACCGAGCGTGTCACCGATGGTCTGATAAAGACCGTACTTCTTCGGAACCTCAAAGTCGATGATGGTGCAAGGGTCATAAAGACCGACCTGAATTGCGTTGACAACGAAGTTTGCGTCGCGGAGAGCGTCCTTTCTCTGCTCAACGCCGAGGTACTTCTTGATAGTAGCTCTTCCCTCGTTGACATTCTTATTCATTGCATCGATGAGAAGGTACGACTCATTAAGTCTCTCCGCGTCGATATCGTAAAGCGCAACCTCTACGTCGTGGAAGGGGTCTGCAAGCATTGTATCGCCGATAACGTTCTTAGCGAATACGGTGCTGCCTGCACCCATAAATGTAAGCTTCATATTATATCTCCTTTGGAATAATATTTGTTTACCTCTATTATAACCGAATCGTCTGTAAATTTCAATGGGTTCTCCGAAAAAAGCACCACGCACGCCGAAAAAGCGTATATTTCGGCGTGCCGCCGCAAGTGAAATTTAGCGGAGATTTTTCCGTAAAGCTATTTACTTCCCCCGAAATATGTGGTATACTTAAATAAGCGACCGCCCTTAGCTCAGATGGATAGAGTACCGGATTCCGATTCCGATGGTCGTGGGTTCGACTCCCTCAGGGCGGGAGAAAAAGAGAGACTTTGCAAGATTCGCAAAGCCTCTCTTTTTTATGCCTCTTTGCGCTCCGAGAGCTTTATTATAAGGACACCGTCCTCGACCGATACGGAATTCGGCGACGGCCAGCATGGCATAGCCTCGGCGAAATGACTATCAGAGATTTCCTCAAGCGTATCCTCGTCAACCTTCTCAAGCTCAAGCCCGAAGGTGTTTTGAAGGAAGAGCACAGTGTGATCGTTATGGAAAAGCAGATGTTTTTCCAGACGGGAGGTCAGAATATTGATCTGTCCCGCCGGCGAGCTGTGCCAGTGCTCCTGATCGTCACTGTCGAAGCTTACTTCAACACTTAGATTTCCAATCACGGCAATGCGGTCGAATTCGTACTCGTCCGCAAGCTCGTTTATTCGCGACATCATCAAAACAGCCTCACCGTATGTGCGCTCGTAGCATCTATCCATGTAAAAATATGCGATATTCGCCATGAGCGCATTGTTCAGCGCCGTCACGCAAAGAAGCAGGCAGGCGATATTCTTCGTCGCGTTCCCCGCGTAATCCTCAAACAGTACGCCGACGAAAACAAACAGGATAACAAGACTCTGCAGCATCATCGGTCGGTATTGAACAGCACCCGAAAAGAACATCCAAATGCACGAGAACGGCAATACGGAAATAACACCGAGCACGGAAAGCAGCAGCGCGGCGCGTCTTTTATACATGCGGCTTTTTATCACGGCAATAACAAAGGCCGTCGCGAACGCCGCAAAGAACAGAAGGCTCAGCACGCTGTAGAGCGAAAAGCCGTGTTCAAGAACGTTCCACTGCAAAAAGTAGAGCAATACCGTGCTCAAGCTGTCGACGACCGCCGAAAGAATTTGCGACAGGCTGAAGCTGCTGACCTCGGAAATTCCCTGATAAGTCGTCGGCGTCCTTGAAAAAATCATAAGGCTCAGCTTCCATATAATAAAATAGCAAAGCATCGCCGCCGCGACGGTAACTGCTGCCCTAACGATATATAACAAGGCGTCCCTTACGCTCGCGTTACCGCGAAGGAGCTCCAAAACAAACGACAGCGCGATAAGCACGAGTGCGAACGACACGTAAGCCTGATATATTCCGCACGACACGCAAATGCACGCGCCGCCGAGGATATATCGCGAGATGCGATGCTCGCCAAGACGCAGATAATATGCGCCGAGCGCTGCAAGAAGCATTGCAAGCATGTATCCGTCTGCGGTATAAATGAAGAAAAACGTCTCGGTAGTACCGGGCGCAGCGACAAGCAGCGCTGCCGCAAGCACGATGAGCACGGGATTTTTGATTTTGAACAGCTTAACGATGACAGCCGCTGTTAGACCTATGAAGACAGCAGACAGAATTCCTATGACCCAGGGAAGATCGAAGAACGAGCTCGGAGCGCAGGCGGCAGCCAACGCCCATCTGCCCGAGCCGATGACATTCTGACTCGCGTAATAATTATAGACCGAGTCGTGATTCGGCAGATAATTTACGAATTTGAAAAAGTGGAACAGCACCGTGGCGACAAAGCCGCCCAAGAAGGCAAGCTTTGATTCCCTGCTAACCCGTGAGCGATAAAGCTTTAATAATCCCTCACCCATTTTGAAAGACCTCCGTATGCAAAAATGTGTACTTTTTTGCATACGGACAGCTGCGCGGAAAAAGTGCTGTTTCGTGA
>CAYNHY010000031.1:0-15388 GCA_964397225.1 uncultured Ruminococcus sp.
TACAGCAAAGCTGTCGCGTCCGTAGAAGTCGTCAGCATTGATAACGGCAAACGGGTCGTCAAGAACATGCTTGCCACAAAGGAGTGCATGTGTGGTGCCCCAAGGCTTGGTACGACCCTCAGGAATCTCGTCAACAAACTTGTCGAGCTCCTGGAAAACATACTCTACCTTAATCTTGCCCTCGATACGATGACCGACAGTCTCGCGGAAGATCTCATAGTTCTCCTTCTTAATTATGAAGACGACTCTGTCAAAGCCCGCCTTGATCGCGTCATAGATCGAAAAATCTATAATGAATTCGCCGTTCTCCGTAAAAGAATCGATCTGCTTGAGTCCGCCGTATCTTGAACCCATTCCTGCTGCAAGTATAAATAAAGTCATTGTACTCGTTCGCTTTCACAATGCCGCACGGCACTGCGCCTTTCTGTGTAAATATTCTTATCTGTATATATTTTAATACAATATCTGATAAATATCAATAGGTAAATTACCTAAAGATAAAGCTTTTAGAGAAACTTATTGGTTTCTGTACTTTCGGCGATATCTTCCTTGATTTTAAGGAGTAATCTCATCAGCTGCTTTGCTTCAGCATCTGTCAAGGAGTCCATCGCTCTCGCCTCAGACTTTGTAACCTTTTTAATGATAAACTGGTTGTGCGATTTTCCCTTTTCCGTAAGGTAGACTCGAACAGAGCGCATATCATAGTTATCGTGCTGGCGGACGACATAGCCATGCTTCTCAAGCTTTTGCAAAGTGATGCTGATCGTCGGAGCCTTCAGATGTGTCATTCTGACAAGCTCGAGCTGCGTTACACCGTCACGTCTGCCCAGCTCCAGCATCAACAGTCTCGACGAATTCTGAAGCAGAGGATTTCTCTCCTCGCCTTCAACGATCATTGAGTTAACAATACGCGTTATCTCGCCTATAACTGAAATAGGATTCGGTGTGTGATACAGCGTCCTTTCCTCCCGAAGCTCCGGAGGCAACTGCCCATTTACATTCAAGTTCATCCATTACACCTCGCAGTCGTGTAAAAACAATTAAAATTACATAATTGATTATAAAACAAAATCGGCTGAGATTCAATGTTAAAATGTTAACAAAACTCACACTTTAACAAAATGAAGTGAAATTCACATGTAAATGTTCAGGCTCGGCGCGTCTCGGTTATCTTTGAACTCTTCCCGAGCCATCTCCGCCGGAAAGCTTTTCGACCTCGGAAACACCGACGCGGTTATAGTCGCCCTCGACCGAATGCTTGAGAGCCGATGCGGCAACGGCAAACTCGATCGCATCCTTTGAGGACTTACCGTCAAGAAGAGCATAAATCAGTCCGCCGCCGAAGGAATCCCCCCCACCGACTCTGTCAACGATGTGAAGGTGATAGGACTTTGAGAAGCAATACTCGCTGCCGTCGTAAAGCATTCCCGCCCAGTCATTGTCGTTTGCCGAGATGGACGAGCGAAGTGTAATGGCAACCTTCTCAAAGCCGAAGGTATCCGCAAGCTGCTTTGCGACAGACTTGTATCCCTCGTGGTTGAGCTTACCGCCGTAGATGTCCGTGTCCTCAGCCTCAATTCCGAATACGTCCTTGGCATCCTCCTCATTGGAGATACAAACGTCAACGTACTTACAGAGCTTTGTCATGGTTTCGCGAGCCTTTTCGCGTGTCCAAAGCTTGCCGCGGTAATTGAGGTCGCAGGATATCTTCACGCCGTGAGCCTTTGCAGCCTTGCACGCCTCAAGACAAATCTGTGCGACATTGTCGCCGAGTGCGGGAGTAATTCCGGTAAAATGGAACCAATCGGCACCGTCGAATATTGCGTCCCAGTCGAAATCCGAGCAAGTCGCCTCGGCGATAGCCGAATGTGCGCGGTCGTAAATGCAGACCGAGCCGCGCTGAGAAGCACCCTTTTCGAGATAGTATATTCCGACTCTGTCGCCGCCGCGAACAATTTTTGATGTGTCGACGCCGAAATATCTGAGGGAATTAACAGCCGCCTGACCGATAGCGTGAGACGGGAGCTTAGTAACATAAACGCTGTCAAGACCGTAGTTTGCAAGGCTGACGGCAACATTGGCTTCACCGCCGCCGAAGGTCGCCTGCATCTGGTCATTCTGGAAGAAACGGTAATAGCCGTTGGGGGCAAGTCTGAGCATCAGCTCGCCGAAGGTCACAACTCTTTTCATGATTAGCCTCTTTTTACAGTTTTATTCTTTAGGAATTCTTGAGAAGGTGTATTGCAAAGCCGCAGATCTCGTTCTCTGCGTAAACAAAGGTCATATTACCCGCCTCGTCATACTTCGCAGTGGACATATCGAAGGTAAGTCCGCGCTTTTCGAGATGGTAGACCGCGCGGTCGACATAATTCACACTGAGTGCAATGTGTCCGACGCTTCCCTTTATCGCATCGCTCATGACCTCGATCTTATCTCCGCTCCATACGGAAATATCCGTCTCGCGCGTCTGCACACCAAGTATCGCAGCAAAGCTCTTTGCTGCCTCAAGCGAACCGTTCTTGTCTGAATTGATTCCAACGTGGTGGAGACGGAGGTTAAGCATTGCGGAAACCGCACCGCGTGTAAGGGACTCGATCTTGTCGAATTCGCCTGCCGAAATAAGCTTTTTGGGAGCCATCCAGCTACCACCGCATGCGAAGATCTTGCCGAAGGAGAGATAGTCGTTGAGATTTGCTTCGCCGATGCCGCCGGTCGGCATAAACTTGATCTTTCCGTAGGGCGCAGACATTGCACGGATCATGGCAATGCCCCCCGCTGCCTCTGCGGGGAAGAATTTAACCGTATCAAGTCCGAGCGAGATCGCGCATTCCACCTCAGACGGCGTAGCGCAGCCGGGTACTATTGGGTAGTTGTTCTTGATGCAGTGCTTTACGACCTCGGGGTTGAGTCCGGGGGAAACAAGGAAGCGAGCTCCCGCCTTCATTGCACGGTCAGCCTGCTCACAGGTCAAAACAGTTCCGGCACCGACGAGCATGTCGGGGTACTCGGTCGCCATAATACGGATCGACTCCTCGGCAGCGTCGGTTCTGAAGGTTATCTCCGCACAAGGGAGTCCTCCGTCACAAAGCGCACGTGCAAGAGGAGCTGCGTCCTTTGCGTCATCGAGCGCGATGACCGGTACTATACCAATAAGTGATAATTCTTTGATAATGTCCATTTTATTCTCCAATCACCGCATAAGCGGGTAATTTTTTCGTTTTTTATTCGCTCGCACTCTCAATACCGCCCGCAAGCTTGACAAGCCAGCGCGCAAGCACTCTGAGCAGCGATGAAAGCGTGTATATTACCGACGGGATGAGCAGTGTAAACACCCCAAGGACAAGCCAGCCTCCGTAGTCGGGATGTGTCAGCTCAAAAAAGCCAGGCATTATAACGAACGCACCTGCAAAAAGCACGACAAGCGAGCAAAGAAGCGCCGTACGTCGTTTATTGAAGGGTCTGCAAAGCGTGAATATCATTGTAAAGCCGACAAGTCCCATTAATACGGTAATTATCGAGGACGCTATATCTCCGTCGATCGCGAAGGCGTCGGCAAACAGTATCACGCCCATTACCACAATAAGATCGGTCAGAGCCGCGGGCAGCGCCCTGTAGATCACGTTCACAAGAAATTTCCCTCGAACGCGCCTGTCATTCTTCTCGAGCGCAAGCACAAAGGACGGAATTCCTATCGTAAGCCCGCTGAAAAGCGACACCTGCACCGGCTGAAGCGGATACTCAAACACGGCAATTATCGATATAAGTGCAAGTAAGAACGAGAAGATGTTCTTCACTAAAAACAGTGACGCGGAGCGCTCGATGTTATTTATGACCTGTCTTCCCTCCGCGACGACCGACGGCAGCGAGGAAAACTGCGATTTCAGGAGCACAAGGTGTGATATTCTGCATGCGACATCGCTTCCCGATGCCATAGCTATGCTGCAATCGGCGTCCTTGAGCGCTAAAATGTCGTTGACTCCGTCACCTGTCATTGCGACAGTATGCCCCTGCTTCTTCAGCGCCCGCACCAAAACTCTCTTCTGCTCGGGCGACACACGTCCGAAGACCGTGTATTCTCCCGCCACCTCCTCGAGTTCCTCGTCGGAAAGGTCTGAAATATCGATGCAGTTATCGCAGCCCGGAATTCCCGCCTCACGTGCGGCGGCGGAAACGGTAAAGGGATTATCGCCCGATATTACCTTAATATCGACGCCTTGCCGCGTGAAGTATGTAAAGGTGTCATGCGCCTCCGGACGCACGGGATTGGTCAGCGTTACAAGCGCAAGCGGAACGGTCCTTGTGCTCTCGGAAGCGGAAAGCGACGTGCTCTGTGCAAAGAGCAGAACACGCTTGCCGTCGTGAATATACGGCTCTATCACCTTCTTGAAGCTCGTATATTGCTCGCGGAGCACAAACTCGGGCGCACCGAGAAGATACTTCTCGCCTGCCGAAAAGGAGACCGCACTTGTTTTTGTCGCCGAGGTAAACGGTGCAACCTCGAGAGCTCGTCGCCCGAGTTCACCGTTAAAATGAGACTTAAGAGCGGACATTGTTATATTGTCCTCGGGCATATTATAAACAAGGTCGCGCACGAGCGGCGCAGGATCCGTGCCCGCTCTCAGCGGAATTATCTCACTGACAAGCATTGAGTTGTCGGTGATCGTGCCTGTTTTGTCGACGCACAGCGTATCAACTCGCGCCAATGTCTCGATACAGCCAAGATCGTGAACAAGCGTATCGGCCCGCGCAAGCTTGATCACGCTGACCGCAAGTGTAACATTGACAAGCAGATACAGCCCCTCGGGTATCATTCCGATAATAGCCGCAGAGGTCTGCGTAACATTGTCACGAATTCCTATCCCAAGCGAATAATGGTGCCTAAGCATCAGTGCTGCGCCGAGCGGAATGACAAGTATTCCTATTATCACAATAAGCCGATTCAGTGCGAGCATCATGCCCTTGACGCTTTTCTTTTTTGTTTTTTTCGCGTCAAGCATAAGCTTTGATACAAACGAATCGGCGCCTACGGCGTCGAGCCGCGCATAGCAGGAGCCTCCGACCACATAGCTTCCAGAAAGAAGCGTGTCACCGGGGCGCTTCAGTATTTCATCCGACTCTCCGGTCACCAGTGCCTCGTTGACCTGAAGCTCTCCGCTGAGAACTGTCGCGTCAGCGCAAATCTGATTCCCCGCGCCGAGAATTATAACGTCATCAAGGACAAGCTTTTCCGTCGGCACACTGTACTCGCGACCGTCACGTATTACCGTGATATGCGGCTCTGTCAGAAGCGTAAGAGAATCGAGTGTACGCTTTGAGTTTATCTCCTGCACTATCCCTATCATCAGATTGACAAGGATTATGACCATGAACGACAGGTTGTTGAATGAGCCGACGAGTATCAGCGCTACAGCGATAATGAAAAACAGCATGTTGAAATACGTGAACACGTTGCCGGAGATTATCTGCCCGACAGTCTTTGTCGGAGAAGCAACAGGTGTATTAACCTGCCCTGCCGCTATGCGCTCTCTGACCTGTGCTGCCGAAAGTCCGTGCTCACAATCATTCTTAACGCGTCTGACCGCAGAAGATCTGAACGAGTCACCGTGAGAATGAAGATGCATTCGCCGTCGCCCCCTTTAATAGCTTAAATTCGGCTACGCAAAAAACGCCTTATAAAGTATAACTCATTTTTCGCCAAATAACAAGGGCAAATCGCCATTTTTTCAAAGATTAACGATTTTCTTGACGCCGATTTCTCAAAAAAACCGCGACAGCTGCGCTATAGCTCACAAAGCGCAGCGTCGCGAGCTTTGGACAGGCTAAAATCCGAAGCGAGCGGAGCATGCAAGCTCCTGCTCGATTTCGAGAAGTCTGTTGTACTTTGCGGTGCGCTCGCCGCGGCAGGGCGCGCCTGTCTTAATATATCCGCAATTAACCGCGACCGCAATATCGGCAATCGACGTGTCACACGTCTCACCCGAACGGTGAGAAAGTATTCTTTCATAGCCGCTTCTCGAAGAAACGCGGACGACCTCGAGCGTTTCGCTGAGAGTTCCTATCTGATTGGGCTTTATGAGCACGGCATTTGCCATACCGTTTTCGATTCCGTGCCGCACAAGCGCGGGATTCGTTGCGAATAGATCATCACCGACAAGCAGCACACGTGCTCCGAAGCGTCTTGTCATTTCACGCCAGCCCTCCGAGTCATCCTCGCCGAGGCCGTCCTCGACCGAAACTATGGGATAATTCTTTATGAGCGCCTCGAGCTTAGCGATGAGAGCGGCAGAGTTTGCCCTCTCGCCGCACTTCGGCAGGCAGTAGCCGCCGTCACATGCCCACTCTGAGGCGGCACAGTCAAGTGCGATCTTTATCTGCCTTGAGCTGTAATGCGCCTCCTCTATCGCACGCATGATATAATCAAGCGCTTCCCTCTCACTCGAAAGATTCGGCGCGCAGCCTCCCTCGTCACCCACAGAGCTCGAGTGACCGTCACGTTTCAGTACCCCTGTCAGAGCCGCGTAAACCTCACAGCCTGCGCGCAGCGCCTCGGAGTAGCTTTCAAAGCCCTCGGGAACGATCATGAATTCCTGAATGTCGAGATTGTTTGCGGCATGTGCTCCGCCGTTCAGTATATTCATCATCGGTATCGGCAGGCGAACCCCGCTGACACCTCCGATATATCTGTAAAGCGGAATGTGAGCATGGCACGCTCCCGCCTTTGCCGCAGCAAGCGAGACCGCAAGCGTCGCATTCGCTCCGAGTCCCGACTTATTTTCCGTACCGTCCTCGCTGAGGATTACGCAATCGACCATGCCCTGATTACACACCATGCCGCACAGACGTGAGGCAAGACGTGTATTGATATTTTCCACCGCACGCAGAACTCCGCGTCCTCCGAAGCGTGACATGTCTCCGTCGCGCAGCTCGCATGCCTCATGGCTGCCCGTCGAAGCGCCAGAGGGCACAGCCGCAACGCCGCGTGAGCCATCCTCCAAAATTACGGTTGCCTCAACTGTCGGATTTCCGCGCGAATCGATGATCTCACGTCCGCGAACACATACTATTTTGTTTGAGCAAAGCATATTATCAGCCCTTCCGTCATATAATACTTGAGCTGTAACAGTATTTGCAATCGCACAAATATTATTCGCACAGGCACGCACCCACACTGCATATACTGTAAAACAAAATTACGTCGGCGCTGAAGCGTCCTTCATGCCGCGGACAGGAGGAACAAATAATGAATATATACACCGTCAAGCGCGGCGACAGCGTGTATTCGGTCGCGCGTCAATTCGGCGTCCTGCCGAGCCGCATAATCACAGACAATTTTCTGACTGACCCGTCACGACTCGCAGTCGGTCAACAGCTTGTGATCCTCGAGCCGACACTGTCTCACACAGTTCGCGGCGGCGAGAATCTGTATGCAATAGCTGCGGAATACGGCGTAACGCTAAACACGCTTTACCGCAACAATCCGTCGCTTAACGGCAGAGACGCGATTTTCCCGGGGCAGGTACTGAATATTTCCTACGACACGCCGCCTCTCGGCAGGATGATTACAAACGGCTACGCATATCCGAATATCGACCGCACGGTGCTTCGCCGTACGCTTCCGTATCTTACATACCTTTCGGTATTCTCATACGGTATGACGGACATCGGCGAGCTTATAGAGCCTGTCGGAGATGTCGGCGAGCTTATCAACGCCTCACGTGAATATTCGACCGTGCCGCTCCTTGTTCTCACGTCTCTGAATTCGGATGGGAATTTCTCAAGCGAGCTTGCACGGCGTATTCTGTCAAGCGAGGAGCTGTCGGAAAGGCTTGCAGAAAGCACAGCCGCCGCAGTCGCGAAATACGGCTACGGCGGTGTTGATGCTGATCTTGAATATATTCCGAGAGAGCTCGCGGAGTCCTACGCACGTCTTATACGGCGCATAAAGGAACGCCTTGCGGGCTTGCCGGTCTTCGTTTCACTTGCGCCGAAATACTCGTCGGAACAAGATGGACTGCTGTACGAGGGTCATGACTACAAAGCCATAGGAGAAGCAGCTGACAGAGCCTTTCTCATGACCTACGAATGGGGCTACACCTACGGACCGCCGATGGCGGCAGCACCGCTCGACCGCGTACGGCGCGTTATCGATTATGCTATAAGCGAGATACCACACGAAAAGCTGCTGCTTGGCACACCGAATTACGGCTACGACTGGTCTCTGCCCTATATTCGCGGAAAAAGCCGCGCGGAGTCTCTGTCGAATACCGAGGCTGTCGAGAGGGCGAGACGGCGCGGGGCTGACATAATGTTCGACGAAACGACGCAAGCGCCGTATTACAATTACTACGACCGTCCCGCGACCTTCGATGACGCCGTGCGACACGAGGTATGGTTTGAAAATGCACAAAGCGTTGACAGCACGCTTCACGCGGTGACGGAGTATTCACTCGCAGGATGCGGTGTATGGAATATTATGAAATACTTTCCCGAGCTTTGGGCGGTGCTCAACTCTCTTTGCTGCATTGAGAAGCTGTAGGCCTACCGCAAGCGCTCAGCATAGCAAACAGACAGTGAATACTCAAAACCGTCATTCAAGAGGCTGACTGTCGTAACGGTCGCAGCCTCCGGTGTTGAGCTGCGACGCGCGAGAATTGCGCCGAGTCCCTCGCCGGAGCACTTAGCAATGCTCTCGTTTTTCGTCCACAGCGAGAAGAAGGCGCGGTTTTTGTCATCCGCCCTGCGGAACAGCTCTACGTCCTCCTTGCAGAAGCATCTCTCGGCAAGAGAGGTAAGCTGAACCGCACTGCGTTTTTCGGTAATTGCCTCAATATCAACGCCAAGCTCGCACGGAAAGGGTGTCAGCGAAAGAAAATACTCCCCGTCGTCACCGCAAACGTCCTTCAGCTTCGGGAGAACAGCGCCGCTGTCGCTATACGGCACGCTTACGGCACAGACAATGCAGCCTGCGGTGTGAGACAGCGAATAGGTGACGGAGGAGTTCGCGATATACGGCTTTCCGCCTTCGTATTCAGCAAAGCTGAATTTTGAGCTGCCCTTTGTGAATTTCTCAAAAAGCCCGTCGCGAAGTGCCGTTGCCGTCCTGTGCTCCTCGGCATGCGACATGAATTTGTCGGTAAATTTGATTGCAAGTAATATCATTTCACGCTTCTTCCCGGTGTAAAGCGACCGAAAGCTCATCCGTCACGTCAGCTTTAAGAAAAAACTCGCTTTTTGCACCAAAAGTTTCGATTTTTTATATACAAATCCGTCGTTTTGTGATATAATGTACTTAAGAAAAGCTCAACAGCTTGCAGAAAGGTGGATAAGCCATGAAAAAACGCATCATTACGATCGCAAGACAGTACGGAAGCCGCGGAAGAGAGATCGGTAAGCTCCTCGCAGAAGAGCTCGGCTTCAAATATTATGACAGAGATCTCATCTCGATGGCTGCCGAAAAAAGCGGATATAACAAGGATATCCTCGGAGAAGCCGACGAGAAGGCTGCAAACAGCCTGCTTTATACCCTCGCGCTCGGTTCGTCCGTATACGCACGCGGCGTGGAGCAAATTAACGTACCGCTGAACGACAAGCTGTATATCGTACAGTCGAACCTCATCCGCGAGATATACGAAAAGGAAAGCGGCGCCGTTATCGTGGGACGCTGTGCGGATTACATTCTCGCCGACAAGGAGGATGTGGCACACGTGTTTATCACGGCGGATTTCGACGCTCGCGTAGAGACCGTTGCAAAGCGAAATGAAATTGCGGACGGAAAGGCAAAGGATCTCATCATAAAGACCGACCGCCGCCGTGCTAACTACTATAATTACTACACCGGCAAGAAGTGGGGACGTATTGAAAATTACGACCTCATCGTAAACACCTCCAAGACCGGTGTTGAGGGAGCGGTAAAGGTCATCAAGACCTTCTGCGACTGCTGAGACTCGGTAAGCGCCCTGCATATGCGGGGCGCTTTTTTTAGTTGAGAGTTCCCTCGCTTTTGTTTATAAAAAGCTCACAGGCGCGGCGAAGAGGCGCGTTTTCAGGCAGCTCAAGTGTCGGATCAGCCGAAAGCACGGCAGCTGCCGAGGAAGCCGCATCGCCGAGCAGGTCGCAATCCTTACACGATGCCGTAAGCGCAAGGGACGATACGCCGTGCTGACGCACAAGTCCGTTCTCTGCAAAAAGGTCGCCCGCACCTCGCTGCTTCAGATCGGCTTGCGCTATGTCAAAGCCGTTCTTACAATTCTTTATTGTTCTGAGCCGTTCAAGCGCACGCTCGTTCTTGGCGTCTGACACAAGCACGAAATACGACTTTGCGCTGCCTCGTCCGACTCTTCCGCGGAGCTGATGCAGCTGCGAGAGTCCGAAGCGCTCCGCGTTCTCGACTATCATGAGAGTTGCATTCGGTACATTGACACCGACCTCGATAACGGTCGTCGATACAAGGACCTGAATGCTCCCGCCGACGAATTCACGCATTATGCGCTCGCGCTCGTCAGGTCTCTGCTTTCCGTGAAGAAGCGCAATATTCAGCTCGGGAAGCTCGAGCTTCAGCTGCTCGGCATACACGGCAGCAGCCTTCAGGGGCACGCTCTCCTCCGGCTCCTCCGGCTCGAAAAGAACGATATCCGCCGCCTCCTCAAGATCACTTGAAGCCTTGCGTGCAGGCTTCTCCGCCTCCTCGATGGCAGGACATACTATGTACACCTGATGTGAGGCGTCAGCCTGCTTTTTTATAAATGCGTTCAGTCGGCTTCTGTAGCTCTCTCCGACAACAAAGGTGTCGACGGGCATTCGACCGGCGGGCAGCTCATCTATTCGCGACACATTGAGCGTGCCGTACATTATCAGCGAAAGACTTCGCGGGATCGGGGTCGCGCTCATTGTCAGCGTAGACACACCAAGTGATTTCTCGGCAAGCGCACTGCGCTGAAGCGCACCGAAGCGGTGCTGCTCGTCGATAATTACAAGTCCGAGCGAGTGAGGTGCAATGTCGTCGGAAAGAAGCGCGTGCGTTCCGATTATCAGCGCAGGCTCCTTTGAGCCTGCAAGTGCGGAAATTTCGCGTCGTGCGGCAGCTCCGGTGTGACCGGTGAGCAGTCTCACGGCAAAACCGAGCCTCTCAAGCATCGGCGAGAGCTCGTTATAGTGCTGAGTTGCAAGGATTTCGGTCGGCACCATAAACAGACAGTCGTACCCGTTGTTCAGGCAAATATACGCAGCCCCTGCCGCAACCGCAGTCTTACCAGAGCCGACGTCACCGGTGAGCATGCGGTTCATGGCGTAGGAGCTCGTCATGTCATCACGTATCTGCGAAAGCGCCTTCTCCTGAGCCGATGTGAGGCGAAACGGCAGCGCTGCCGAAAAAGGTCTCGTGTCGCCGTTTTTCATTACTGCCCGTGAGGTGCTTCTCTTGCGTCCTCCGAGCATTCCGAGAGCACAGGAGGCAAGAAACAGCTCGTCAAAGGCAAGACGTCGCTTCGCCTTCTCAAGAGCCTCAGCGGATTCGGGAAGGTGAATATTCGACAGTGCCCAGCTCAGCGTCGGAAGCGAGTTTTCCTTGAGCACCCTTGACGGAATATGCTCCTCAAGCTCCGGCAGGACTGCGCGAAGCGCTTCGGCGACAGATGACGAGAGCAGCTTCTGTGTAAGCCCGGAGGTGAGGGGATAAACCGGAATTATCGGCGCGAGCGCGTCGGGGTCGACACACGGCTCGAAAAGCGGCGAGGAAAGCGATAGCACGCCGTGAGATAAGGCAAAGCGTCCCCAAAAGCGAAAGCTCGCCCCGACTGCAAGCACATCCTTCAAAAACGTCTGATTGAAGAAGGTAATTTCGCAGGAAGCCTCGTCGTCAAAGGCGCGAAGCTTCAGGAGGGTCATACCGCGTCGGATCAGATGCGCCCTCGGCGCCGTACCTACCGTGAGAATACATGAAAACGGTCCGTCGATGCCCTCGTCAACAAGTGACCTGATTTCACTGAGAGTCCGCGTATTTCCGCGGTTCTGATATGCGCGCGGATAATAATGCACAAGGTCAAAAAGGGTTTCCACTCCGACACGGTTGAAGGCACGGTGTCGGCTCTCCCCGATGTTTTTCAGAACGGAAACTGAGCTTTCGGCGCTTTTTTTCACGGGAAACGCTCCTTTCGGTGTTATGCTCAGTATAACTCAGCAGTGTGAAAACTTGCAGGGGGACTTATAAAACTCGACAAGGTCGAGCGCAAGTCTGCCGTCGGCATTGCGTGAAAAGCCGAGCTTTTCGGCAAGACCGTTTTCAATATTTTCGTCATCGGCAAAAACCGTGCCGACCTCGCAGCGATACATAAAATTAAGCACCGTGCGAGCCATAATTACAAGAGCCTCCTCGTCATCGACCGTGGGAGCCGAGCGAAGGAGCGTCAGCGTGTTGTCGTCGCCGTGTATCGTACAGGCACAAACGCCGATAATGTGATTTAATTTCGTTGCGTCCTCATTGACGTCAGCGGCAAAATAGGTATATGCATCCTCTCGGTATTTCGCACCGCACAGCCCGCAGAGCTGTTCTGCGGCAGCTGCATCATGAAGCGGTTTTACAATAAGCATCGTTTTCTCCGTAATTTGTGTTTATATCGAATGGAGATAGGCTATCTCCTCAGCTGTCAAAAATCTGTATTTTCCAAGTGGAAGCGCGTCGTCTGTCAGCTCGCCGATGCTGACACGGCGAAGGCTTTTCAGCTTGAAGCCGCAGCGCTCGCACATTCTTCTTATCTGTCTGTTGCGTCCCTCGGATAAAACGATCCGCACACGTGAAAGGCTGTCGCCGCGCTCGATAAGCTCTACGCTCGGCGGCATTATCATTCGTCCGTCAATCTCAAACGGCTCGGCAAGGCGAGCAAGGTCACCGTCCGTCAGGGACGCCATTATCTGCGCGATATAGGTTTTTGTAAGTCCGTGAGAGGGGTGGGTCATGCGGTTTGTAAGCTCGCCGTCATCTGTGAGCAGTAGCAGTCCCTCAGAATACATATCAAGCCGTCCGACAGGGTAAACTCTCGCATGCACACCGCGTGTCAGGTCATGCACTGTCGGTCTTCCCTTTTCGTCTGACATCGTGCTGACGTAGCCAACGGGCTTATTCAGCAGAACATATGTAAAGCGGCGCTTGTCGCCGCCTGCCTTCGGCATCAGACGCTTTCCCTTATACTCGACACGGTCCGTTTCGGGATCTATCTTGCAGCCGAGGGATGCTGTTTCCCCATTGACCTTGACAAGACCGCGCGAGATCTCAGCCTCGGCGGCGCGTCTCGACATTAAGCCGATATCGGTAAAATATTTCTGAAGTCGTATGAGTGCCATATTCTGTCCTTTCGCAAAAGCCGCTATCTGCCGATGAATTTCAGTATTCGCTCGCGAATCGAGCTTTTTGTGTGAGCCGCCTCGACCGTCCGCTCGGCAAAGAGCGGAATTGATCCGATTTCTTCTCCGTCAAGTGTAAATACCGCTCTTGCAAGCGCGTCTCCCTCGCTCACGGGCGCCGGAAAGAATCTGTCGGCCTCGATTCGCACCGCGACACGCGCTCCCTTCGGTAAATTAATCGAAAAGGGGTCCTTATTTGAGCAGCGCACTCCGCTTTCGACACCTCCGACAAGCGGCATTACCATATGAAGCTCACCGGGCTCTGCGACCGTAAGGTGAGAAATTTGCTCGAAGCCGTGATCGAGAAGTGTTCTGTGGTCTGTCCAGTCGTTCGGTGCATTAAGCGTTACCGCTATAAGGCGCACTCCGTCACGTACCGCCGCCGACACAAGACATCTGCCGCTTCGCTTTGTAAAGCCGGTCTTAACGCCCACGACTCCGTCGTAGCTTTTCAGCAGCCTGTTGTGATTGACAAGCGTGCGCTCTCCTCCGACAGCACTCGGAATATTGGTGCTTGCCGTTGAAACAATATCGCAAAAGCGCTCGTTTTTCATTGCCTCGCGCGTCAGCATGGCAAGGTCGCGGGCACTTGTATAGTGCTGTGCGTCATCCAGTCCGTGCGGATTCGTAAAATGCGTATCCGACAGTCCGAGAAGCCGTGCGCGCGCATTCATCAGCTCGGCAAACGACTCGCTGTCACCTGCTATCTCGCATGCAATTGCAGCCGCGGCGTCGTTTGCACTCTCAAGCATCAAGCCGTACAAAAGCTCTGACATCGTCAGACACTCACCCTCCGTCAAATACATTGACGAGCCCTCTATTCCGACAGCGTCAGCCGATACAGTGACGCTGCGGTCAACATCACCGCTCTCGAGCGCTATAAGCGCGGTCATTATCTTTGTGGTGCTCGCCATCGGAAGGCGCGCGTTTTCATTTTCGGCGAAAAGCACGCTTCCGCTGTCGGCATCGATGAGCACGGCGCTCTCCGCAGACAGCGAAGGGCTGCCGCTCGCATACACCTGCGTCGGCGCAAGCAGCATAAGACTCACGCCGACAAGCACTGCTGCCGCATATTTAATATTTCTGCGTAAACTAACAAGCATTTCGGATACCTCGCGAATTCACTTCAAGCTTAGTATCCGCCGCCCTTCTCACCTTATGCAAGAGCGTCACGTCCAAATTCGTCTTGTACGGGAACGAATTTTATTTCTTTGAAAAAGCTGACTTGAGCTTTTCGATAAGCTCAGGCGAGCGCTCGATGAACGATATCACGCGCGACGCCGTGTCCTCTGCGGATGCGGGGGCATTAACATTCAAAAGCTCCGTGTGTCCCTCGGCGTCCGTCACGATAAAGCAAACGGGAGAAACGGTAACTCCGGTTCCGCCGCCGCCTCCGTAGTTGTTGAACACGGGCTTTCCGTTTTGCACGGGTGTGTCCTTCTTCAGGTAATCTATTCCGCCCGAGGCATGACCGACGCTCACCTTCGAGACGGGAATTATGGTTGTGCCGCTCGGTGTCGTTATCGGCTCGCCGAGCACGGTATTTGCGTCAAGCATTGTTTTAATGCTGTCGAGAGAGGTTCTTATTATCTCGCTCTGATTATTTTCTGCCATCGTGATATACTTTCCTTTCGTTTGCTTTATTTATTACCGTTCCACGGTCTTGCAGCTCAATAAATGCTCTTACGGTCTCACGCAGCGCGTAGCAGACACGAAGGCGCACGGTCATGTCAAGCTTAATGCCAACGCCGTCTGCTGTGTAATCACACATAAGCGAAGCATTTTTGTCCTTCATTCTCAGCTCACCGACATCACGAGCAAGCTCAAGAAACGAACGAAGCAGGGCGGCAAGCGCACCGTGCTTTACAGCCGTCGCCGCAGCGTCCTCTCCGCCTACCGTTATGCGGCAGACCTTAATATCCGTTCGCAAATGCCGACTTGCGCGGCGCGCCGCACCAAGCACCTGTTTTGCAAGCTCGAAAGCTTCACAGAC
>CAYNHY010000032.1:0-15217 GCA_964397225.1 uncultured Ruminococcus sp.
GTCTCGGGACGGAGATAAAGCTCGGACTTCGAGTCCTCGGTCACGCCCTGGAAGGTCTTAAACATGAGGTTGAACTGACGGATATCGGTGAAATTGTGCTTACCGCAATTGGGGCACGGGATCTCCTTCTGATTTATGTAATCGGTCATCTGAGAGTTCGACCAGCCGGCAACGTTTGTCCCGTCAAAATCCTCGATAAGATTGTCTGCGCGGTGACGTGTCTTGCACTCCTTGCAGTCCATGAGCGGGTCGGAGAAGCCGCCGAGGTGTCCGGAGGCTACCCATGTCTGGGGATTCATGAGAATGGCGGAATCAAGGCCGACATTGAGCTTATTCTCGCGAACGAACTTCTGTCTCCACGCATCCTTAATGTTATTCTTGAGCTCAACTCCGAGCGGACCGTAGTCCCAGGTGTTTGCAAGACCGCCGTATATCTCGCTTCCGGGATATACAAAGCCGCGGCTCTTACAGAGTGCTACGAGCTTGTCCATTGATTTTTCGGTGTTCTTCATTCTTGCCATTGTCGTTTCCTTTCTTTTATGCCGTATTGGTTTACACGGCACAACGGTGACTGTATTTTTGATTTATTGTTTGACTTATTTTTCGCTGTATTTTGCGAAGAATTCGAGAGCGGCGGCAGAGTCCGGCATGTACAGCCCGCTTTGCTCGGAATAGCTTCCGGGATAGACGTACTTCGTCACATTAAAGTATTCTACCGCCTTCAGCATATCAAGCATTCCGCGAAGATCATCCGCAACGAGATCCGTCGCAAGCACGGGCTTCGATGCGTAAGGGTCATTGAAGCTGCCGTTTACCGTGGAGGCAGGCTCCGCTGTCGCGTCTTCACCGTCCTCGCCCTTCTCGTCCTTTGCGGAATAATCCTTCTCACGCGAAAGCTCCTCGAGCTTGGCTGTAAGCTCCTCCTCCGACCACGACGCGCAGCGTCTGAGGTATTGCTCGGCAATGTCGAGCATATATGCGCTCTTTACGTTTATGTCATCAAGCGAGAGCTCCTTGAAGGTGTTCAGAATATGCACGGAATAATCCGACAGGCTCTGACCTCCGGCCTTCAGGACAAGCACATTGTCGACCGTCTTCTCGGAGGGCATCTCCTCAGGGTCGTCATTCTCGCTTTTCTTATTATCCTTTTTTTCTTTTTTCTCGGTCTTCTTGTCATCCTTTGACTCGCTCTCGGACTCCGGCGCCCCAGTGCTCTCCTCCGTTACAACAGAGGTCGCAGAGGAAACATGGTACGCACCGGCACTGTAAATATCGTGCTTTACCTCTATATTGACCGAGCCCATTGAGGAGATGAAGTCTGAGCCGTTTATACCGTCGACAATGAAGCTGTGATCGATGCGAAGCTGTGTCATAGCCTCCACATATTCGCAAAGAAGCTCCGTGCCGTACCTACCGTAAACATCACCGAGGGCAGCGTCGCCCGAGGGCGTGCTGACGCAGGTCTCGGGGGAAATATACGAGAGCACATACTCACGGTTTTCCTTATCGGCGTGCAGCAGCACAAGCCAGGTCGCATTAATGCGCCGCACCGGAGTCTTCAGAATACCGACTGTCGACTCGGCGTCCTTGAGTCCGCCCGTCAGCTCATCTATATCCGCGTAGGAATGATAATAGTTATCGTAAACATCGGGGCGGTAATCCGTTCCGATGAACAGCAGCGTAAAGGAGCTGCCCTCCGGCACCTTCTGATTGTGCTCGACGCTCGGAGCATCACTGACGTCGGAGGTCGTATCCTCGGGAGATGCGCTGATGATCTGCTCGAGCTCATCCTGCTCCCCGTCGAGAATTCCCGACACTATCCCGGAAACATATCTTGATGTAAAGAAACCAACCGTGCCGAATATCAATGCGGCAACAAGAAAGGTGATAAGAAAATTTTTGAATGCCGAAAGCATGCTGTAGCCTCCTTATTATACGCTCGCCGAGCTATGTCGGCGGGCACGTGCCTGCTCCATTGAAAAGACGCAGCCGCAAAAGTCCTGCCTGTACAGCCCGTACACGGACGAAAGCTCAATGCTTCTGAGGTATCCGCCCTTCTTCTTGAAGTCGGATACAAGATACCGAACACCGCATTCCTTCTCAAGCTCAAGCCCTATCTCCGAAAGAAGCGACGCATTCTTATACGGGCTGACAGTCAGCGTTGTCGCGAAAAAGTCGTATCCGTCGCATGCGGCTTGGCGAGCCGTCCTGTCAAGGCGCTGCCTGTAGCAAGCCTCGCAGCGTGCGCCGCCCTCCTTCTCGCTTTCAAGCCCGCGTACAAGCGCAAAAAAGCTGTCGGGGTCATACTCGTCGACAACAAGCCCGCACTTGCGTCCGGTCCTCTCGTTTATAAAGCGAGACAGCTCATCAAGACGGTATGCAAACTCTGCGCTGTCGGTAATGTTTGGATTATAAAAGAACAGCGTTATATCGAAATATTCCTCAAGATACTCGATAACGTAGGATGAGCACGGCGCACAGCACACGTGAAGCAGCAGTGACGGACGGCGTCCGCTGTTTTTAATCTCGGCAAGCAGCTGCTCGCATTGCAGTCCGTAATTGATCTTCTGCACGTCATCCTCCGTATCCCACGCTCAAATAAACAGTTCTCGAATATACACAGATAACTATATCATATTTTTCGAAAAAAATCAACCTTTTTGAGGCTATCCGGCGCACAAAATGCAAATTAATTCTTGCAGCTCACCGTATTTACCCGAAAACGCGAAAAACCTCCTTGTCGGAGGTGTTTTCACTTATTCCTCGGAAGTGCCCTCCTCCGCTTCATCCTCGCGGGGAGTTCCGTCCTTTTTATAATACGGAGCTATCATGTACCTGTCGATCACGGGATACGCGCAATAGGTCGCGGTATATACAAGGAAGGAAAAAAGGAATACAAACGGTATTATTATTCCGATTGGAAGAACGAGCGTCATGAGCAGCGCCGTTGCGACAACGACTGCCAGCGTGCCGAGCAGCGCACAGATATTACGCTTGATGCCGAGCACCGAGAAGAACAGCGCATTCTTGAGAAGCTTTCGCACAGACAGATCAAAGGTGAGCATCATTGGATAGATGTACATTCTCATAAAGAAATACAGCACCGCAATGCATATCATCGCAAAGAACATGACAGCATTCAGCATGCTCTGCGAAAAATTGAGATTATAAAGCACAATATCGTAAATGAGGACAAGGATTATTGCGATATCCGCAATTCCGAAAAGCACCGCCTGCTTCAGATTGCGCTTTATGGCATACATGAAGTCGTGGAAAATGAATACATGCTCCTGGCGCACGATGTTTCGCATGAGGTAGGTCGAGCCGACCATTACCGGTCCGAAGGTGAATACAGTCAGCGCGGATATTCCGAGCAGGACATAGTCGACCGTCGACAAAATCGTGACGGAGGACTGTATTGAAAACTCCGCAAGGATCGCGGCGCTGTAGGCGTTCGGCGACTGCGTAAAGGCACCGTAAAGCGGTGCGAACACGGTATAAAGCGGTGCGCTTGACGTGTGCGAGAAATATCCCGCCATTACAAGCAGTGCAAAGAACAGCGGTAGGCAGCCGAGCATCATTACAAGATTGATGCTGACTATATTGCTGAAGCTTCTTCCGAAAAGCTTGAAATAATTGCGAATGCCGGGCTCCTCCATGACCTTCTTTTCGTTAGGGTCGATCTCGCGCGGCTCGCGACGGCGAAACGGATTAAGCGAGGGACGCTCGTCAAGCCCGTTTGAATTGCTGTTAAACATGCTGAACATCCTTTCCGAGGCAACCTGTCTCAAAGGCACACAAGCACACCTCGCATAATATCAAAAACAAATGCCGCACCGACAAGCGCGGCAAACAATACAATATAACGAAAGCCACCTGCGCGCGACACCCTGTCACAGCGTCGACGGCAGTTCAAAACGCAGCCCGCTCCTATCAGCGCTATACCTGCGCCGACATACAGAGTGAAAAGCGCGGCAAATAACGCACTCTGCGAGACGAACGGCAGTGCTATCGGCATGAGCGCAAGACGTCCCGAGAAAAAGCACGACGCCGCATAGCCCGAAACGGCACCGCGCCATGCACCGAATAACAAAAGTACATACAAGCCGTAACAGGAATACGCGCTCGCAAATATCAACAGTGCGGAAAGCGCCGACGAAGCGGTATACGATAGCACAAGCTCCGTCGCGCCGAGCGCTTTCGCCGAGGCATCAAAGCATACCTCAGAGGAAACGATCCCGCACAAACAAAGCACCGTGAGAATCGAGACGGCAAAGGTGCCGAAGCACAAAAGAGCATGATATTTCGTTAATGCCGCACGCTGCATTATAAGCCTCCCGACAAAATAAGCTGTCACGGCAATTATATTGCGCGGCGCACACTCAAATGACACATAATATTTTATCATATTTTCCGTGTCTTTTGAATACCAAAATGTAAATAATTCGCCGAAAGCGCAATATTATTCTTGATATACGCGCGCATTTGGGGTATAATTGAAGAATACAAAGTGACTTCGAGGATTTTTCATGGATAAGCTTGATATTATTTCCCGCTTCAGGGATCCGCCGATACTGAGAAGTCGTCATCTCATCCTGCGTAAGCTGTTGAAAAGCGATACCGACGACATGTTTGAATACGCCTCAGATCCCGCAGTTTCCCGCTATCTGCTTTGGGACGCGCATGTGTCGAAAAAATACACCGCACGGTATCTCGTTTATTTGCAGGGGCGCTACAGAGCAGGCGAATTCTACGACTGGGCTGTGGTCGAGCGGCAAAGCGGCAAGATGATAGGCACCTGCGGCTTTACCTCCTTCGACCTTGCAAACAATTCAGCCGAGGTCGGCTATGTGCTCAACCGTGCGTACTGGCACCGCGGTCTTGCCGCCGAGGCACTGCACGAGGTGCTTCAATACGCTTTTTCGGTGCTTCGCCTGAACAGGATAGAAGCACGCTACATGCTCGGCAACGAGGACAGCCGACACGTTATGGAAAAGGTCGGCATGAGCTTCGAGGGCATCGCCCGAGATGCAGTATTTGCAAAGGGGCGCTATGTTTCAGTCGGCATCTGCTCGGTACTTCGACGCGAATTTCTGTCCGAGGACTCATATTTTCGCGACACGCTTCATAGGTATTAGTAAAATTACTGCATTCCCTGCCACAGGCACGGCAATGCGAAAGGCTCGTGAATCATGAGATCCCATAAGGCTCACGCAATCGGCTTTATTGCCATGTATCTTCTGTTTTGTCTGCTCTTTACGCTGTCCTCTCTTGCATTAAGCTGTGCCGCGGGCGAGCTTTTTTCACGAGGCACGAAAGCAGGCTCGGCACGCGCCGCGGACACGTCACCCGACAAAGCCGTCGCAAGGCCGCTTATTATCGACGCCGGTCACGGTGGCGAGGACGGCGGAGCCGTCGGAGTGAACGGTGTACTCGAGAAGGACCTGAACCTCTCCGTTGCCGAAGGCACGGCAAGTCTGGCACTGCTGTTCGGAATCCCGCATTCCATGACACGCACCGAGGACGCGATGCTCTATGACAAATACGGCGAGCTTGACGACTACGGCGGAAAGAAGAAGTCACTCGACCTCAGGAACCGCCTTCGCACGGCAGAGGACGCCGATGCACTCGTATTTCTCAGCATACATATGAACAAGTTTACAAGCCCCGCGTACAGCGGACTTCAGGTATATTATTCGCCGAACACCGAAAACGGCAGAATTCTTGCGGAAAGCGTGCAAAGCTATGCCCGCATACATCTGCAAAAGGATAACTCGCGACAAGCAAAGCAAGCTGATTCTTCAATTTACCTTCTTCACAGGCTGAAAATGCCCGCCATACTCGTTGAATGCGGCTTCTTATCAAGCCCGTCCGAGTGCGCGCTGCTGTCCGAGCAGTCATACAGAGCCTCGCTCTCCTGCACGGTGTTCGTTCCGACAGCGGAATATTTTGTAAGGCAGTAGCAAATTAAAGGGAAAGGAAACCGGAAAATGAAAGCCCCGAAAACAATATACACATGCACGGAATGCGATTACCAAAGCCCACGTTGGCTCGGCAAATGTCCCTCATGCGGCGCGTGGAACAGCTTTGAGGAGGAGACCTATACGGACACGCGAGCGGTCTCCGCTTCTCCGAGCGGAGGCGCTTCCGGCGAAAAGGCAGTGCTTTTCCACGGGCTCGAAATACCCGAATATATGAGATGTCCGACGGGCATCTCCGAGCTTGACCGCGTGCTCGGCGGAGGTCTTGTCGTCGGCTCGGCGATACTTATTGCCGGCGAACCCGGCATCGGCAAATCAACGCTCTTGATGCAGCTGTGCGGAAAGCTCGGCGACGAGTCGCGGATCATGTACGTTTCGGGCGAGGAGTCGAGCTCACAGCTGAAGCTGCGCGCAAAGCGACTTGATGTCGACCCAGCAAAAATGTACGTACACAGCGAGGTGCTGCTTGAAAACATAATAAGAGAATACGAATCGGTGAAGCCGGATATTATCATCATCGACTCCATTCAGACACTCGTGACGCAGGCTGTCTCGTCAAGTGCGGGAAGCGTCACGCAGGTCCGCGAATGCACCAACCGACTCATCGCCCGTATTAAGGCCGACGGCACATCGCTGATCATCGTCGGGCACGTCAACAAGGAGGGCGGCATTGCCGGTCCCAAGGTGCTCGAGCACATGGTCGACGCGGTGCTCTCCTTCGAGGGAGAGCGAAGCCAGACACACCGAATCGTCCGAGCAATAAAAAACCGCTTTGGCAGCACCAACGAGATCGGAGTCTTCGACATGACAAGCGAGGGGCTTATCCCAGTTGACAACCCGTCAGCTATGCTCCTTGAGGGAAGACCCGACGGTATATCCGGAAGCTGTGCCGTCTGCATACTTGAGGGAACGCGCCCACTCATTGCGGAGGTGCAGGCACTCGTTACGCCGACCTCATATCCTTCGCCGCGCCGAACCGCAGACGGTATCGACTACAACAGAATGTGTCTGATCCTCGCCGTCATCGAAAAGCGACTCGGACTTCGCCTGTCGAGCTGCGACGTATTCATGAATGTTGTCGGCGGCATGAAGGTCGATGACCCGGCGGCTGATGCCGCGATAATTCTCGCAATTATTTCGTCGATGAAGGATATCCCCGTGCCGCACGAGCTCATCGCGATGGGCGAGATAGGTCTTGCCGGAGAATTCCGCTCGGTCGCGGCAGTGCATCAGAGAATATCCGAGGCAACACGGCTCGGCTTTACGCAGATCGCAGTCCCGCTCGCTCAGATGAAGCGCGACGCGAAAAAGAGCGGCACACCGATGCCCGACGGCGTCACCGGAATGCGCGGCATTTACGATGCTCTGCGTATTTTGGCGCAGTCACAGAAAAAGGATAACGAATAAAAAAAGTCAGCGGTAAGGACAGACTCCTCGCCGCTGACTTTTTATTGCTTTTAAGGCACGAAATTACTTCAGCATCTCCTGACCGCCGGTTACGGGGAGAGCCTGTCCTGTCTCGTACTTCTGCTCGATTATGTAAAGCACAGCACGTGCTACGTCCTCAACAAGGCAGCCGCGTCCGAGCGGAACCTTCGACTCGTAGAACGCCTTAACGTCCTCTACGGTCTTCGCGCCGGGAACCTTACCTGCGTTGAGATACTGAACGAAGAGTCCTCGCTCGGGATCGCTCCACAGAGGACCGTCAAGGAAGTTGCCGGGGCAAACCGCATTGACCTTGATACCGAACGGTGCAAGCTCGAGAGCAAAGGACTGTGTCAGTCCGAGACCGCCGAACTTACTTCCCGCATACGCGAAGTTCTTGTTGCTGCCCGCAAGACCCGACTTTGAGTTGATCTCAATGATATCAGCCATGTAATCGGGAGCGACGGCGCGCTGTGCCTTCATAATTGCGGAGGCGTACTTCGCACAGAGGAAGTATGCTGTGTAGTTGACAGCGGTGACGAGCTCGAAATTCGACTTTGTCATCTCCTCGAGCGAGCCTGCGCGAACGATTCCCGCGTTATTTACGAAAATATCGAGTCCGCCAAGCTCTGTGACGACCTTCGTCATCATTGCGCGGACGCTGTCTTCATCGGAAACGTTAACCGAAACGGCAAGCGTTGCAGCCCCTGTGTCTGCGGCAATCGCCCGGGCTGTGCGTGCAGCTCCGTCTGCGTTCATATCCGCGATAACGACAGCGGCACCCTCGGCAGCAAGGTAACGTGCGATACCCTCACCGAAGCCCTGTGCGCTTCCCGTGACGACCGCGATCTTACCGCTGAGCTTCTTTGCGGCACCCGCGCTCAGGCTGACCTTGGAGCGGTAGCTCTCTACCTCCCAGTTAACGATAAAGTCGGCAAGTCTGTCTGCCATGTGAGACGCGCCGCCGAAGCTCTCGGCATATACCGCGATCTTCATGGCGTCGTGCCATACATCACGTGCTGTAGCCGCCTCCTTGACACTTGCACCGACGGTGAACATACCGACATTCTTAACAAATACGACCTTCGGCATGAACGAGCGGCGAGCGACAAACCCGTCAAAGGCGCTCTTGAGAGACGCCGCGTCAGCATTCTCAACGAAAAGAGGCTCTGCCTTGCAGTAAACTATATGGTCGGGTGTGAACGGCTTTACGAGCACGTCGAACGCCTCGCGGGATGCAGCAAAGCACATGGTCTCACGGTCGGCGGTGAATTTTACGACTGCCTTTCCGTCTGCGCTGTAGAGCATACGGAGTGCGGGAGCCAGGCTCGAAACAGCCTCAGCGTCAAATTCAACGGGCGCGAAATCGGGACGGCGCTCAACTGCGGAGTAGAGCTTGCCCATTACGCGAATCACAAGCGCGTCAAGCTCACTCTCGCTCTCGGCGGCAAAGAATACACCGTGATTCTGGAGGAATACAAGAGCTGCTGCTTGACCGGTGCGTTCCTTATACTCGGCAAGTGCCTTTCTGCAAAGGGATGCAAGAACATAACCGGGCTCGGTCTCGTCCACCCACACGCAGTCGGGGAAAAGCTTCATTGCACCGTCGCGACCCGCCTTCGAGCAGGTAAGACCGTTTACGACAGCGGGATGAACGTGCAGAACGAACTTCTGGCAGAACAGGTCATGAAGAAGTGTCTCAACAGAGGGGCGCTTAGCCTCCTCACCGACCTCGCGGGCTGCCATAAGATCGGCAAGGACCTCAGCCTCGCGACAGGTTGTGTCGGCGGAGTACTCCTTCTCCCACAGTTAACGATAAAGTCGGCAAGTCTGTCTGCCATGTGAGACGCGCCGCCGAAGCTCTCGGCATATACCGCGATCTTCATGGCGTCGTGCCATACATCACGTGCTGTAGCCGCCTCCTTGACACTTGCACCGACGGTGAACATACCGACATTCTTAACAAATACGACCTTCGGCATGAACGAGCGGCGAGCGACAAACCCGTCAAAGGCGCTCTTGAGAGACGCCGCGTCAGCATTCTCAACGAAAAGAGGCTCTGCCTTGCAGTAAACTATATGGTCGGGTGTGAACGGCTTTACGAGCACGTCGAACGCCTCGCGGGATGCAGCAAAGCACATGGTCTCACGGTCGGCGGTGAATTTTACGACTGCCTTTCCGTCTGCGCTGTAGAGCATACGGAGTGCGGGAGCCAGGCTCGAAACAGCCTCAGCGTCAAATTCAACGGGCGCGAAATCGGGACGGCGCTCAACTGCGGAGTAGAGCTTGCCCATTACGCGAATCACAAGCGCGTCAAGCTCACTCTCGCTCTCGGCGGCAAAGAATACACCGTGATTCTGGAGGAATACAAGAGCTGCTGCTTGACCGGTGCGTTCCTTATACTCGGCAAGTGCCTTTCTGCAAAGGGATGCAAGAACATAACCGGGCTCGGTCTCGTCCACCCACACGCAGTCGGGGAAAAGCTTCATTGCACCGTCGCGACCCGCCTTCGAGCAGGTAAGACCGTTTACGACAGCGGGATGAACGTGCAGAACGAACTTCTGGCAGAACAGGTCATGAAGAAGTGTCTCAACAGAGGGGCGCTTAGCCTCCTCACCGACCTCGCGGGCTGCCATAAGATCGGCAAGGACCTCAGCCTCGCGACAGGTTGTGTCGGCGGAGTACTCCTTCTCCCACATTGCAGCAAGGGCAGCTCTGTTCATCTTAACGAACTTATCCTCGGTCATATCGGCAAGCGCGCTGCCGCTACCCTTGATGTAGAGGTAATTTTCATCCTTGTAGGAGGTGTTTCCGCCACCTGCGAGAACGAAATTGGCATCGGCGCCGAAGCGTCTTGAAAAATTGACGAGAGTCTTCATATTACACATGATTATATCTCCACTTTCTGCCGCACAGCGGCAATAATTAACTTTAGTTGAGTCCGCCGAGTGCGGCATATTTTGCGACGCGCTCCGAAAGCGACGGCACCTCTGCCTTTGTCTTAACGGAGAACATGGACGCGTCAAGGTCGTCGCTTGCTGCGTTTTCATGACCTATGAGCGCATATGTCGACACCTTAAGGTGGCTGTAATTAGGGTCTGCGAGCGCGCGGCAGATGAACGACTGGCGGGGTGAATTTATATCCTCACCGCTGATCTGGAACAGACCGTTCGCATCGCAGCGACGCATGATCTCGTGAAGTTGCTCGGGGGTGTTTCGAGAGGGCATGTAGGTAACTGCGGAGAAGCCCTGCTCGGAAAGCGTCGCAAAGAGCTCGTCGAGATAATCGTCCTCGAACTTCTGAGCCTTCTTGTCGCCTGTGGGGCTTTCTCCGACGTCTCCGAGATAAGCATACGCGCTTATAGCACCGAGACGGCGAGCAAGTGCCGTAAACTCGGAAATGTGCATCAGCTCCTCGTCGGCGTCGATGTAGAACTTCTCGACCATGTGTCCCTTGAGAACGCCGAGAATATCGTACTCATAGAAATTGTCGGGTGCGCTCATGAGCTTTTCGCGAACGCTTCCTAAGGGTGATGTCATCTTCTCGATAAAGTCGCACGCGTCGGCGCGGCTTGGATATCTTGCGGTAATCTTCTTTGTGAGCGCGAAGAGTATGTGACGCTCGGTTATGCTTCCGCCCTCACGAGCCATGGAAAGCGGATGCACGTCACGGTCAAAATCAAGCTCAATGCCGTAATCGGCAGTCAGCGCATTGATGCGCTCGCACATTCTGCGGTTACGCGCATTTCTCTTTTCGCGAATGCCCTCAAGCACGCGAGCAGCTTCCGGTACGCTCTGATGAGGAATACCGTGCATTGCAAGGTAGGCGCAGGACTTCTGATCAGGGTTGTTTATGCGGCGACCCTCAAGGGCTGTTCCCTTAACGCTCACGCGGCACTCGAAGCCGCACGTTACGGGCATGTTCATAATGCGGCCTGCCTCAAGAAATTCGTAAATTCCGCCGACGCTGTCGTGATCCATTATTCCCGCGGTGCCGAGTCCCGCGCGCCATGCGTAAAACACGGCGGAGGTAGGTGTGTAGGGAGAGAACGAGTACGAGGTGTGGATGTGATTGTTGACCCACGAGCCGTCGCCCTCGCGCGTTATCTTGCCTTCGGAAATCAGCACGGCAAGCTCACGAAGTGCCGCAAGGCGTTCCTCGGCGGTAATATCGGTTCTGCCGATCTGCTTAATTAATGCTTCCATTGTATATCTCCAATCCACCGCAGTGCGGTAACTTAGTTTTTCTCTGTTTTTGCCGTTGTCGGCGCGTCACAGCCGTACAGGAATCTGTAGGTTTCGTTATACCTTTCCCTTGCGGCATCGCGCGCACTTCGCGACATATTCCGTCTGAGGTAGCCGCGGAGCATGATATTCTTCGGAGTGTCCTCGGGATCGATAAGCTCCGTGGCGTCCGTCCTATAGCCCGCCGCCTCAAGGCGCAGCAGACGGAGCGCATCCGTCGCCGCCGAGCACAGCTTCTGCCTCAGCAGCGGCACGTCGGCAATAAACGCAAGGCTGTCACATTCGAGCCTTTCGGAAAGCTCATGATGGCAGCACGGCGTCGCGAGTATCACCTCGGCACGGTTGTTTATCGCGAAATCGAGCACTGCGTCCGTCGCCGTGTCGCAGGCGTGGAGCGATATTACGATATCGGGGCGCTCGTCGGCAACAAAGCTCGAAACGTCCGCGCAAACGAAGCTCATCCTGTCAAAGCCGCATTCGCGCGCCGTCTCGTTGCAGTAATCAATGACGCTGCGCTTGAGATCGACGCCGAGAAGCGTGCATTCGCGATGTAATATTTCCGTCACGGTGTGATACGCGGCGAAGCTGAGGTAGCTCTTCCCGCAGCACATGTCGGCAATATTCACTCTGCCCTCAGTACGCGACAGATGACCGACAGCCTCGACGACATACTCGCAAAAGCGGTTTATCTGTCGGAATTTCGGCTGCATTTTGTCTCTAACGCGACCGTTTGCATCGGATATTCCGAGACATTTGAGGAATTTCTCGTCGCCGGCGAGCAGGCGCTTCTTCTTTCTGTTGTTTGCTCTCTGACTATCCTCAACGCGGGGCGTGCTGAGCGAGCCGTGTGAAACAAATGAGCATTTCTCTCCGCTTTTCGATATCATAAGCGCGGCGCTTCCGCCCTCTGTGACAAGCTCCGCTCGGCGAAATTCGCCAGTCAGGCGTTCAACAGCATCGACAATGTAGCGCGTCTCGATATTCTCGTGCGCCACTCTGCCCTCGGTGAGGAAATACTCAAGCTGTAAGACCTCTCGCGATGAGATCACGCGCGGCGTACCCTTCACCTTGAGCCTTTCCGAGGTCTTCGTTTTCGGCGTGTGAAAAACTACGCTTTTCAGCGCCCGAGAGTCGAAAGCGACGGTGAGCGCTTCGGCAAATTTGCATATAGCGTCAGACATCGTCATCCTCCGAGGCGCCGTCCGTGTCAGACTCGCTCACGGGCTTTTTGTCGCGCACCTTAAAGGTAAAGCGATTTTCCTCACCGCGGAATATTCGTTTGATATTATTTCTGTGAGCAAACGCGCAAAGCAGACCCATGGCAAAGCCAATGAGTACGGGAAAGCCCGTAAAGCGCGAATACACATTGTGGAGCAGCACCGGATAAATGAGCAGACATACGACACTTCCTGCGGAAATATACTTTGTCAGCGCGACGAGCGCCACAAAGAGCACAACGAGTATGAGTGCTATGAGGGGGTCGGTCATGATTATCATCGCTGCCGCGGTAACGACTCCCTTGCCGCCCTTGAAGCGGTAATAGCACGGAAAGATGTGACCGAGGAAGCAGAAAAATCCCGCAATGAGTGCGCCGTAATAGCCGAGCAGCAGCCGACCGATAAGCGAGGCGACGACAGCCTTCCCGAAGTCACCCGCGAATGTGATGACCGCCATCTTCTTACCGTAGGTTCTCATGACATTCGTCATTCCTGCGTTTCCGCTTCCGTGGAGGCGAATATCGTCCTTATAGAAGTGTGACGAGACGATAATCGAAAGATTGATGCTTCCGAGCAGATAGCCCGCGACCATGCACACAAGCACGGACGCGATGATCGCCGCACTCAGCGTATTTATGCTCTCGTATGTTTGGTGCCCGAAAAAGCCTTTAAGCCACAGCGTGGAAAAATCCATAGTAGTATATCCTTTCGCGAAAGATCAGTTCTCGTCGTCGCCCTTCTGACGGATAACGAGCCTTATAGGGGTTCCTCTGAAGCCAAAGGTGGTTCTGAGGCAATTTTCTATATATCTCTGATATGAGAAATGGAACAGCTCCGCTCTGTTGCAGAACAAAACGAAGGTCGGAGGCGTGACCGCGCTCTGCGTCATGTAGTATATCTTGAGTCGTCTGCCCTTGTCGGACGGCGGCTGAACTCTTGCGGTAGCGTCGGCGAGCACGTCGTTGAGCATACCGGTCGAGATACGCATAGCGGACTGGTTGCGGACGTAGTTTATATGCTCATACAGCTTGTCCACGCGCTGACCGGTCTTCGCTGAGATGAAAAGCAGCGGCGCGTAGGTCATGTATGACAGCGAGTCATAGACCTTCTTCGTGAAGTTCTTAACGGTGTTGTTGTCCTTGTCGACGCTGTCCCACTTATTTACGCAGATTATCGACGCCTTCCCCGCCTCATGCGCGAGTCCCGCTATCTTCTCGTCCTGCTCGGTGCAGCCCTCGTTCGCGTCTATCATAATGATACAGACGTCGGCGCGCTCGATGGCAGCCTTTGCGCGAAGCACGCTGTACTTCTCTATTCTGTCCTCAACACGGCTCTGGCGGCGAATTCCCGCCGTATCTATGAAGTTGTATTGACCGAATTCGTTCTCGACGTGTGTATCGATGGCGTCGCGCGTCGTTCCCGCGATATTCGAAACGATAAGGCGGTCGTCGCCGAGTATCTTATTGATAAGCGAGGATTTGCCCGCGTTCGGCTTACCGATAACGGCTACGTTGATTACGTCGCCGTGATCCTCCTCACTGTCAAAATCGCCGAGCAACTCGATAACGCGGTCGAGCACGTCGCCGCTTCCGCTTCCGTGAAGAGCCGACAGCGGTATCGGCTCGTTTTCAAAGCCGAGAGAATAAAAATCGTAAAACTCGGGCGCGACCGTGCCTATTCTATCCGACTTGTTTATGCACGGGATAACGGGCTTTCCGCTCTTTTTGAGCATGAGTGCAATGTCCTCGTCGTCGGCAAGCAGACCCGTTCGAATATCGCACACGAAAAGGATGACATCCGCCGTGTCGATCGCTATTTGCGCTTGGTCACGCATCTTCGAGAGGATAACGTCATCGCTCACAGGCTCGATTCCGCCTGTGTCGATCACTATCATACGGCGACCTCTCCACTCAGTCTCGCCGTATATTCTGTCGCGCGTAATGCCGGGCGTGTCCTCGACTATCGCACGTCTTTCTCCGATGAGCTTATTAAAAAGTGTACTCTTTCCGACATTCGGACGCCCCACTATTGCAATTATCGGTTTTCCCATTTATGTTCACCAATCCTTATAATATTTTCAGTTGATGCCGAGAAGCCTCAGCAGAAATTCTCCTCCGTCGTTCTCGACAAAGCCCACGCTCACTCCGAGCCTTTCTTCAAGCTCGGCAGGCGACATTCCGCAGAGGAACAGATCCCCCTCCGCGCGCAGCGTATTTCTCGACAAAAGCAGCTCCTCGCCGAGCTCCCTGTCGCCGAGCGAGTCGGCAATGTCACGACCGGTAAGCAGCCCCGTAACGGTGACACCGCCGCCGAAGAATTTATTCTTCACGGGATAAAGGTGTACTCGCA
>CAYNHY010000033.1:0-15191 GCA_964397225.1 uncultured Ruminococcus sp.
CTGACGAGCTGTTCAAAGTAGTTCTTCATAGTTCTGTTGCCTTTTTCGAGGGTTTCCGAGCCGGTGAATTACCCACCTTGTCGGTAGGTATGATTATATCACCTTCAACCTACCTTGTCAAGGGGTAAATGCGAAATTTCTTGAAATTTTATCATCTTAAAGCAAAAATCGGCAGCTGAGGCTATCAGCTGCCGATAGAGCTTATTCTTAAAGCGTCCGCTTTACGGAAAGCGAGCTTTTGCTGTCATCGAGCTCGAAGAATACCGGATATTCGTGACCGTTCGTGTTTTGCATATGAAATGTCATGTAGGTGTCGGTGCCGTTTGAGAATATCATAGCATGTCCGCCGTCCTCTACCGACAGTGGAGGCAGATGCTCGAGGTCTTTGTCAAGTCTGCCGTTTTCAAAGCGGGTCAGGCAGACGGCGTATTTGCCGCCGATAAAGGTCGACCAAAGCATCAAAAGCGCGCCTGTGCGTGTGCGGTGCATGAACGGTCCGTCCGTGACGTAGTGCTCGCCCTCGGGCAGGCTGTCAGCCCATTCGGGCTCGGAGGCGGCAAAGAGAGTGCAGAGCTCTCCGACGGGCTCAGACAGGTCGTCAGTCAGGCGAACGCAGCAGACAGTGCCGTCGATTATCTGTGTGTGCTCATGACAGAATACAAGATACGGCGTGCCGACCCCGTCGACATACAGCGTGCCGTCGAGGCATTCCCACTCGTCGGGAGTCAGGCATACACGCCCGTGAGGCTCAAACGGTCCGAGAGGTGACGCCGAGCGGAGAATATGCGTACCGCGCAAGCCGTTTTCTCTTGTAAATGTGGCAAGCATATAGTACGCGTCGCGATAGCGGTGTACCTCCGGAGCCCAGTTGGCACCGCGGTTCAACGAATATTTCTCCGAGTCAAGGCAACTGCCCCGGCAGCTCCAGTCTTGAAGGTCGCATGAGGTGTAAACGTCGAAGCCGCCGCTTGACAGTCCGAAGTGTGCCGCGCGCGTGCCGTACATATAATACACTCCGTTCTCGTACAGCACAAACGGGTCGCGGATGTTTATCTCAAAGCTTTTCATAGTTCCTCCGTAATTATATGACCTTGTGTTAATTATACAGTGTGGCAGGTGTATTGTCAAGATGAAAAGGTGAGCCCTTTGGCAAAGGCTCACCTTTCTTAGTGGACTGTTATTTCTTGGGTATTTTGAAGATGCGCCGCAGAAGCGGTGATGCACAGCGCGGACTTTTTACAAGAATCACCTTCATCGGTACGACCTTTCGCATATGTGATATCAGAGTGTTCCTCTGATAAAATTATATGCTGTCACTGACGTTTTGACACGGTCACAACAGCGTGTCCCAGGACCGTGAGCTCGGCAAATTCTGAGGTGACCTCGTTGCTGACGGCGTAGGGAAGTGTACGGCGCAGAGGTGCGCTGTCAAGCGGGTATTTGCAGCCTGTCGCGCTTACCGTGCAGTCATCGAGCGCCAGGATGCCGAAATACCCGTCGTTTTTCGGTATCGTGAGCTTGCCGTCGCACACGACGCGGATTTCGTTTTGCCCATCGACAAGGCGTGCGTCCACTCCGCAAAGCGTGAGCTTTTCGAGCATGAAAATATTCGACAGCCAGTGGTCGGCGCGACCGCCGGCACCGCCGATAACCGTAATTTTTTCGGCACCGCGCCCGAGCGCGATATCGATGGCGAGCATCGTGTCCGTGTCGTCCTTTTCGGGCTTAACCGTGATACATTCGACGTTTTCCGGCTTGCTTTTTAACGAATCCATGTCTCCGACGAGCAGGTCAGGCGTGATGCCTATACGGCGGGCTGTATCATAGCCGCTGTCAGCCGCTATAACGAATGCGCCGTCTGCGATCGACGCGGAAATGCTCTCTGTCCTGCACTCGCCGCCGGTTATAATTACAAAGCTGTTATCCATCAGCGAAAAATCTGCCTTTCGTACTATCTGCGCTTTTTCGGCGTTTTTTCCTCGAGCTCGCGAAGGCGCTTCCACTCGGGCTTTGCGCGAAGCTCGTCGTAAATTCTGCAAAAGCTGTCGTGGCGCTGCCTTGATATGCTTCCGTCGCGCACTGCGTCAAGCACGGCGCAGCCCTCCTCCTTTGTGTGCGTACACTTGGTGTATCGGCAGCTGCCGAGGAGCGGGACGATCTCACGGAAATTCTCCGCAAGCTCGTCGGCGGCAAAGAAATTGTAGCTTGTGAAGTCGAGCATCGAAAAGCCGGGCGTGTCAGCAAGGTACAGGCAGCTGTCACTGCCGACGCAGGGGCTCTTCAGATAAAACAGCTCAACGGCGCGCGTGGTGTGACGTCCGCGTGCGGTTTTGTGCGACAGCTTTCCCGTGGCAAGCTTCAGTGAAGGGAAAAGCGCCGACATAAGCGTCGATTTTCCGGCGCCCGAAACGCCGACAAAGGCGGCTCTCATCGGTCTGCCGCACCTGTCACCGTTTTCGGCGCAGGAGGCGATGTAGCGCGCGAGAGCATCAACGCCCTCTCCGCTTACCGCACTCAGCGCAAAGGAGGCAAAGCCTGCCGTCGCATAAATTTTCCGCAGCTCCTCAGCCTCCTCGGACGCCATGTCGGCCTTTCCGATAACGGCAACGGTCTCGATCCCCGCGTGACTTGCAATTGCGGTTATTTTGTCCACTGTGAGAAGGTCGGGCTTCGGTCGGCAGGAGGGTATCATCAAAAAAAGATGTGTAAGATTTGCCATAGGCGGACGTATGAGAGACGAATGCCGCGGCAAAATCTCGTCGAGCACATATTCTCCGGCAAGCTCGCCGTCGCCCTGTGTTACCGTGACGTCGTCGCCGGGAAGCGGCGAGGTGCCGTCATGACGGAAGCGACCGCGCGCACGGCATTCTATGTACTCATCCTCTCCGCCCGGGCACGTAAGGCGGACTCCGTAGAGTCCGCCGATGCATTTTGTTACTATTCCTTGACGTGTGTTGGGCTTATCCATAATTATTCCTCGACTTCGGGGTCGGATTCGCTGTTGTCCTCACTCGGCTCCCGGCTGTTATCCTCGCTTGTGGACTCGTCGGGCTCGCTCGATTCGTCTGCGGAAGACTCCTCGGCATTGCTTGAGTCGTCGGAGGTGGACTCCTCTGGGTCGTCTGTCGGGCTGTCGCTCGTGGACTCCGAAGGCTCACTTGATTCATCGGTCGAGCTTGACTCAAGCGGCTCGGTGCTCTCGGGGCTTGTCGTGGTCTCGTCTGTCTCGCCGTACCTCGGTCCACCGCTGACGGTGAAATCAACAGTTGTGTAATAGTAGCTTGGCGTGCCCTCCTCGACGCTTTGACCGATGACGGTGCCTGCCTTTTTATCCGATTTTTCGTATGTCACCTTGCCGACGCGGAGTTTATTCTCGGCAACGGATATAAATGCCTCTGCCTCGTTCATGCCCTCGAAATCGGGCATCTCGATATCCGGAGACTGCGGACCGCTGCTGACGGTAAGTGTTATCGTGTCGCCCGCAGTGACCGTGTTTCCGCTTGAGGGCTCGGTTCCGATAATGGCACCTGATTTATAGACCATGCTCGCCTTTTTTTCAACCGTGCATTTCAGCTGAAGTCGGCGAAGCTCCGTTACGACGAGTCGGTAGTCGCGTGAGATATAGTCGTCGAGCTTAAAGCTTTCCTCGCCGTTGCTGATTATCAGCGTGATATCGCAAAGCTGTTTTCCCGCAAGGACTCTCTTTGATTCGCCCGCGGCGGGATACTGTCCTATGATACGGCCCTTTTCCGTGTTCTCGTCATACCTGTACTCTACTCCCGCAAGACGGAAATACATTGAGCTTTTGAACCATTTCTCAAGCTCCTCGGTGTACGTCGCTCCCACGAAGTTCTCGACATTTACCGATTCGTAATCATCGATGGTGCTTGTCGTGAACGAGTGGGTAAAAACATATACCGCACAGATGCCGAAGGCAATAAAGAATGCCGTGAACACGCCGACAACGATGGGAAGCATGGACCTACTTACCCTTCCGAGCGGAAGACCTTTTTGAAAAAAAACTTTAAGCTTCTCCGAGGCTTTCGGCTTGAATACTATCGAGGGATTCTCTCGCAGCTTTTCAAGACACTCGAGCATCTGCTCGGCGTTCTGGTATCTTACTGCCGGATCCTTCTCCATCGCCTTTGTGATTATCTGCTCAAGACCCTGCGGTATCTTCGGATTGATGGTGCGGGGAGGAACTGCCTTATCGTTCAGCTGCTTGAGCGCAACGGTGACAGGAGAGTCCGCATCAAACGGCAGACGCCCGGTTGCCATTTCGTACATGACCGCGCCGAGCGAATACAGGTCGCTTCTGGCGTCGATAGCCTCGCCGCTTGCCTGCTCGGGGCTGATATAATACACGGTTCCGATGGCCTTATCCGACATTGTCACCGTTTCCGCATTCGGAAGCTTTGCAATGCCGAAATCCATCACCTTGATCACGCCGTCACGAAGGAGCATGATGTTCTGCGGCTTGATATCGCGGTGAACAATGCCCTTTTTATGCGCGTGGTCGAGTGCGCGGAGAATCTGCATCGAATATCCGAGCACCTCCTTGAAGCTGAGTACCTCGCGGCGTGTCATATAATTCTTTAACGTAATGCCCTCGATGTACTCCATGACAATGTACTTGACATTATCTCTGACGGAGACGTCGTAAATATTTACGATGTTCGGGTGAGAGAGCATCGCGACTGCTTTCGATTCGTTTATAAAGCGCTTGACCGAGGCGTCATCCGTTGAGATGTCGTCGCGAAGTATCTTAACTGCGACAATCCGTCTCATCAGAAGGTCGACAGCCTTGTATACGACTGCCATGCCTCCGACGCCGATCAGCGCGTCGATGCGGTATCTGTTATCAAATACCTGACCTATATATTTTTCGTAAATGTCCATATTCGACCGTACCTTTACTTAATTTCCCGTATGCTTTAATATGCGAGAAGGACAGCGGTTATATTGTCGATGCCGCCGCGTTCGTTGGCGAGCGAGACAATGCGCTCTGCGGCGCGCTTCAGGGCATCTCCCGAGCGGTTTGCCGTGCGGAGCACGGAGGATATTTCGCGCAGCTCAACCATATTGGTAAGACCGTCCGAGCACAGCAGGATAAAGAAGGGCTGCTCACATTCGGTTCTTGTAAGAGTGTAGAGATCAGCCTCCACCGAGCTTTCCGTACCGACAGCGCGGGTGATGATGTTACGGTGACTTGATTTTTTTGCTTTTTTTGGTGTGATTTTTCCTATGTCGACAAGGTACTGAACATAGGAGTGGTCGCGGGTGACCTGCTCGAGGGAGGAGGCAGTGCCGTGATACATGCGGCTGTCTCCTACATTGACGCAGTAGATCTTCAGCGGCGTGACGAGCGCGGCAACAAGGGTCGTGCCCATGCCGGCAAGATCATCTGACGATACCGAGGCGCTGTATACGGCTTCGTTCGCGCGCACGAGGGCATCGCGAAGAGCCTCTGTTATCAGCTCGTCGGCGTTTTGGGAAGCGTACTGCTCGGTGAACAGCGCAGCAGAGTCGTCAAGGCTCTCTGTGAAGGCGGATATTGCAAGCGAGCTTGCGACACCGCCGCCCGAGGCGCCGCCCATTCCGTCGCAAACGACGGCAAGGAGCGTATCCTCCGCGTATTTCTTGATTTTGAAATTGTCTTGGTTGACGACACGTTTTTTACCGATGTCGGTCGTTCCGTAGAAAAACATAGCTTTACCTCACCGCAGTCAAGTGACTGCTGTTCCAAGTTACAACGAAAAAATCGAATACCTCGTCAAATACAATTATACATGAAGTTTGCCCGGATGTAAAGGAGATTTGAAGTATTTTTTCGATAGGAATGCGTGAAAATTCGCCGTTTCGGGGCTTTTGGCTCAATTCTCGGCGCTTTCGCGGTTTCTGTTAAGCCTCAGCTGACCGCACGAGGCGTCAATGTCGCTGCCGAGGCGGCGACGCACGGTGGCGTTTTGTCCGAGAGAGCAGAGCATATCGGCAAACGCTGCAGCGCTTTTTCTGTCTACGGTGGAAAAGCCCGTTTCGTCGACCTCGTTGAGCATTATAAGGTTCACGTGACACGAAACGCCCATACCGCGTCTTAATAGCCTTGCAAGACCGCGCGCGTCCTCGGGAGAGTCGTTCTTTCCGGCAATGAGCGTATACTCGAAGGAGACGCGACGTCCCGTTTTGTCAAAGTAATATTTGCAGGCGCGAAGCAGCTCCGATAGCGGGTATTTGTTTGCGATAGGCATTATCATGCGGCGCTTTTCGTCGTCGTAGGCGTGGAGCGAAACGGAGAGAGTCACCGGAATGCCCTCGTCCGCCAGGCGTATTATGCCGGGGACAATGCCGCAGGTAGACAGGGAAATATGGCGCATTCCGATACCGAGTCCGTCGGTATCGCCGACCAGACGCAGAAAGCGGATAACATTGTCGTAATTGTCAAGCGGCTCGCCGATGCCCATCATTACAATGCCGTCCACACGCTCGCCAGAGTCGCGCGCGGCGAGTGCGACCTGTCCGAGAATTTCAGAGGCGGTAAGATTGCGAACGCGTCCGAGCAGTGTCGAAGCGCAGAACTTGCAGCCCATGCGGCAGCCCGCCTGCGAGGAAACGCACAGCGTATTGCCGTGCTCGTATTTCATGAGCACGCTCTCGACGCACTCTCCGTCATTCAGCGAAAACAGGTATTTCACGGTGCCGTCGAGCTTCGACATGAGCTTTTTTTCGATTTTCGGAAGGCGGTAGTCTGTCTCCTGCTCAAGGCGCGCACGGAAGCTTTTCGGCAGGTTTGACATTTCCTCAATGCGGTATGCGCGGTGCATCCATTTGAAGAGCTGCTTTGCTCTGTATGCGCTCTCGCCCATTTCGCGCACGAGCTCGCACAGCTCCTCCTGCGTCATGGACATTATATCTTTTTTCTGATCCATAATTGGCTCCGTTTTGTTTTAGTCTCATGCCTTTTTTATCATTTTGGCGATAAAAAAACCGTCCGTGCCGTGTATGTGCGGCATAAGCGTCAGCATGCCGCTGTCCGAGCGCACGGGGGAGTCGAACGGGCAGAGCGAGAACTCGCCGTGCCGCTCCAGAAAGCGTGCGACGACCTCCTCGTTTTCCTGCCTGTTCAGCGTGCAGGTCGAATACATCAGCACGCCGCCATCCTTTACATAGCAGGACGCGCCGCACAGCACGTCGAGCTGAATATCGGGCAGCGCTCCGATGGTGTCAAGGCTCTTATAGCGAAGCTCGGGCTTTTTGCCTATGACGCCTATGCCGGAGCAGGGAGCGTCGCACAGCACGCGGTCGCATTTCCCGATGAGCTTTTCCGCGGGCTTTCGCGCGTCGCGGGCGTCTGCCGTAATACAGGTGATTCCGAGCCGTTCGGCGGTGCGCCTGATGAGCGAGAGCTTGTTTTCGTGAAGGTCGAAGGAGAAAAGCTGCCCGCGGTCGTTCATGTCGAGAGCGATAGAGAAGCTTTTGCCACCGGGGGCGGCGCAGACATCCGCAACCGTTTCGCCGGGGCATGCACCGAAAATTGCCGTGGCAATGCGTGAGGCTGTGTCCTTCACGAACCAGTAGCCGTGCTCGAGCCCGTCGCGCGCGGTGCGGTCGAGCGCCTTGACTTTTATGCTGTCATCGCAATATTCCGAGCGTGTCGCGCCTTCGAGCATGTCAAGTGCCGCCTCGGGAGAGGCCTTCAGCGTGTTGACGCGAAGTGTCACGCCCTCTGCGGAATGAAAGGCTTCAAGCAGCGCCTCGGCAACGTCTGCGCCGTAGGAATCGGAGAGCACACGGCATATGTCGACGCCCGTCGAATGACGAACGGACATTGCCTCGACATCCGTGCCGCTTGGCATGGAATAGCCCTTGCCCGCGCGCAGGAAGCTTCTGAGAACACCGTTCACAAAGCCGCGAGAGCGACGCGGAGCGGTGTCCACGGTTGCCGACACTGCGGCAAAGTCGGGGATCCTATCGGTGTAGAGCAGCTGATATATGCCGAGTCGGAGTGCGGTGAGCGTTTCGGCGTCGACCGAGGCAACGGGCTTTGCGGAATATTGTGAAATTATATGATCGAGTGTCAGACGTCGCTCGATAACTCCGTACACGAGTCTCGTATACAGCGCGCGGTCGGCGTCGGAGAGAGACAAGTCGCCCTTGAGAAGCGAATCTATCTCGATATTCGAATAACGCCCGAGGCGTTCGATCTTGAGTAATGACGCGGCAGCTGCGACACGTGCGTCGGTGTGTGTCCTGCCCTCCATTATCTGTCTCTCCTGTCTCTGCCTGAGACTATTAATACAAGTCTGAGAAGGTTTGCAAGCGAGACGAACAGTGCAGCAACATATGTGAGCGCTGCGGCGCGAAGCACGCGCCTTGCACTGTACAGTCCGTCATCGGAAAGCGCGCCGGAGGAGTCAAGCGCGGCAAGCGCACGTGAGCTTGCGTTGAATTCGACGGGAAGCGTCACAAGCTGAAACAGAGTTACAGTTGCGAAAAGGATAAGACCCGCGTAGGACAGGCGGTAAAAGCCGAGCACAAGGCCGAGCAGGACGAGCGGCATTGCAAGCGTCGAGCCGAACTGCGAAATCGGTATTATAGCCTGACGGAGGCGTATCGGGGCGTAATTTTCCGCGTGCTGTACGGCGTGTCCCGCCTCGTGAGCGGCAACTCCGACCGCCGCGGCGCTCTGCGAGGCATAGGTCGAGGACGAAAGGCGTATTACATTTTCGCGCGGGTCGTAGTGATCTGTCAGCTCGCCGGAAACCTGCTCGATGCGGACATCGTAAAGTCCGTTTCGGTCAAGTATCATGCGTGCGGCGTCTCGCCCCGTCATGCCGCGATCTGAAGGAACGCGCGCATATTTTTTGAAGGTCGACTGAACATTGAACTGTGCCCACATTGCAAAAAGCATTGCGGGGAGCACGAGAATAACATAATACATATCGAAATTGTAGTAAAACATATTACCTCCCGTTCGCTCTGTGAAGGAGCGCTTATTTCAGAATATCGCCCTCGGAGAGCTTTCTTCCGCGAACGTAATCTGCGGCGGACATGCGTCCCTTGCCCTCTGGAATGACGCCCGTTATCTTAACGGAGCCGTCGGCACACGCGACGGTGATCCCGCCGTCGAGGCTTAAAACGCTGCCTGCCGGTCTGCCGCTTGTCGGTGTATCGGACAGCTCAGCCGCGGTAAGCTTTAAGAGCTTGCCGTCCGCCGGTGTGTGTGTGAAGGCGCAGGGGACAGGTGCGAGAGCTCTTATGTGGTCGTATACGGCGCGCGCAGGGCGTGCGAAATCGATTACGCAGTCGGCGGAGGTTATCTTCGCGGCGTAGGTCACGCCCTCCTCGCTCTGCGGGGTGCGCGTGATGCTGCCGTCAATTATCTGCTCGAGTGTGCGGCACATTGCGTCTCCCGCGAGAGAGGCAAGCCTGTCGTGAAGCGTGCCGGCGTTGTCGTTCTCCGAGATCGGCGTCTCAAGCTTCAGGATCATGTCACCCGTGTCGATGCCGTCAGCCATGTACATTGACGTGATGCCGGTGACCGAGTCTCCCTCCATGATCGCACGGTTGATTGGAGCGGCGCCTCTGTGGCGGGGAAGGAGAGAGGCGTGCGCGTTGACACAACCGTATTTCGGGTAATCGAGAATGTATCTCGGGAGTATCTTGCCGTATGCGGCAACTATAATAAGCTCGGGGTCGAGAGAGCGGAGCGTTTCCTCAAAGGCGCCGTCCTTCAGCGTGACGGGCTGGAATACCGGTATCCCGTTTTCCTCAGCGGTTACCTTAACGGGCGGCGGAAGAAGCTTCATTCCGCGACCCTTTTGGCGGTCGGGCTGAGTTACGGCTCCGATAATTTCCGCATCGCGGTGTGCAATGAGCGCGCGGAGGCACTCGGCGGCGTAGTCGGGTGTACCCATAAACAGTATCTTCATTATTATCAGCCTTTCTGTGCTTTATCGCGCTTATTCAAAGAGCTCCTTGACCTCCTCCTTCGACAGCATCTGCGCCTTGTCGATAAAGAGCGTTCCGTCGAGGTGGTCGAGCTCGTGGCAGAAGCAGCGCGCTGTGAGTCCGGTCGCGGTGACGGTAAATTCCTTGCCGTCTCTGTCGGTTGCCTTGACCGTGACCTTCTCGGGGCGCGTAACATAGCCCCAGCGCTCGGGAACGGAAAGACAGCCCTCAAGCTCGTACTGCTCGCCCTCGCGAGAGATTATCTCGGGATTGATGAGCTCATAAATGCGGTTGTCCTCCTCGGTCGCGATAACGAGCGCGATACGGCGGAGAATTCCGACCTGCGGTGCCGCAAGACCGACGCCGTCGGCGTCAAGCAGCGTTTCGCGCATGTCGTCAAGAAGCGTGAGTATGCGGGGAGTGATCTCCTTAACGGGGCGGCACACCTTGTGAAGCGTGTCGTCTCCAACCTTAACTATATTAAGTATTGCCATTTTTATGTGATCCTTTCGTGGATGGAATTATATGTCCTAAATAGAGGCGGGATTGAAGTCTGCGGTGACTCTGACGGGGGACGCGGCGCGTGAATTCTTGCCGTTTCGCGAAAAATCGCAAAGCAGCGTCGATATAAATTCGCGCGTGCGGCGCGTCAGGCGGCACTTGATAACGAATCTCATGCGGCAGACATTCTGCACCTTGTACACGGGAGCCTCGAACGGACCGTAAATTATAGCCTTGACGTCCGTAAAGCTGTCCGATATATTCTTGCGGATACGCTCGCCCATTGTGGCAGCCGCCCGAAACAGACTTGCTTCGTCGGAGCAGGACAGCGTAATGAGCGCGATGTCGCAAAACGGCGGAAGCGTCAGCTCGCGGCGCAGGCGTATTTCCCGCTCGTAGAAGGTGCGATAATCCTGCACGCTTGCGAGAGCAATAACGTCGCTGTCGGGATTGAAGGTCTGTATGAACGATACGCCGTGCGTCTCGGCGCGTCCCGCGCGTCCGATGACCTGCGTGAGCATCGAAAAGGTACGCTCACTCGCACGGTAGTCATCAAGGAACATTGAGCTGTCGGCGTTGAGAATGCCGACGGTGGATACCCGCGGGAAGTCGTGTCCCTTGGTAACCATTTGCGTGCCGAGCAGAATATCCGCCTCGCCTTCTCTGAAGGAGGCGAGAAGCTTCTCATGCGCGGACTTCGTCCGTGTCGTGTCGTAATCCATTCGAAGAATGCGCGCGGCGGGGAAGAGTCTGTGCAGCTCGTTTTCAGCGAGCTGCGTGCCGAGACCCATAAAGAGAAAATGGTTCTCTCCGCATTCGGGGCAGCGCTCGGGAAGCTCGCTTTTATAGCCGCACATGTGGCAGTGCAGATAGCCTGCGCGACGGCGAATGTCAAGATATCCCTCGCCCGCCTCGCTCTCGCGCGGGATAGAGTATCCGTTTCGCGTGTGATATGTCAGAGTCACCGAGCAGTGCGGGCATTTCAATGCCTCGCCGCAGGAGCGACAGCTTATGGCGCTGTTGTAGCCGCGTCGGTTGATAAAGAGAATGGTCTGCCGACCGCAGCTCAGGTCGTCGGAAATTCTTGATATCAGCGCACGGCTGAGAGGTGTGGTGTTTCCGCTTTTCAGCTCCGTTCGCATGTCGGCTACCTCGACGCTCGGAAGCGTAGCACCGCCGAAGCGGTTTTTCAGCTCAACGAGCGTGTACCTGCCCGTTACCGCCTTGTGGTAGCTTGTGAGCGACGGGGTGGCGGAGGCGAGAACCAGCGTTGCGCCGGTTTCTCCGCAGCGAAAGCTTGCCACGTCGTGCGTGTGGTATTTCGGATCCGTATCCGACTTATATGTGTGCTCATGCTCCTCGTCTATGACGATCAGCCCGAGCTTTTTGACCGGTGCGAATATTGCGCTGCGCGTGCCGATAACGACATCGGCGTCGCCGCTGCGTATGCGTCGCCAGGCGTCAAAGCGCTCTGTCGGCGAGAGGGCGGAGTGTATTATGGCGATACGTTCACCGTAGCGTGAGGCAAAGCGCCCCATCGTCTGCGGCGTGAGCGCGATCTCGGGTACGAGCATTATGACTCCGCGCCCGTCCTCAAGCACTCGGTCTATAAGCTTCATTATAACATTTGTCTTGCCGGAGCCCGTGACTCCGTGAAGGAGCGCCGCCTGCGGCGAGTCGCTTTCGTAAAGCTTCACAAGGCGCTCGAGTGCGCCCTGCTGCTCATCCGACAGCTCGAAGGGGCGTGAATACATCGGAATATCCTCAGCCTCGCAGCGGAGCGGGTCGCGAAGAAGTCGCTCGCATTCGCATCTGACAAGCCCCTTTTTCTCGAGAGCCGACACAGTGGCGCGAGTTGCCGCGCGGTCGAGCGAAAGCTGAGAGGTAAGCTCCTCAAGGGTCACGCCCGGGTGAGCGGTGACGTGCTCAAGTGCGGCGAGCTGACGCTCGCTTCTCATTTTCGGCGCCTCGACGTCCGTCGGGAAAACGTGAGTTATGCGAATAACGCTTTCGCTGCTGTGACGAAGCTCGTCCTGCTTCAGCACGAGTCCGCGCTTGATGAGCTGTCCGAGCACCGTTGACACGTCCTCGCCGAATTTTGCGCGAAGTGTATCCTTTGAGAGGCGCTTCGTGCTTTTGAGAGCGCTGTAAACGAACATTGCCTTTTCGCTCATTGTTGCAAGCACGCTTGCCGCCTCGTCCTCGGTGAGTGCGGGATCAGCACGATAATACTCCGACATTTTCGATATCGCGCCTGCGGGCAGGACGCATTTTACAGCCTCGCCGAAGGTACACAGCGTGTGATTTTTCAAAAAGGAGCACAGCCTGAGAGTCTCCGGCGTGAGATACGGCGGAAATACGTCGGCAGCCGACATTATGGGCTTGAGCTCCTCTGTGTCGGCTGCGCTTGTGATTTCATATACAGCACCCGTCATTCTGCGGTTTCCGTTACCGAAGGGCACTTCAACTATTGTGCCGGGCACTACGCGCTCGGAGAGCTCCGGGGGGATATAATAACGGTATATGCGGTCTATATGATAGGGTGCTTCCAATATATATACACCTGCGGCATTATTCATGTGCAAGCTCCGCCTCTCCTTCGCGATCTTGTGATAATTACTCGGCGTCCGAGTCCTCTGAGTCTGCGTCCTCCTCGGCTGCTTCTTCAGCCTTGTCAGTTTCTGTCTGCTCAGCCTCGTCGAGCTCATCCTCTGTCTCGTCAAGCTCCTCCTCGGAATCCTCAAAATCCTCCTCGGGCTCGGGGCGGACATAATCTCTGCCCATGCCCTCGGGGAGCGAGGACTTTATGATCCTGTACTCGTCGCTGTAGAGCTCCTCGATCGCGTTCTGGACAGCGCGCTCGTCGCGATATCTCGGGTTAATGACGGCTGCGGCGTTTTTGTCCGCGTCCTTTCCGCCGTTCTTTTCAACATATTCCTTCTGGCGTGCGAGCTCGTCTGTGATCTCACGCGCACATTTTGCCGTTGCGACAACGAGAGCGTAGCGGTTAACATTTTCCTTTTCCATCAGCTGTGCAAGTGTCGGCTTTACCATAATGATTCTCCAATCTGCCGTTGTTCGGCATCGTAAATTTAAGTTTGCTTTATATAGATATCGGCAGTATCAGTTTGCCGAATAGGAATCCACAGTGGGCTTCATGCGGCAATAGCGTGAGTGCTCCGCGCTGACGATGGCAGAAAGCCTCTCGGCGCATTCATCGCTCTTGCCTGTCTCGTTTATTACAACGTAATCGTAGCTTTCCGCAAGGGACACCTCGGTGACGGCTCTGCTTAGCCTGTGCGCGATGACCTCATCGGTTTCCGTGCCGCGTCCGCGGAGTCTGCGTTCAAGCTCGGCGCGGTCGGGCGCTATGAGCATTACCGTAACGGTGTCATCGGGCATGAGGCGCTTGACCTGGAGCGCGCCCTCGACCTCGATCTCGAGGATGATGTCGCGTCCCTCGCCGATAATGCGCTCCGCTTCGCTTTTCAGCGTGCCGTAGAGATTGCCGCAGTACTCGGTGTGCTCAAGTATCTCACCGTGCTCAAGCAGCTCGCAAAAGCGCTCGCGTGAGATGTAGTGGTAATTCACGCCGTCGACCTCGCCGGGGCGCGGCGCACGGGTCGTTGCCGATACGGAAAAGCCGATGTCGGGCAACCGCTCGCGCAGTGCCGAGACGACCGTGCCCTTGCCGCTTCCCGCGGGACCTGAGATGACAAATATAAGTCCTTTATTCATAGCTATGCCTCCGGATGTCTTAATCATCACGTTCGTCCGCGTCATCGTTGCCATTGAGGCGCGACGCGACGGTCTCCGACTGAAGCGCCGAGAGAATAACGTGGTCACTGTCTGTTATGATAACGCAGCGGGTCTTTCGCCCGCAGGTGCAGTCAACGGCCCTGCCCGAATCCTTCGCGTCCTGTATCAGACGCTTTGACGGGGCGGAGTCGGACGAAACGAGCGCGATAACGCGAGAGGCGTTCAGCATGTTATTGAAGCCGACGTTGATAAATCTCATTATCCGACGCTCCTTTGTTATTCTATATTCTGAACCTGCTCGCGTATCTTCTCGAGCTCGGCTTTAATGTCAACCACAATGCGTGCGATTTCGATATCCTGCGACTTCGAGGCGATGGTGTTAGCCTCGCGGTTTATCTCCTGAAGCAGGAAATCAAGCTTGCGTCCGCTGTTCTCGGGGGAGTCGAGAATATCGTCAAAGGATGCAAGATGCGTCGTCAGGCGGACGATCTCCTCGTCGATCGACGCCTTGTCGGCGAATATTGCCGCCTCTGTGAGAATGCGCTGCGCGGATATCTCGGCGTCGAAGTCATCAAGCAGCTGCTTGATGCGAGCCTCGAGCTTCGCGGGGTATTTTTCAATATTCTGCTCGGAAATCAGCTTCACCTGTGCGACGCGGGTGCGTATTCCGTCAAGCTTTGCATGCAGATCGCGACCGAGGGCGGCTCCCTCTCTTTCGCGTGCTGCGATAAATGCGTCAACTGCGGGTGCGAGCACGGACTTTACGTCCTGCCAGTCGCGTTCAGTGTCCTCGTCGGGACGCTTGGCGCGGAAGAGGTCGGTCTTTTGTGCGACGGACATCACGGAGATGTCATCGCGCAGACCGAATTCATCTCGCAGTGCGCGCAGGGATGCAATGTAGGACGCGGCGGCGGCGCGGTCAAGCGCGAGCTCGGTGCCCGTCTGTTCGATAACATCGACGGAGATCAATACCTCGACCTTGC
>CAYNHY010000034.1:0-14764 GCA_964397225.1 uncultured Ruminococcus sp.
TCGCCATAAAAACGGGAGGCTCGCGCCTCCCTGTGTCGAATAAGCTGTATGATTCGGTGCCCGTTCTTACTTCAGCGCCGCGCCGTCGGCGAAGGCGTTTCCAACCTTTTCGCCGAGCACGTAATAGCCGTGGCGTGCGGCGTCGTAGGTGATCGGGCGAAGCTTCGCGGGGTCGATTGCGCCGTCGGTCAGGACACTCTCATCTGCACAAACATTGACGATCTCGCCGACCATTCGGCAGCTTTCCCCATCGTAGCTCTTGAGGCGGCACTCGAGCGTCATCGGAAGCTCGGAGAACATCGGCGCGTTGACGTTCTCGCACTTCTCTGCGTGAAGACCCGCGCGCGAGAGCTTATCGTGGACATCGTTTGCTGAGACCATTCCGACATAATCGCACATAGCAACGGTGTCGGCGGTAGCCATGCTGACGCTGAAGGCGCCGCTTGCGAGAATATTCTTGACGCTCTTGTGTCCCGCGCTCAGGCAGAGGGATATTTCGTCAGCCTCGCTGATGCCGCCCCACGCCGCGTTCATGGCGTCGGGAGTTCCGTTTTCGTCGTAGGAGCCGATAATAAACACCGGCATAGGGTACAGTATGGGCTTTACTCCAAAGCTCTTTCTCATGATATTTCTTCCTTTCAACATTGTATCTCTGTGTGTCAGTCGATCGCATTTCTTGCAATGCGTTCGAGCGGGATCTCGCGTGCTTCGTATTTTACCTCGGTCTTGCCGAGAGCGATAGCCGAGCAGGGCACGAAATCGTGCGGTAGCGCAAGACGCCGTGTAAGCTCCGCGTCCGCGGACATTGCCATTGTCGCGCCCCAGATATGGCATGCGCCGACGCCGAGCTCCGTTGCCGCGAGTGCCATATTCTGCACGATGATCGCGGCGTTCGAATACATTACGTTATCCATAGCCGAGCTGTCGGGACGCTTTTGCGATACGACAATGAGCATCGGCGCGCCGTAGAGCACGTCGCGGTCAAGGGCTCCCGCGCTTCTTTTGATATCGTCAAGCAGCTGCTTGTTTGTGATAATTGTAAGGTGCGCGTCCTCGTAGCGTCCCATGCCGACGGGCGCGGCGCATGCCGCTTTGAGAATTGTGTCAAGCTCCTCACGGCTTATCTGCTCTCCGGTAAACGAACGCACAGAGCGCCTTTTTGCCAAGGCCTCGGTAAGTGTCATTTGTGTTCTCCTTTTGTTATAATATGTAAAGCACTGCATTATACCGTTTTCGACTATGCGACAGGTCGTGCCGCATAGCCGAAGGATTTAATATATTTACTTTTTGCGCTTTGCTACCACAGCGCCGCAGGCGGCAATCACGCCGACGACAGCTGAGATAACGGCAGCGTCTCCCGTGCTCGGCGCAACGGGCTTTTGCACCTCGTCCGTTACGACGGAAGTAACGACCTCGCTGACAAGCTCGGTTACGTTTTCGCCATGCTCGTCTGTGACCACGTCGCCGTGCGAATCGGTAACATATGCCGTAGAGGTGACAACGGAGCTTTCAATCCTCGTTGTTATCGGCTGAGTCGGAGCGGCAGTCGTGCTGTCTGGCACGTCGTCAGGCGCAGCAGTCGTTACGACGGGGGTAGTCTCCGCACTGTCCGCAGACTTCTTTATCTGCTCCGAGGAGAAAACTGCCTTCGCGTGAGACGGAGACTCGAAGAGATTCCACTGAGCCATGTAGCCCGCGTCTCCGACGGATACCGCGTACATATTCGAATCCTTATGGAGCACGCCGAGGCTTCCGCCTGTTGCGCTCACGTCAAAATTCATCTGCGCTCCGTCGCTCGGTGCGCTGCCGCTCAGAGAAGCGGCGGGAAGGACGGACTCTATCGGGAAGGATATCTCATAGGTTACCGTATTACCGACGACCTTGATAAAATAGTCCTCTCCCCATGTGTGCGAAAGCGAGCCGGTGTAGCCGTTCTCGTTGTAGTGACCGTAAAGCGGCGTGCCGCTCTCGGTATTCAGGCTGATGCCGCGGGACATAACAGTCTTGCCGTCCGAGCCAGAAACACGGAACATCATTCCGAACTGAAAGAGAAATTCGTCGCCCGGGAAGCCGTCGAAGTAGGTGTCGTCCGGCTGGGGTGAGGTATTCGAGGGAGTCTCAAGCAGCGTCGCGCGAACGGCAACATTGAGTCCGTGGGTCTCGTCCCACGAAAGGTAAAAATGCACGTTCTTCAGAAGCTCGCACGCCGAGTCGTACACCTCGGCTGTCTCGTAGCTGAGCATGCAGTCGGTGCTTTCGGCGTTTCGGTCGATATCGAGCTCGACGTATTCTCCGTCGGTGATCTCGCCGTCCTTGACAACGTCGGCGGCACTCGCCTTAAATACCGTTGTCTTCAGCTTGCAGCCTCCGGCGGCGTTAAAAGCCTCGGCAGAGGCGCAGACAGTCAAAAGCGAGGCGGCAATGAGTATCGAAAGCGTCAGTGTCAGCAGTCTTTTCATAATTTCTCTCTCCTTAATAAAGAGCATTATTAAATTATCGGCTTCAACAGCCCCACGCGGTAATTATAGCACACGCCCGAGCTCTTTGCAACAGCTTTAATATATTTTTTCGGAAAAATCACAAAAAGCTGTCACTTTGCCCTCCAAAGCCATTTATATGGTAATTTGCGCCTTGCACAAGAGCTCTGCGCTCAGATTTTACCGAAGCTTGCAGCAAGAGGTTCCTTCGTCAGACTGCACAAAAATGCACCGGTGATTTTATGCAGTTCTCTGAATTTAGCATTTGAGCTTCTTTCACTGTTGCCGTTTTTGCGATTTTATGATATACTTATCATAAACATGAGTGTATTCTCATGTAATGAACGAAAACAAAATCGAAAGGAAAACAAAAAAATGAAGAAACGAAGAATTCTGTCGGCGCTTCTTGCCACGCTTACAGCGGCGGGCACGGTGCTCGGCGCGGCGAGCGCAATAAATGCCGCCGACAAGTCCCCATACACGGACGTAAGCACGAAGCGTTGGAGCTTTGACGAGATCATGTACGCCACCGAAAACGGTTACATGAACGGCAAGGGCGGAGGGCTGTTTGCTCCCGAGGAGACAATGACCCGCGCGATGGTCGTCACCGTGCTCTACCGCTTCCAGGGTGAGCCCGAGGTCAGGTTCAGCTCACGCTTCAAGGATGTAAAGGAGACGCACTGGTATGCGGATGCCGTGCTTTGGGCAGCCGAGAAGGAGATCGTCAAAGGAGTTGAGGAAGGCGTCTTCGCACCGAATGACGACATAACCCGTCAGCAGCTCGCGGCTATCCTTCAGAGATATGCCTCCGTCGAGTACATAAAGACAGAGGAAAGAAAGGATATCACCGGCTACAAGGACTACAAGAAGGTTCAGGCATACGCACGCGATGCTATGTCCTGGGCTAACGCCACAGGTCTTATCACCGGAGTTACCTCATCAACTCTCGAGCCTGCAAGCGGTGCGTCCCGTGAGCAGTTCGCTGTAATTCTCCAGAGATTCAGAACCTACGACAAGTTCGAATACGAGCTTGTTTACAATCAGCCGACCTACAAGAACGAGCTCGACCGCTCGATCGAGAAGGTCGAGGATGCCGACATTTATGTTGCAGTAAACGGCAATGACGCAAATGCCGGCACGAAGGACAGCCCGATCGCCACACTCGCACGTGCGAAGGAGATGGTCCGCGAGCTGAAGAAGACCGCAACGGATGAGATAGTTGTCGCATTCAAGGCAGGCAACTACGGCTCTCTTGACAACCTTACCTTCACCGCAGAGGATGCGGGTACGGCTGAGGTTCCGATCCGTTACACCGCATACGGCGACGGAGACGTCACCTTCGCGAACGGCACGATCATAAAGTATAACGACTTCGAGCGGATCACGGACGAAGAAAAGGCGATGTTCCCCGAGCGCTCGCAGAATGAAATTTACAAGGTCAACCTCAGCGGCAAGGTGGACGAGCTTCTTGATACGAACTACATCTTCTCCTCCACCGGAGTTTGCCATGAGGCAAGATATCCCAACATGGATCCCGACGGCACGGACAGATGCTACAGGAACTTCACCACACGCTATGAGGATCCGAGCAAGACAGAGTTCGAGTATGACACCATCATTCTCTCGGCACTCGCCGCAAAGGCTGCCGACAGCTTCTCGACTGTCGAGGGCATGAAGGTCACGGGCTTTTTGCGCACAGGCTGGCTCATCGACACCTTCAAGGTTAAGTCCTACGACAAGGAAACAAAGCACCTTACCTTCGACTTCTCGAACAGAAACTGCGCTAACGGCTATTCTCTCGACACCTTCTGCCTCGCCTTTGAGGGCAGAATGGATGACACCGTATTCTTCCACAATCTCGCCGAAATGCTCGACGCCAACGGTGAGTACTGGTACGACACCAAGACCCACAATCTTTACGTTTACAAGCCGACCGGCGACTACACCATCGCAAGCTCCGGTAAGTTCATCACACTCGAGCAGAGCGCAGAGTACCTCAGCTTTGTCGGTCTCAACTTCAACGGCTCGACGGATGTCGCGCTCTCCATTCTCGCAGACCACACGACGATAGACCGCTGCTCCTTCAAGAATATCGGCTCTCAGACTGTCGTCATCTACGCGAACGCGATGTACTTCACGCTTTCGAACTGCGAGCTTTCGAACTTCGTAAACGGCGGTATCACCCTCTACTCCCGCGCTAATATAAGACTCATACAGGAGGGTCACAACGTCATCGAGAACAACTACCTCCACGACTTCGGTCAGCCTCAGTTCTTCGCAAATGCTAACGCGATAAACATCGACGACGTCGCCGCAAAGATATCGCACAACATATTTAAGAACGGCGCACACGGTGCTATCAGGTTTGCCGGAATCGACAATGTTATCGAGTACAACGTATTCGATAATATGATGGCAAGAACACAGGACTTCGGCGCAGTCTACACCTGGAACAGCGTCGGACTCCGCGACAACCACATTCGCTACAACGTCTTTACGAACATTCCCGTATACGGCATCTATCTTGACGACAACACCTGCGGTCAGCATGTTTACGGAAACCTCTTCTACAACAACGGCTGCGCTGTCGTTCTCCACGGCGGACGCGAGAATAATGTTCACGATAACATTATAGTCAAGTCAGGCTTCTCGTTCACCGGCAACACCATAGGCGATAGCACAGATACCATTGAGCAGGCGTATGCAAGTGGCTTCGCTACGTATCTCGCAATGCAGAGAGCGAACGAAAGCGATGCAATGTACGCTACATGGCTCGAGCGTTGGCCCTCGATGTACAATTACGACTACGACCCGTCTCACATGGGTCAGCCTAACTGCATCTACACCTCCGCTCACCGCGTTCGCGACAATATCTTCGTTGAAAGAAGCGCAGGTGTCGTAAGCGGCAGCGAGTTCGATCTCGGTGAAATTGCAAACGCACACGGTGACGTTGGCAACAACCTCAAATACCGCGATGACGAGAATCTCTTCTTTGTCGACCCGACGCACGGTGATTACTCCATCCGCGACGGCGCCGACTTCGAGAAGCTCGACTTCACAACAGCAGGCGTACAGAAATAATCATGCAGCTGCGAAAGCGGCGGGAGCTCTTCCCGCCGCTTTTTTGTTTCTCTTGACAAGCGGACGATTTCGGTTTATAATATTCTCATTAAGTAAAACACGCCACCGACCGTTGAAAGGAGAACTCCAAAGTGAACGATGTACGGGCGACTGTCGCCAAAAACATTACAGAGCTGAGGCTGCTGAACAACATGACGCAAACAGAACTCGGCGAACGCCTCAATTATTCCGACAAGACCGTCTCAAAGTGGGAACGAGGCGAATCGGTGCCGGATATTACCGTACTCGCGGAGCTGTCACAAATATTCGGGGTTTCGCTCGATTATCTGGCGGGGCTTGAGGTCACGGAGACGCCGCGCGAGCGCGAGGAGCAGCGCGAAGCCCGCTATAACCGGCGGGTCATCTCCTACATATCGGAAAGCCTTGTCTGGCTGATTGCCGTATTTGCATACATCATTACCTCGCTTGTCGCGCACGGAGCGACCTTCCAGTGGCTCTTTTTCGTCTATGCACTTCCGATCGTTTTGATAGTCAAGCTCGTTTTCAACTCCGTGTGGTTCAACGTTCGCCACAACTACTATATCATATCGGCACTGATATGGTCGATCCTTGCGACGATACACATTACCTTCCGCCACTTCGGCATAAATGTATCGCTCGTCTACCTGCTTGGCGTCGCGGGACAGATAGTCGTAATTTTGTGGTCGTTTATCAAAAAGCCACGGAAAACCACGTCACGCCGCACTTTGACCGATAAATAACAGGGAGGCTGCGTTATGTGGTTCGTATTTGCACTTCTCTCCGCCGTTTTTGCGGCGCTGACCTCCATACTCGCGAAGGTCGGCATCGACGGAGTCAATTCAACCCTCGCAACGGCTGTCCGCACAGTCGTCGTCGTTATCATGTCGTGGGTAATGGTATTTCTCACAAACACCCATGGAGGGCTCTCCTCCATTAGCAAAAGGAGCTTTCTCTTCCTCATTCTGTCGGGGCTTGCAACGGGCGCGTCGTGGCTTTGCTATTACCGTGCGCTTCAGCTCGGTGACGCCTCGAAGGTCGTACCGATCGATAAGCTGAGCGTTGTTATAACACTCGTGCTCGCCTTCGTCTTTTTGCATGAGCAGTTCACGGCAAAGTCACTTATCGGTTGCGTTCTCATCACAGCAGGCACGCTCTTAATGGTAATTTAATCCAAAACGCCCCGCTCGACGGTACACGGATATACTCCGTGTACCGTTTTTTTCGCTCTCCGAATCGTAGAGAACGCCGTAGAACGACTCTCCGAGGGCAAAAACGACTTGTAGAGGCGCTTCTCCGAGCCGTGCCTTCACTTTTTTCCCTTTTTCGGATATAATTTGTGAAAAAGGAGGTGCCGAACGCGATGAATATTCTTTATTGCGGAGACTGCGGCATTTGCCGCGGAATATTTCTCTCGGTGCTGTCGCTGACGCAGCACACCGCGCAGCCGCTGAATATTTTCATTTTGACCGCCAACGTTAATAATGGCGAGGACTCCGGACGTGCTATCGGCGAGGACTTTGCCGACAGGCTTCGCACGCTGTCGGGCGAAGCCTGCAAAATTTCGGTCACGCTTTATGACCTGACGGAGCGCTTTGCCGCCGAGCTGCCGCGCGCAAATATGGACACTCGCTTCACGCCGCTTTGTATGCTGCGACTTTACGCCGACACGCTTGACGTGCTTCCCGACAGGCTTTTGTATCTTGATGCCGACGTGCTGTGCTGCGGGGATTTTTCGTATCTTTCACAGCTTGACATATCGGACGCCGACATCGCGGGAGTCCCGGACCGATACGGAAAGTGGTTCTTCGGAAACATCCTCCGTCACGACTACCTGAACTCCGGCGTGCTCGTTTTGAATATGCCGCGTATCCGCGAAAACGGTCTATTTCGAAAATGCCGTGAGATATGCCGCACGGAAAAGCTTTTTATGCCCGATCAGAGCGCGCTGAACCGCCTCGCCGTCAAGCGACGTCTGCCCGCACGCTTTAATAATCAGGGGCGCATGCGCGACGACACGGTATTCAAGCACTTCACGACATATTTCGAGCTGTTTCCGTACATTCGCCCCGTAACCGTAAAGCCGTGGCAGACGGACGAGGTCCACAAAAGGCTCGGAATACACGAGTTCGACGGTATCTTTGAAGAATATAGGAGATCTTACGATGAATAACGAAATAACCGTATTTTTTACAGCCGATGAGGCATACGCACCCTTTCTTGCCACAGCGATCTGCTCCGCTATTGAAAACGCCTCCGCCGAGAGGTGCTATCGTGCCGTAATACTTCACGACGGCATCAGCCCTCGCACGCTCGAGCGCATTGTCTCGCTTGAGACGGACAACTTCAGGATCACGCCTGTCGAGATGAGCGACAAATTCGACTTTCTCGACGACAGGATGAGCAACCGCCTTCGCTGTGACTACTTCACGCTCACGATATACTTCCGACTCTTCATCCCGTCAATGTTCCCGGAGCTCGACCGCGCGATATACATAGACTCCGACGTCGTGCTCACCGACGACATTGCAAAGCTTTACGACACGAACATTGGAGACTGCCTTATCGGCGCGTGCCGCGATCTGTCCATCGCCGACATACCGCCGCTTGTCGCCTACACGGAAAACGCGGTCGGAGTCCGCGGCGACGAGTACATAAATTCCGGTGTTCTGCTGATGGAGCTTACCGCACTTCGCGAATGCGGCATTGAGGAGCGCTTTCTTGAGCTGCTGAACACCTACCACTTTGACACGGTGGCTCCAGACCAGGATTACATCAACGCCATGTGCTGTGGGCGCATATATTATCTCGAGCCCGCCTGGAACACAATGCCGAACGACAAAAAGCCGGAGCTTAAAAGCCCGAGCCTTATCCACTACAATCTTTTCTCGAAGCCCTGGTGTCGTGACGGCGTGCAGTATGCGGAGCACTTCCGACATTACGCCGAAAAGAGCGGCTTTATAGATGAGATACGCCGCTGCCGCGAAAGCTACACGGATGAAAAGCGACATGCCGACGACGAATGCCTTGAGCTTCTCGTCCGCCGCGCTGTCGAAATACCCGAAAACGACATTACCTTCAAAAAGCTTTATGACAAGGGAGTTAAGATCAGATTATGATACTCGGAAACGACCGCCGCGCGGTCATCGAAAACATTAAGACCTTCGCCGAGGCGGGAGAGCTCAACCGCAAGGTGGAGCTGAACGACCCTGCCCTCTCACGCGAGGAGGAAAGAAAAATCACCGACAGCTATCTTCGAAGCCACCGACGGCTCGGCTATATGGCACGGCGCTCGCTTGCACTGTGTGCGGCAAGGCTTGCAACAAAAAGGATAAACCGCGACACGGAGCTTGTCGGTGCGGAGCGTCTGGCGCAGCTTGACGGCGGCGTGCTCATCACGAGCAACCACTTCGGACCGCTTGAGAACACGGTCATCCGCCATCTGTGTCAAAGCGTCGGTCGCCGCACGCTCGGCATCATCAGTCAGTGCTCGAATTTTGCAATGACAGGCGCGCTCGGCTTTCTTATGAATTACGCCGACACCATACCGATAAGCGCCGACCCGCATTACCTCGCGCGTGATCTGCCGCCCCTGCTGAAGGAGCGCCTTGTCGAAAGGGGCGACGCTGTTCTCCTGTACCCCGAGCAGGAGATGTGGTTCAATTATCGCAAGCCACGCCCGCCGAAGAACGGTGCGTATTTCTACGCCGCAAAGCTCGGCGTGCCGATACTTTCCTGCTTTGTCGAGATAGTCGAGCTTGACGAGGACGAGAGCGACGAATTCCGACGCGTGCGCTATGTTCTTCACGTGCTCGATGTTCTGACACCTGACAGCACAAAAAGCGTCAAGGAAAACACCGAAGCGCTTGAAAGTGCCGATTACGCGCTGAAGTGCGCCTGCTATGAGAAATGCTACGGCAAGAAGCTTACCTACGACTTTGCGCCGTCGGATATCGCAGGCTGGAAGGGCACGCTGTGAGGGCTCGGGAAATACGCTGCTACGACAGCTTTGAGGACGACTTCGAACAGACGGCAGAGCAGGATAAGACTCTGCCCAAGTGCTACCGCAGACTGCGGCGCGACGCGCGCTTTCGTCTGCTGTCCGGGGTAATATACGCAGCAGCATACGTTATCGGCTCGGTATACTGCCGCCTTGTGCTGCATGTAAGGCTTCACGGCACGCACAAGCTCCGCTCGACACGCGGAGGCTGCTTTGTATACGGAAATCACACGCAGCCCTTCGGCGACGTGTTCATTCCCGCGCTGTGCGCCTCGCCACGCAGGATATACACGGTAGTCAGCCCTGCGAATTTCGGAATACCGGTGATCGGACGACTTCTGCCGTACCTCGGAGCACTGCCGACCGCCGACACGCTTTCGGGGCTTCGCGACCTTGAGGCGGCAATTTCCGCACGAGCCGACGACGGTCACCCGATAGTGATCTACCCCGAGGCGCATGTGTGGAAATATTACAATAAGATCAGACCCTTTTCCGACACGTCGTTCCGTTACCCCGCCCGTCTTACAAAGCCCGCCTTTGCAATGACCGTCGTATACCGCAAGCGCCGCTTCGGTCGGCGTCCCGCTGCCGAGGTATATATCGACGGACCTTTTTACGCCGAGGGCGAGGGTATCCGCTCACGCAGCGCGTCGCTTCACAATGCGGTCTCCAAGGCAATGAACGAGCGGTGCGCCATGTCGGACGCCGAGTTTATCATCTACAGAAAAAAATAATCGCAAGGCAACGCACAAAGCACGGCTTTCACTTGACAAGCCGTGCTTTGTGATGTACAATTAAAAGGTAATTTAACTGAAGGGACGGTAATACAGTGATAAAGGTTGCAAAGGATGTCGTATACCGCTGTGTTGCGGAGGAGCACATGCTTATCCCCGTAGGCAGCGATGCCGCAGGAGTTAACGGACTCTTTATTCTGACCGAAAGCGGTGCGCGGATATGGGAGCTGTTAACAAAGGAGTGCTCGGAGGACGAAATATGCGACGCACTCGAGAATGAATATGATGCACCGCGCGACACCATCGCCGCCGACGTGCGCGAGCTTATAGAGAAGCTGCGCGAGGCGGGACTTGTCACAGACTGCTAAAGCTACAACGAGGAAAACGACATGAAGATAACCGTACTTGACAAATGCACAGTAACAAACGGAGACGTTTCGCTCGAGGGGCTCGAAGCGCTCGGCAGCGTTAAATATTTCGACACGGTATCCCCCGCGGATATTCCGAGCGCCATCGGAGACAGCGAGGCTGTCATCTGCAACAAGGCGCGCATCACCGCGGAAATTATGGACGCCTGCCCCGCACTGCGCTTCATCGGGCTGTTTGCGACGGGCTTTAACAATATTGACACCGTCGCCGCACGCGAGCGCGGCATTGCCGTGTGCAATGTTCCTGGCTACTCGACGGACTCCGTTGCACAGCTGACCTTTGCCTTCATACTTCGCTTTGCAACGTCGATTGATAAATATTCCGAATCTACCGCGCGCGGTGAATGGGCGCAGAAGGAGACCTTCTCCTACCTGTCCTTCCCGATAACGGAGCTGCGCGGCAAGACTCTCGGAATTTTCGGCTACGGCACGATAGGACGTGCGGTCGCGAAAATTGCGACGGCCTTTGGCATGCGCGTGCTTGCAGTAGCTCGCCGCCCGATATGCGACGAGGGAGTCGTTGAGGCGGATTTTGAACAGCTGCTCGAGCAGAGCGATTATCTGACGCTCCACTGCCCTCTCACCGACGAAACACGCGGACTTATCGACCGTCGCGCGCTTTCTAAAATGAAGAGCTCCGCGGTGCTTATCAACACCTCACGCGGCGCGGTCGTCGAGGAGAAGGCGCTGTGCGATGCATTGAACAGCGGAGGACTGCGCGGCGCGGGCATTGACGTGCTCGACATTGAGCCGATGACGGCGGGACATCCGTATCTTTCGGCGAAGAATATCTGCATCACGCCGCACGTGGCGTGGGGCTCTCTCGAGGCGCGCTGCCGTCTTATCGAGCTCGTTATCGAGAATATCAGAGCCTTCGAGCGCGGCGAGCTCTTAAACCGCGTCGAGCTTTAATTTTATGCAAGGAAAACACCCGCCGCGACGGCTCGCACGTCACAGCGGGTGTTCCTTTTAATTTTCTCAGCCCTGAGCCAGCGCGGCACCGAAAGCTTCGCACTCAGCTACAGCGCCGTCGTCGGGAGCCTCTTTGCAGATAACGAAATCACACACCATGAGAGCACCGTCAGCACGGCAGATTTCATCCCAATTACGCATCCACTCGCCGTCGCCCCAGCCGTATGAGCCGAAGAGCGCAAGCTTCCTGCCCGAGAGACTGCTCTCGCAGGACTCGAACATCGGAGCGAATTCGCTCTCCTCAAGCTCCTCGGAGCCCATCAACGGGCAGCCGAACGCTATCGCGTCAAATGAGTCGAGCATCGACACGTCAAACAGCGAGCACTCGAGAAGCACAGCCTCCGCTCCCGCCTTCACGGCTCCCTTTGCTACAGCCTGCGCCATAGCCTCCGTATTTCCCGTTCCGCTCCAATAAACTATTCCGACCTTGCTCATTTCTTTACACCTTACCTTTCGTAATTTTTATATATCAACCGACTACCGTGAGCCGTTCGATAGACCTTCCCGCCGCATAGCACGCGCAGTACGCGGCTGTGCATTTTTTGTATTTGTCAAAGCTTTTTGTGCCGCTGCGACGTCTCCGTAGACCTTCGGGCAGCCGACAAGCTTGCACGCCTCCACCCGCTTTATAAGGCGCGCAATGCAGCGCTCGGGCGTTCCCTCGTATCCGAATTTTTCAAGTATCTCCAACGCCGCGCTGTCGGCAAGATCACGTCTCAGGCACGACGGACGGTAGATATAGATCAGCGCGCGCTTCCCGTTGTATCTGAGCGACGATATTCAAAGCCCCTTGCACGACAGCGTGCCGTTCAGCCGTCTCACGTCGCAGCGCAGCTCGTCACGGCTTCCGTATTCACACGTGAACATATTCACTGTCTTCATCCCGCAAGAGTCGGCGCGCAGTGTCTGACCAACAATTCCTCGGACATTCCGTGTTCCTCGCTTATGTAGTTAGCACGCGCTAACCGAATGCTGTAAAAGTGAGGCGACTCTCTCGCCTCACCATGATTATAGCAGAAAAGTGCCCCGCGTATCAACTCCGAAAGAAAAGAACACGACTCCGTTTTAACACATCAGCCGCATGTCGGCGATGTCGAAGCCGTGCTTTTTGTTTTAATTTTCTCCACGCAGTGCGTGCCTTATAAGGAAGACTCCCGCGACAGCTGCCGCAGCCGAGGTCGCAAGCAGATTCATCCATATGCCGTCAAGCCCCAGCGACCACAGCAGTCCGAGGGAAAGAGCCGGGAACACGAGCGCGACACCGACGGAGAGAATCGTCGCATGGAGCGGCTTTTCGATGGCACTGAGGAAGCTCTGCGCGGAGATTGAAAGCGGACGAAGGAGCCACGCGAAGCTGAAAAGGCGCAGCGCATGTCGCGACTGCTCGAGCGTTGCCGCATCTGCCTTGCCGACGAACATCGCAACAATTAGCTCCGAGGCGAACAGCATGACTGCCGCGCCGAGCACTCCGACGGTGAAGGCTCCGATAAAGCCGCAGCGCGCGATGCTTTTGACACGTCTGTGCTCGCCCGCGCCCTTGTTAAAGCCGAGCGACGGTGCGAGTGCGTCGCACATTCCGTAGATGAGCGGCTGACACATATCGCTTGAATACATGAGCACGGCATAAACCGCCACGGCAGTAGTTCCGCCGCCCTCGCCGAGCGCACGCACGCCGAGCGTCATCAGCGAAATATTCATAAGCACGGATGTTACACGCCCCGCGATATTATTAAGGAAGGTCGGCGCGCCGCAGGAGACGATCAGCCTCACGAGAGCGAGGCTGAAGCGCGGGCGCACAAAGCGAAGCTGTGTTTTTCCGCGCAGGAACGGCACAAGGGCGACAGCTGAGCACATGCACATCGAGATACAGCACGCTGCCGCCGAACCCGACACGTCGCTTTCAAGCACGACGAGAAAAAAGGCAACAAGTCCAATCGTCGCAAGGTTTGAGGCGACGTTTATGAGCATGCTCGTCTTCACGTAGCCGCAGATCCGCAGGTAATTGTCCATCGCGAAGAACACGGTCGTTATCGGGCTCGTCAGTGCGTAAATGCGGATATATTTCGTCGCAGTTTCCACGACGTTCTCGTCGGCACCCATGAGCCTGACAAGGCTCTCGGCGCAGGTGAACATAAAGACGCCCATTACGACAGCCACGACAAGTATCATAAGCATGGCGCAGGAGAAAATATTGTTCGCGTGCTCGTCCTCGTGCTTGCCGAGCGCGACGGAAATCGGCGCCGACGAGCCGACTCCGATGAGATCGGACAGCGAAAAGTTTATCATAACAAGCGGAAACGCAATATTAACGGCGGCAAGTGCCGCCTCGCCGAGGCGCTGTCCGATGAACACGCCCTCCACTATGCTGTAGATCGACATGGTGAACATACTTATCATTCCGGGCAGAGCCACGGTGAAAAACAGTCTCCACGGCGACCTTTTCAGATACATTTCCTTGACATTCGGTGTCATACACGCACTCCTTTCGATTTTCTCGGTTTATTGGATGCTTCGCACAAGCTTTTCCTATTATAATATGTACGTCCGCTCTTGTCAACAGTGATATCGTAACAGTCTTTTCGTGCTCTTCCGGCAAATCCCCCACGAGCGTCAAGAAACCGCAAACGCCGTTTTCGGACATTTGCGGTTTCTTGCTTATTCTGTCGAAGTCGTGTTCAAATCAATTATCACTGACACGCACAGGACATATTAAGAGGGGAGCTTGCCCGACCAAACGGGGAACTTTTCTCCCTGTACCCAGTATGTGTCGGCGAGCTTTTCAAGGAGTGTGCCGTCGGTGAGCTCGGGGGAGTCGCCTTCAAGATTGAAGCCGTTATATTTTGCGGATACATACGCTTTATCATCATAACCGGAGTCTGTGACCTTTCCGATGTTGATGCACTGAGAAATGTCAGCTCCTTTATCTGCGATATCATATGCACCGCCACCGTTTGCTTTGATATTTCCGGCGTTGACACAGTAATAGATTTGGGCATTACCGTAGCCGGCAATACCGCCCATATTCGCCGCACTGTCTACACCGTTTACAATATC
>CAYNHY010000035.1:0-14471 GCA_964397225.1 uncultured Ruminococcus sp.
CCACTTTGAAACAGTAAGTGGCAAGAAAACCATCTAAATAATTAAAAGATGCACATCCCCTCTGAAATTTGCACACCCTCGCAAACCTTTCGTTAAAAGGTATCTTCGCTTAAATTGAAACAGGCTCTATGGAAGTCATTTCTGAACCTCCATAGAGCCTGTTATCGTTAAATAATATCGAAAAAGCCTTGCAAATCAAGGGCTTTTCAAAAAGAAACCGGACACCAAGCTCGATACGCATTGTATCAAAACCGGTGTCCGGTTATGGTGGACCATCTAGGACTCGAACCTAGGACCTACCGGTTATGAGCCGGGAGCTCTAACCAACTGAGCTAATGGTCCTCTTAACAAAGAATATTGTACCATATCTTCGCCCTGTTGTCAAGTGTTTTTTACATTTTCACATCCGTGCCGCTTTAATATTTTTTCGCACGTCTCCAGCATCGTCCGGCATGCAGTCGTGCGACAGCTTTAACATGAACGGCAATCACGAAATATTGCACAAATCCTCATGTGAATCTCACCGCTTCGTTTTTACATTCTGTAACGCTTGATAAAAACCGACAATTTCCTGCCTGTTTTTGCCTTTGAGTCTTAAAAGCTATTGACAATTAAATCCTTTACGTGATATAATTAATTAACAGCGGAAACGTTTGCGCTTTCCGCGATAATAGGTATTTATTAAAACGCTGTGAGGAGAATCAAATATGGAAAGAAAGGTTGACGAGCTCGGACGCATCGTGATTCCGAAGCACATCAGAAAAAGACTCGGCTTCGAGACTAAGACAAGAGTATCCTTTGAGACCGACGGAGACCGCCTTATCGTTACCAAGGCATACCCCACCTGTGCTATCTGTGGCTCTGATGAGAGACTTATCGACTTCAGAGGAAAGCCGATATGCGCTGACTGCATCAGCATGATCAGAAGATAACTTTTTTGTCCCATAACGGCAGCCGACATCTATTGTACGATGTCGGCTGCCGCTTTTTTCGGTTATTTTTCCGCTCACCCTTGCGGTTTGCGGCAGTTTGTGATATAATTAACACGCGACACAATTGAATTATCCGGATAAGGTATGCCTTACCGTTCGGTAAAAGTGCATGCTCTCCTTTCGCATACCTATGTGGATGAAATTGTGTCGCAGCAACAGAGCTATGTATTTTTGCATGGGTGCGCGGCTATGCCTCGCACCCTTATTTTTTACCCTAAAAGCTCCGCAAGCCGACGCCTTACGTTTTCTATATATTCGCCGCCGCGCGGGTAACTGTCGAGAGCAAGCTCTCCGCCTTCGTATTCGAGCAGTCGCTCGACCGCCTCGCGTCCGAAGCTTTTCTCCGCCGCCTCAAGCGCGCGAATGTCGCACATAGCCTCGTAAAAAGCACGCAGTCTCAACGACGGCACAGCGTCCCCGTCCTTACCCGGGTAGACCGAGAAGGCATCCCCCGCAGGTGCGAAGTAATCAGCGTCCGTTATGCGGTACGGGTCAACGGAGTAGCGCGAATACTGGCTCTTGTAGAAATTATAGCCCCAGTGCAGAAAGCCCGTGCAGTGTGCCTTCCACATCTGAAGGCCGAGGATACGCACGCGCGACAGCGGCATCGCGATAAATCTGTTTGACACGTTCGTCGTCTGCCCGCAGCAGTAATACACCCACAGGTCCTCCGGGATGTACGGCAGGAAATTCTTCGCATTGTCCGTACACGGAATCGGGCGGCGGCATATGCCCTCGGTGTAGAAGCTGACGTCTCCCATCGCGTCCGCGACCGTGCAATCCGCAAGCAGGTCGCCGACAGCTTCCATCGCCGAGCGGTAAGCCTCCTTCTGCTGCTCATTCGGCTCGTCGGAAATATGGAATATGCATCTGTCGTACAGCCCGCGCTCCTTCATGTGCGCGAGCAGCACAGTAAGGAAGCGACGCAAAAAGCCGATGTATTCCTCGCTCGCGGCGTCCGTGTCCCAGCCGAATACACGCCGCGTCTCGCCGTCGACCGTCGCAATTATCTTCGGCGCATGGCGCGCCCCCCACTGCGTAAACAGATGAGAGAATTCAAAATATTCAACGCCGATGCGAAGACCCATGTCTATCCAGCGGTCAAGCAGCGAAAGGTCAAAGCTCCACTCGCCGTCGCACCGCGTCACGCCGACAAGCTGAACGGTCAGCCGCTCGCCGCCTACCTCTGTGTCGAGAGGCGGGGTAAACAGCGGCGTATAGAGAGAATTAACTCCGTTTTCCACAGCCGTGCGCGCCCAGCGCTCGATAAGCTCGAAATGACGCTCCGAGAGCGCGGGTATGTTATAATACTCCGCAATGCAGTCCGCGTGAAGGAACTGCATTACGACGGTCCTCTGCGGCGGGAGCGCCGTGGAGAGCACGGTAATATCAAGCTCTGCGCTGCACGACTCGTGCTTTACCTCGCCGTCGATGTGCTCGACAGTCAGCGTCAGGTGATGCTCGCCCGCAGGCAGCGACGGAAGCTCGAGCCGTAGCATCGAGAGCCCCCTCTGCGGCGCGTATAGCAGCGTGCTCTCATCTATTTTTGTCATAATATCAGGGTAAAGCCCCGCCTCAAGACTCATGTAATCGTCGTCGTGCCACTCGGGATAGCACGGCACGCGGACAGGCACGGAGTCTATTCGGTAAACGAGAACCTCCGCTCCGTCGCATTCGACGCGTGCGCGCACACACGACTTCAAAAAAGCCTCTGTGTCGCAAAAGGCGGCGTGAACGGCAAAGCTCTCGCCGCGGAGGATGGGATACGGCGTATAATCCCGCACATCCGCCATGGTGTGCGCGGGGAGAAATTTTTCAAGAGGGGATGTAAATTTAAGCTGAAGCATTTTCGGCTCTCCTTGTGCTTTTTAAGTAAATATATTGTACAGCACCGCGGCGATATTGTCAAGTAACGCTTTTGTATATCTGCCGAAAGGTCAAAACGTGATTGACAAGCACTCGCGTGTGTGGTATACTCATAGCAAGCGAATTTCATTCTACCCCAAAGGAGCATATATATGACCGAACGTTATATTTACGACAGGGACAGCCTGCCGCGTCCCGTGCTTGACGGACACGACGAGCTCGTCGAGCTTTACTACAAGGCATGGGAGAAGGCGTTCGAGAACATCGAATACCTCGACCGTCCGGGCTGGAAGGACATCCTCACCTGTATGCCCGGTGTCGGTATCACCTGGCAGTGGGATTCCTGCATCATGACCTTCATCACGAACTACTCGAACGGCACGCTCACCGCGTTCAACAACCTTGACAACCTCTACAGACTCCGTCGCGAGTCCGATGGCTTCATGTCGATGGCTTACGTCATCGAGACCGAGGAGGAGGCGTACCCCGGAAGGATCAACCCTCCGCTCATGGCCTGGGCTGAGTGGGAGCACTACCGCATCACCGGCGACGACACGCGCCTCGAGCGCGTTCTGCCCGCGCTTGAGGGAATATACTCCTTCATCGAGAACAACCGTCGCCGCGACACCTGCGAGCTTTACTGGTTCGAGGACTCCGGCTCGTCGGGAATGGACAATTCTCCGCGCAGCGGCTACATGTGCGACGACCTTGACGGAAGCGACGTCTGCCACGTTGACCTTGCCTGCCAGCAGGCACTCAGCGCGAAGAAGCTCGCGCAGATCTGCGAAAAGCTCGGGCTCGAAGAAAAAAGTGAATTCTACCGTGCGGAGAACCGCCGTATCTGCGAGCTTATCAACCGCTTCCACTGGAGCACGCGCGCAAGATGGTATTTCGACTTCTTCGCACGCGGTGCGCGCGGCGAGAAGGTCAAGTTTATAAACTCGAAGACCGGTGCGGCGTTCTGGACGCTTCTCTGCGGAGCAGCTGAGGGCGCATACGGCGAGGCTGTGCGCGAGCACCTGTTCAATGAAAACGAGTTTTACACCAAGGTTCCCTTTGCTTCCCTTGCAAAGGATGACCCGAACTACGACCCGATGGGCGGCTATTGGCTCGGCGGAGTTTGGCCGCCGACAACGTATGCGGCAGTGCGCGGTCTTGCGGAGAACGGTCAGCGCGAGCTTGCCCGCGAGGCAGCCTTCCGTCTGCTTGCCGCGATGGCTGCTGTCGAGAGCGACCCCGCCTTCGGAAGCATATGGGAGTGCTACGCGCCCGAGGCATACCGCCCCGCAACGACAGAGAACGGCTCGCTCGTTCGCTCGGATTTTGTGGGCTGGGGAGGTCTTGCGCCGATAACGATGCTTATCGAGAATATTATCGGTCTCGACTTCGACGCTTCGCAGAACACTGTCACGTTCGACCTTGCCGCGCGTCAGCGCTGCGGTCTTGAGAATATGCTCTTCGGGGACAACAGAATTTCCGTCGTCTGCGAGGAATACAGACCGTTCCGCGGCTGCTCTGTCATCACGACAGACGCTGAAAAGCCGTTCCGCCTCGTCGTCAATACGAAATATCTGTGGGAGTCCGCCGTCATCGACGTTCCCGCAGGACACAGCACCTTCAGAATATAACAAAATCTCCCGCGTCTGCGTGACGCGGGAGATTTTTTGTGTGGCTTATTCGTGGAGGAGGACGTCGGAGATGATGATGCCGGAATAAGACTCAGCCCTTCTGACAATTTTAATGTAATTGCAATCGCTTATATCAACGCTGAATGTTACGGCGTCTGAGCGCAATCCGATTTTCGGAGAGGTGTATATCAAACGATCATCGGCATAAATTTGGATGTATGAGTAGCAATCTGCCTTCGCTGTTTTATACGGAGCTATCTTGCCCGTAATTGTCTTATAATTACGGTTTGCTCTCCATTCGGTCGTATTATCCCAAGCATCGTCCATAATCGCATAATTGCGTGTCGTACCGTAATCGTCTCCTGTAGTACTTTCGGGAAAGTCTTCATTCCAATCCCAATAATTATTTTGAATCATCGGAAGGCTGATAGGAGATGTTCCCGAATCCAAAGAAGGCTGTTTATCGGTGCTAACTATTACATCGGACAAAATCATGTAGCCGCGGTTATAGCCATAAATTCCTATATTTATCTTAACATACTCAGCGCCTTCGATGTTCGCTTTAACAGTCACAGCATCGGTGCGCTTTGTGATTTTCGGAGATGTACAAACAAGCTCACCGTCGGCATAGATCTGTACCCATCCGTAATCCCATTCATTTGCTCCGGCTTTCGCATACGGGGCTACGGTGAATGAAAGCGTTGAATACTTACCTCTCGTTCTGTATTCGGCTTCGGTCGAATACTCGTCAAGAACGGCATAGTTGCAGGCCGAGGAGTAGTTATTGCCAAACGGATCCTCGGGGAATCCTTCATTCCAACTGAAATAATCTCCTCTGCTTATCTCCGGAAGCTCGGTTGCGGCGCTTTGCTTTCAGGGTGTATTCTATCAGTCTGCGGAGTATCGTCGCGAACTTCTCGCGCGTTACGTCCTCCATCGGATCGTACCTGCCGTTTCCCGTGCCGTTTACTATATTCTTCTCGGCTGCCCAGAGAATTGCAGAAGCGTACCAGTCGCCGCGCTTTACATCGGAGAACACCGACTTATCTTCCACGGCGGGCTCGCCCTGCATGCGGTAGAGCACCGTCACGACCATCGCGCGGGTCATTGTTTCCTCGGGGTTGAAATAGCCGCCCTTGCCGTTCATATAGCCGTTCTGCGTGGCAAACACGATGGCACTGTAGCTCCAGCGGTCGCTCTTCACGTCCTTGTAGCTGACTGAGTCCGCAGGACTCCCGCCACAGAAAGCACGCACGTTATCTGAACGAGCGCGAGAAGCGCGGCGAAAAGCTTCTTGATTCTCTGCTTTTTCATGGGTATCCTCCTAAAATAATATAAAAAAGTGCGCCTCATCAAGAGACGCACTGAAAAAAAGCATCTCTCAATGTTGCTACACATCTACCCACACAAAGATAGAGAGAATACATTTCTTCCGAAAGCAGTATTCCCCCTGTGCGGGTAAATATTAAGATGTGTAGCATGGACATTATAGCACAGACGGCAATTCCGGTTAAGCGTTTTCGCATTTTGCAACGAAAAAGGCGGGAGAAATGCTCTCCCGCCGTCGGTGACAGCGTCAGTTTTTTTCTTTTTTCTTAAACACAAGCTTGCCCGTGATGTAATTGAGCACCACGACGATAACGCTCGTCGGCAGCTTGACAATATTTGCACTGAGCAGCCTGAATACGTCGGAAACAAGGAATATTATCACGTTTTCCGCGACGAGCGAGAAAACTCTCGAGGCGACAAACGCCGCAAACTCGCCCCATGTCACGCGTCGTCCTCCCGTGCTTTCGGTATAAACAAAGCGCCTGTTCGCAAAGAACGCGAAAAGCACCGCAGCGACCCACGCCACGGTGTTTCGCACCGTCGCCGAGCCTATTCTGCTCACTCCCGGCAGGTAATATACCGCGTAATTCACGACCGTCGTGAGCACTCCGACCACAAGATACGCAAGTATCTCCTTATATTTCTTCATCAGTCGCAGCAGCTTCTCCTTCATCTTCATCCTCCGAAAGGAAGGTCTCGGCGAACTCCTCCCTTGTCATCAACGTATTCATCGCCGCAAGCAGCGCCTTTGAGGTCATGCCGCTCGGCAGCCCGAGCCGTTCTGCGGCACGGTCGCGCCGCTCGGACGCGTCGTCACAGCCCGATAGACGCGCTGTGTAAAGATCTGCACGGCTTATCGCCTCGCCGTGTGCCCTCTCTCCGCCGACAAGCTCCGGGTGAGCGTCGGCAAGAGCCCTCAGCCTGTCACGGAGTAGCTCGGCGCTCATTCCCTCGACTCCGAGAAGCCCCTCCTTCGAAGGGGTGCGCTTGCGCCTCTCCTTGCCCTTGATGCAGGGCACGTACAGCTGATACAGCCTGTCCTTAGGCACGAGTGAGGCAAGGTGCGCACGTATCACGCCGCCCGCGCTGTCGCTGTCGCACATTACGATAACGCCGTTCTCCGACAGCCGACGTATGAGCGCACGCTTCTCACGGCTGTTGAATATTCCGAAGCCGTCTGTCGTTATGATATTTGCCTCCGCGACGGCGGACAGTGCTATTTTATCGTATTTTCCCTCGACGATCACCGGCACGGCAAGGTGAAGCTTGTCCGCGCTCATTTCGTCAATACCGTCGGGCGACGGAGCGTAAGCTCGTTTTCCGAGAAGTTCAGGTCAAACCTGTCGACCAGCTCATACGCCCGGTGCAGCGCGTCCGTGTTTTCAAGTGCGGACGGCGTGTGCGCGTCGTAGCCGATAACGGTGCGGCAGCCGTATTCGCCGACCATGCGCCAGAACGCCTCGTTCGGATATCGTCTGCCGTCGGCGATGCCGAGGAGATTTATCTCGAGCGGCACGTCGTACTCAAGGGAAGCGCGGCATATCGGCGCCATCTTTTCAAGGAATATATCCACCTTTCCCATATCGCGGACAAGGTCGGGGTGTGCCAGGTATGTGAAGCTTCCCGTCGCCATGGCGCGCACGACCTGCGAAACGTATGCATCGACATGCGACATGTCGTCGGAGCCGTCGCCGCTGTAGCTGCCGTCGTACTCGTTGTTTATAAAGTGCTGACCGAGAATGAGGTAATCACAGCCGAGGGGGCAGACGAGCGCGAGCAGGCTGTTGAAGTGCTCGGGGTAATACTCCGCCTCGAAGCCGATCTTAATGTCTATTTTTTCGCGAAATTCCTCTCGCAGGGCGTTCAGCTCGTCAAAATAGAGCTTCGCCTCGGTCGGGAGCATGCGAAACCACGAAACAAAGCCGTTTCCGAACGGATAAGGCGCATGGCAGGAAAAGCCGATTGTCTCAAAGCCTGCGCGTACTGCCGCTTCGACGTAATCGCGAATTTCTCCGTCGGCGTGGTGGCACATTGCCGTGTGTGTGTGATAATTTGCCTTGATATTATGCATTGCAGAGCCTCTTTGTGCGCCGTACGGCGCGAGAATTACTATAGCTGAAGGTCAAAAGCGAACGCCCTCGGCAGAGATACATCTGCCGCTCGGCAGCTCGAGCTCGAATATTGCGCCGTCGGCGCGGCACTCGCCCTCCGCCGGCTCAAAGGTAACCGGAAGCGGCGAGCGAAATTTTCTTATAATACAGTCACTGCGGACGCCGAGCACACCGGCGTGCGAGCCGCACATTCCGAGGTCGGTAATATAGCCCGTGCCGCCGCCGAGCACGCAGCAATCCGCCGTTGCAATATGCGTATGCGTTCCCGCGACCGCGGACACGCGTCCGTCGGCGTAGCGTGCGAGTGCGAGCTTTTCACTCGTCGCCTCGGCGTGAATGTCCACGAGCGCCGCATCAAAGCGTCCCTCATTTTCGGACAGTATCGCGTCGAGCGAGTCGAACGGAGACGAGGCGTGCGTATCCATGTATACCTGTCCCGAAAGATTGATAACAAGCACACGGTAGCCGTACACGTCGACTGTCGTGTAGCCCGTGCCGGGGCAGCGGGTCAGGTTATGCGGGCGAAGCATGCGCTCGCCGTCGTCGAGCATTGTATGTATTCCCTTCTTGCGAAGCGTGTGATTTCCGCCGGTTATTACGTCAGCTCCCGCATCAAAGAGCTGTCGCGCAGAGCTCGGCGTAATACCGTTGCCCTCGGCTGAGTTCTCTCCGTTCACGACAGTCAGCGCAATTCCGTTTTCCGACACGAATTTTCTGAGGCGACCGCCCGAGAGAAGATATTCGCAGCCAGCGACGCCTACGACGTCGCCTAGCAGTAACACCTTAATATTCATTCATTCTTCCTTTCAATATCACCGTCTGTAGCGTCCCGGCACCCTTGAGCGCAGGCTTCTGCGGCGGTAATGCGCCGTTATCAGCACATACGCGACAGACAGAACAACAGCCGACACTGCGGCAGCTATGAAAAATCTTCCTCTTACGAACGAGCGTATTCTCGCGAGCGCATAAAGAAATTCGCTTCGCGCGATATCGGCAGTCGAGCACAGCGCCGTGCTTCCGATAATGTGCCCTTCGTATATCACGTCGACCGTTCCGAGCTTATCGCCCTTCGCAACGGGTGCGCTGACCGTCTCACGCTCGACGCTCTCCTTGACCGTGATATCGCTTTCAAGGTCGGCATACATCGGCATGTACACAAGTATCTCGTTCTGCGGAACGAGCGTTACGTAGTCGACAGCCGACGACAGCTCGACGGGCAGCTCGCAGACAGCCCTTTGCGCCGAGAGCACGCTTCTGTAGCCGTAGGTACGGAAGGCCCAGTCGAAAAGCTCCGTGGCGTATGAGTAATTTGTCAGTATCTTCGCCGACGAGCCCTCGTTCTCAACACTCGAGGCTCCCATTATAATGCAGAGGTACGTCAGCGCACCGTCCGAGCTTCTTGCACAGGTTATCGAGCTGTAGCCTCCGTCGGCTGTGCTGCCGGCGTTCATTCCGAGCGCGTTCTCGTAATAATAATCGCTCCTGTAGTGCTTCGACATCAGGCAGTTTCTGTTATATATATCGCGGTAATCGCTCCTGTTTGTCGCCTCCATGACGTACTTCGGCGTACCGACGACCTCCATAAAGGTGCTGTTTTTGTAAGCGTGCATGGCAATTTCCGCGCTGTCGGCGACGGTCGTGACGGAGGCGGGATCCATTCCCGTGGGATCGGCATAATACGTCGCCTTCGCGCCGAGCTCGAGCGCCTTATCGTTCATCAGCTCGACAAAGGAATCGACATCTCCCGCAAGCGCGAGCGCAAGGAGCACCGTCGCATCGTTTGCACTGTTTGTAAGCATTCCGTACAATAGCTGCTGCGCCGTGACCGTCTCGCCCTCGTAATAGCCGACGCTGTTTCCGTGGGCAGCCTCCGCCTCGGCGAGCATGTCGGCGCTTATCGTAATTTTTCGCTCAAGGTCGCCGCCGAGCTGCTCGATGGCGACAATGCCGGACATTATCTTGACCGTCGGACCCGCGATAACGTGCTCGCTCGTTGAGCCCTTGCTGTGTATCACGGTGTCGTTTTCGATATTATAAAGATAAACATACGGCGCGGCGGGCGTTTCCGGTACGGCATAGATGTCAACGGCGTCCGCAGCCTCCTCCGCAAGGACTGAAACGCACGGCAGAACAAGCATTGCAGCAGCCGAAAGCAGAGCTGCAACGCGGCGTATCGGTTTAATATTCCGTATATTCATGTCGTGTGTTCTCCCTTTATCTCATTTTTTCGGTATACTCGGCGTAGAGCCTGCGCGAGGTCTCAATATCACGCCCGACGCGCTCGACAAGCGCGTCGATGCCGTCAAAGCGCAGCTCTCCGCGCAGACGGCAAAGAAAAGCCAGCTTCACCTCGCGACCGTAAAGCTCGCCCGAGAAGCCGTCAATGTAGGTTTCAAGCACTGCATGTCCCATACGCGCCGCGCCCTCCGTGCCGCTCACGGCTCCGCAGCGCCTAAGCGTAGCCTCGTCAATTGTCGGGCAGACGCCGAGATTCGTGCAGCCTCCGAAGGAATGCACCTCTCCTCCGTCGTCCGTGAATTCAAGAGCGGTGGCATACACTCCGTGAGGCGGGCAGACAAGCTCGCCCGGCGGAAGCTGATTCGCCGTCGGTATCCCGAGCTCACGCCCGAGGTGCTTGCCGGGCAGCACGGGAAGTCGGTAATAAAACGGGCGCGAAAGCAGCTCTGCCGCCGCGTCCACCCTGCCCTCTGCGACAAGCGCGCGTATTCTCGAGGAGGAAACGACCTCGCCCCCGGCGCAGAGTGCGGGCACGGTAGAAAGCTCAATCCGCGCGTCCGCGCAATAGTGTGCAAGCTCCGCAGTCGAGCACAAAGCGCCGCGTCCAAAGCGGAAATTGAAGCCGCACACACAGCCTCCGAGCGAAAGGCGCTTAAACAGCACCTCACGCACGAAGCGCTCGCCCGAAAGCATGCGTATTTCATCAAACGGAACGGTCACGGCGTACTCTATGCCGCATTCGGCTATCGTGCGAAGCTTTTCCTCCTCGCTCATTATAAGCTCTCCGCCCTTGAACGAGCCGTTCGAGCTCTCAATCATCCACACAGCACTCGGCGTGCCGAGTCTGCGCGCGGTGTCGAGCGTCGCTGAGAATATTGCACGGTGACCGAGGTGTACGCCGTCGAACGAGCCGAGTGCGGCGACACAGCCGCGCGGCAGCGCATCACGTCTCTCTCCGCTCGGCAGATGTATTATCTTCATATAATGTCATTTCCTTGAAAAATCAATATACCTTCACGGCGAACACCGGGCACACGCCCGAGCAGTAGCCGCAAAGCACGCATTTCTCCGTGTCGCACACGGCACGATGAGTATGCACTCGGTAAAACTCATCCTGCGGATCTGCACTGTCCTCGATCTCGACAAGCGACATTGCATGCACAGGGCAGCGTTTAACGCATGCTCCGCAGCCCTCGCAATATTCCTCGACATGCAGAAGTCTCTTTTTCGCCTTCATGGCACTTCTGTGCTGCTCGGAGAGCTCGCGTCGGGTAAAATATTCTATATTTGCGTCCACCTCGTCAAACGACTGCATACCGACGGCGACCGCATCTATAAACGGAGAATCGAGAACAAAGTCGAACGCCTCGTCGGCAGAGGCGACAAGGTGACCGCCTCCCAGCGCCTTCATTCCGAAAACGCCGATACCGAGCGCGTGCGCCTCGCTGACGGCAGCAGCCATCTCACGCACGCTTCCGTCGACAATGCCGACGCCGAGCTTGTTGTATATCGGATGAATAACATCGAGTCTTATGCCCTCGCGGTGCAGCTCACATGCGCCGCGCACTGCGGCGATATGGTGCATCGATGCACCGACCGCGCGGATAATGCCGCGCTCGCGGCATTCAAACAGGTATTCGAGAGCCTCCATATGCCCTCTCAGCGTATTTATGCTCTCCTGCTCGTGGAGCATGAATATATCTATCACGTCGCGACCGGTCTCTCGACGCGCCTGCTCCACAGCCTCTCTCGCGCCATTGCGGTCATATGCATATGTTTTCGTAGACAGCACAACACCGTCGGCGCACCTGCTTTTTTCAAGCGCCCGACGTATGATGTGATAATTATTATAGTATTGCGCCGTGTCGATGAAGTTGATCCCGTGCTCGAAGGCATACGCTATGATTTCCGCGGCGCGCTCCGGCTCGGGTGAGCTCTGGAGCGGGCTGACGGTCAGCGAGCCGAAGGCAAGGCGCGACACAGGCACGAGCAACGGAGAAAGTCTGACGTATTCCACCGTATCAGCCCTTGAGTCCGAGATATTCTTTGATAAGTGAATTAAGCAGCTCGTCGCGGTCGATCTTTCTCATGATAGCGCGGGCGTTGCGGTGGTTGGTGATGTATGTGGGGTCCTCTGTCAGAATGTAGCCCGCTATCTGGATAAGAGGATTATATCCCTTTTCGCTGAGTGCGTCGTAAACTGCCTTGAGCATTGCGCGTCTCTCGCGTGACTTTTCCTCCTCGCGAATGGAGAAGGTTATAGTCTTATCGTTTTCAAATTTAGAAGCCATTTTATATTCCTTTCCTTGCTGTCGGGCGGGAGTGATCTCTTACATAGATATTATATGATATCCGCGGGGGTAAAATCAAGAGAAACGGAGAAATTGTTACAAATGCGAAGCATATTTTTTATCTCCACACGAAAACGCCGCCAAAATAATTCAAATGCCGAAAACACACTTTTTCTTTTCGCCACACCGCTCTGCGCGCAAGGTTTCACTTGACTTTTTCTTACGGCGATATTATACTATATATAATAACTCGGCACAGGTGTGCCCGAAAGGAGAAACAATGAAAACTCAGGTTAACGTCAAGCGTCTGTCGCCCGCAGCTCGCATTCCGACCTACGGCTCGGACTTTTCCGCGGGTGCGGATCTCTACGCGCTGACAAACGGCACGCCCGAGCAGCTCGCCCCCGGGGAGACCAAGCTCATTCACACGGGAATTGCCGCGGAGCTGCCGACGGGACACGTCGGACTGATATTCGCGCGAAGCGGAATTGCGACACGGCGCGGTCTGGCACCTGCCAACAAGGTCGGCGTCATCGACTCGGATTACAGAGGTGAGATAATGGTCGCGCTGCACAATCATTCGTCGGTCACAGCGCAGGTTGAGGACGGCGAGCGCATCGCGCAGCTTGTCATCGTTCCGTATCTCACGGCAAGCTTTACCGAGGTCGAGGAGCTCGTCGACACAGAGCGCGGCGAGGGCGGCTTCGGCTCCACCGGAACAAAATAAATTATCCCATACGGGAACGGAAGGAATGTACTTATGAAAAAGGTAATATCTCTTATAGCTGCCATACTCATGCTGCTTTCGCTCGCAGCATGCGGAGGTGTCTCAAATGACGCGCTCGAGCCGTCGGAGGAAACAACGGCTCCCGACAGCTTTGCGGGCGACTACAGAGTGCAGATGAAGATAAAGGATTACGGCACGATAACGCTCGAGCTTGATTCCGAGAGCGCTCCCGCGACTGTTGAAAATTTCGTCAAGCTCGCTCGCGAGGGCTTTTACGATGGGCTCACCTTTCACCGCATAATCAATAATTTCATGATCCAGGGCGGCTGCCCTAAGGGCAACGGCACCGGCGGCTCGGAGCAGACGATAGTCGGTGAATTCAAAAGCAACGGCTACAACAACAATCTCAAGCACACGCGCGGCGCGATATCCATGGCAAGAAGCTCCGCTTACGACAGCGCAAGCTCGCAGTTCTTCATTGTGCAGGCTGACAGCCCCCACCTCAACGGTGAATACGCATGCTTCGGCTACGTTACGAGCGGCATGAACATTGTCGACAAGATATGCGAGGACGCAAAGCCCACTGACGGAAACGGAACCATCCCCGCCTCCGAGCAGCCGGTCATCGAGTCGGTCACGGTCACCGAAATATCGAAATAATCAAAAAAGCACAGCAACATTGCGCCCGATACGGCAGCGCAGGTCGCTGTGCTTCATTTTTGCGGTAAACGCGGAGAAGGGTGAGACGGAGCCAAATGCCTTAAGGCTCGAAGAACACGTCGTGTCAATGCCGTCAAAGCCCCACCCACGCAGAAGTCTGCTTGCGGCAGCCCTTCGGAACAAAAGCGCAATTTCGCGGCAATGCATTGACCTTGCGTAAGCCCTCGCGGAGTAAAGCCTCAATCCGGCGGAGCGTAATCGCGGCAAAGCCCTTCGGAAAGCTACGCCCTCCCGCGTCTGCCCCGCCGAGTGTCAAAGGCTCGTCGTCACGCTCTCACAGGCAAAAAGGTGCATGAAGACAAAAAAAGCGCCCGCTTTTGCGGACACCCTTTGTAAGTGTTGGCATCTACCTATCTTCCCGGCACGTCGCCATGCAAGTATTGTCGGCACGACAGAGCTTAACTTCTGTGTTCGGAATGGGAACAGGTGGACCCTCTGCGTCAATAACACCAACTTTTACGTGACCGCGCGCTCTCGCTTGCGACCACTCACAACTTGAAGCTTCCTTCAAGTAATGCACCTTCAGGGATTCGAACCCGGGACCCACTGATTAAGAGTCAGTTGCTCTA
>CAYNHY010000036.1:0-14271 GCA_964397225.1 uncultured Ruminococcus sp.
ATTATAGCATGAAACGCGAAAAAAATCAATTATTCTGTAACAGTTACTTATTGAACATATGGCGGATTTGTGATATACTTACTAATGTGCCCGACAGCTCGAGCTGCGGGCGTTTTTACTTCAAAGCACAAGGTCGAAGGGTTGGTGTTTTCAGCTTGAAAATAATAGTTGTTGGATGCGGTAAGATAGGTACGTCGATAATAGCTTCGCTCTCCTCCGAGGGTCATGATGTCGTGGCGATTGACCAGAATCCCGCAGCACTCAGTGCAGTCACCGATATTTACGATGTTATGGGCGTGTGCGGAAACGGCGCTGACCTCGAAACGCTCGAGGAGGCGTCTGCGGAGCGCACGGAGCTGTTTGTTGCGGTTTCGGGCTCGGACGAGCTCAATATGCTCAGCTGCTATCTTGCGGGAAAGCTCGGTGCACAGCATACGGTGGCACGTATTCGAAACCCGCAATATAACGAGAGAGGGCTTGGCTTTATGCGTGAGCAGCTTGGTCTTTCGATGGCGATAAACCCCGAGCTTCTTGCGGCGCATGAGCTGTTCAATATATTGAAGCTCCCGTCCGCCATCAAGATAGAGTCGTTCTCGCGGCGTAATTTTGAGATGATAGAGCTTGCCGTAAAGGAGGACTCCGTGCTGAACGGAATGCGCCTTTCCGAGATTCGCGGCAGATTCAAAGCAAAGTTTCTTGTCTGCGCCGTGACTCGCGGCGACCGTACATATATCCCCGACGGTAATTTCTCGCTTTGCGCGGGAGATAAGGTCGGACTTGCTGCGGCGCATCTTGAGATACAGAAGATGCTTCGCGAGATGAATCTTCTCATGCGCGAGGCAAAGAACATCATGATCCTCGGCGGAAGCCGCACCGCGTATTATCTTGCGAAGATGCTGACCTCCGTCGGCAACAGCGTTAAGATAATCGAAAAGCAGGCGAGCGTCTGCAACGAGCTTGCAGAAAGCCTACCGAAGGCTGTAATCATTCACGGCGACGGTGCCAGCCAGGAGTTGTTGCTGGAGGAGGGCATCCACGACGTTGACGCATTTGTTTCGCTTACCGGAATGGATGAAGAAAACATACTCATGTCGATCTTCGCGTCGACTCACGGAGTGCCGAAGGTCATTGCGAAGATAAACAGTGATGAGCTGACGTCGATTTCTGAGAAGGTCGGAGTTGACTGCATCATCTCACCGAAGCTGATAATCGCCGACGTGCTCGTCCGATACGCACGCGCGCTTCAAAATTCCGAGGGAAGCAATGTCGAGCACCTGTATAAGCTCATGGACGGCATGGCGGAGGCACTTGAATTTAACGTAACTCCCGATTCTCCCGTCACGGGCATCCCTCTCAAGGAGCTTAATCTGAAGCCGGGCATTCTGATAGCGGGCATACTTCGCGACCGTCACCCGATAATTCCGACGGGCGAGGATACGATACTTCCCGGAGACGGTGTTGTTGTAATGTCATCTCACCGCTTTCTCAGAGACCTCTCCGAAATACTTGACGGTGCGCCGCGACGCATGCAGAGCAACAAGAAACAAACAGACGCGAACTGAGTCTGCGATCAAAGGAGGCTTTCTTAATGAATCACAGATCGGTTTTCAATATGCTCGGCCGCATTCTCTGCCTTGAGACCGCAATGCTTGCCTTTCCAATCGCCGTTGCACTGCTATACCGTGAAGCGACAGTCGGCGCTCTGGCGATATCCGCGGCGATTTCTCTTGCTGTGGGTATTCTCATGATGCTGCTGTCAGGAAAGAATGAGCATGTCATATTCGCAAAGGACGGTCTTGTAACAACAGCCGCGGCGTGGCTTTTCATGTCACTCATCGGAGCGCTGCCGTTTTGGCTGAGCGGCGAGGTGTCGTCTTATATTGACGCCTTCTTCGAGACCGTAAGCGGCTTTACGACAACCGGCGCGTCGATACTTACCGATGTTGAGGCGATGAGTCGGTCACTGCTGTTTTGGCGCAGCTTTACGCATTGGTGCGGCGGCATGGGAGTCATTGTTTTGATGATGGCTATAATGCCGACCTCGTCGGGACGCTCAATGCACATTATGCGAGCCGAAATGCCGGGTCCCACGGTTGGTAAGCTCGTCCCGCGCGTGCGCGATACCGCGAAGATACTGTACCTTATCTATATTGCGCTCACGCTATGCGAAATACTGATGCTGTGGGTGGGAGATATGGACCTTTTCGAGAGCGTCGTTCATTCTCTCGGAACCGCGGGAACGGGCGGCTTCGGAATAAAGGGGGACAGTATCGGCTCGTACAGCGCGTACTCGCAGTGGGTAATAACGGCATTTATGCTGATATTCGGTATAAACTTTAACCTTTACTTTCTGGTGCTCGCTGGAAAAGCGAAGAGTGCCGTCAGAAGCGAGGAGCTTCGGGCATATTTCATTATCGTCGCTGTCGCAACGGGTGCCATCGCCGTGAATTGCTTCAAGCTGTTCGGAGGCGTCGCGGAGGCTATCCGAACGTCCGCCTTCCAGGTCGCATCAATCATCACGACGACGGGATATTCGACGGTCAATTTTGACCTGTGGCCGGGTTTTTCAAAGACGGTGTTGTTTATTCTGATGTTTGTCGGAGGCTGCGCGGGATCGACCGCAGGTGGTATCAAGGTCTCGCGAATTCTTATGATGTTTAAGACAATTTGCAGTGACCTGCGACGCATGGCACATCCAAGAGCCGTTACGACAATGCGCTTTGAAGGCAAGACGGTCGACGGCGCGACCCGCCGCGGCATCGGTGAATACCTGATGCTTTATCTGTTCACATTCGGTGCATTCTTCCTGCTTGTCAGCTTCGAGCCGTTTGATTTCGAAACGAATTTTACTGCGGTAGCCACCTGCATCAACAACGTCGGTCCCGGCTTTGCTGGTGTGGGTCCCGCAGCAAGCTTTGCGGCATATTCTGGCTTTTCAAAATTGGTGCTGTCACTTGCGATGCTGCTCGGAAGACTCGAGTTTTACCCGCTTCTCCTTGCCGCACTTCCAAGCACGTGGTCGAACCGTGCCTGAGCTTACCGTGAGAGACTCCGAGCGAGCCTCTCACGGTATTTTTTCTTTACTGGGCAATATTACCGGAGACCGTCAGCGTAACAGCTGAAGGAGAGACCGTCCACAGACCGCTTTCAACATCGCGGGAGTAGCTTGCCGCGGGAACGGCAATAATACCCGGCAGGGTGGTAAACACGCCTGTGTCTGCGCTGTAGGTGTAGGAGGTGCCTTCAGTTAAAGGCGTGCCGTCGAGAGTAGCGCTGAGTGCTGTCAGCACAGGGTCGAACACGTCGCGAAGGATTACATTGTCATCCGCAACAGCGGCGGTGTTTCCGCGATTTTGGATGATGAAGGTGTAGGTGACTCTGCCGTTTGCCGCAACGGGCACGGGCTCAACGCTTTTTGTTATCGACAGCTCCGGGGCGGCAATTGCCGTTACTGTTTCGCTTGCGCTGACAGCGCTTGTGAGAGGTGCGCCGCTGACGCTTGCCGTGTTAGTTACACTTGAGCCGACATCGAGCGGAGCGGCGGAATTCACGAGCGTTCCGTATATCAGCACGGCATTGCCTCCCGCCGGAACATTGATCCCTTCGAGCACTAAGGGTGAGACCGAGGAAACAGTCGGCGTGCTCTGAAGCTGACCGTTCACGAACAGCCTTACCGAGCCGTCGGTGTACGTGAGAGGGTAGAGCGTGGCACTCTCGTAGTCATATGCACCCATATTATCCGTAAGCGTGAGAGAGGTCAGATTTGCCGTACTCGAATTAACGAGGCTTACGACATACGTTATGCAGTCGTCCCGCGTATAGCTTGTGCTTAGCGCGGTCTTCGAAACTCCCAGTGCCTCTGATATTTCTCCGAGAGCAATGTTTGAATTGACGGTTATCCCGTTATAGGACAGCTGTGCCTGATTTGTAAACTGAGCCATTGTTTCTTCCTTTCGGTATTTCTGCGGAAAGCTTCCGCACCTTCATTATATGTAAAAAAACGTCGCGCGCCATAGCGCGCTGAGACGTGCGTGACAGATGTAACACAGTTGCGCTGAAAAATTAAAAATTAGTTATTGATTTAACGTGTGAAATGCGATAATATATAGTGGTATTAATTTTTTTGTTCAGGAGTGAAATATGCTTAAGCTTAAAGGCGTAAAAAAGACATACGTTGCGGGCGATGAGTCAGTCGAGGCACTTAAGGGCATCGACCTCAATTTCAGGCGCTGTGAGTTTGTGTCGATACTCGGTCCGTCGGGCTGCGGTAAAACGACCCTTCTAAATATTATCGGCGGACTTGATCGCTACACCTCGGGCGAGCTGATAATCAACGGCACCTCGACGAAGAATTTTAACGACCGTGATTTCGACACATACCGAAATCATTCGATCGGCTTTGTATTTCAGAGCTACAATCTGATTTCGCACCAGACGGTGCTTTCGAATGTTGAGCTTGCGCTGACTCTGTCCGGTGTTTCGGGCGCAGAGAGACGCCGCCGCGCAGAGGAGGCGCTTTGCCGTGTCGGACTGAAGGAGCAGATGAAGAAAAAGCCGAATCAGCTCTCCGGCGGTCAGATGCAGAGAGTCGCCATAGCGCGTGCGCTTGTGAACGATCCAGATATTCTTCTCGCGGATGAGCCGACGGGAGCGCTCGACTCGGCAACGAGCGTGCAGGTAATGGACATTCTGCGCGAGATATCGCAGGAAAAGCTCGTCATCATGGTAACGCACAATCCGGAGCTTGCAGAGCAGTATTCGACACGAACGATACGTCTGCTTGACGGTGAGGTGGTTGCCGACAGCGCGCCGTTTGATGGCGAGCCGGAGTCTACCGTCAAAAGCGAAAAAGCCTCCAAGAGGCGCGCACGCAGCAAGAGTCGCAGTACCGCGGGGAAGCGCTCGATGTCCTTCCTTACCGCGCTGTCGCTGTCGTTTAACAACCTGATGACCAAAAAGGCGCGAACCTTCCTTACGAGCTTTGCAGGCTCGATAGGCATTATCGGCATCGCGCTGATACTCTCCGTATCGACGGGCGTCAATTCATTTATCGAATCAATACAGAACGATACGCTTATCTCGTATCCGCTGACGATCAACGCCGACTCCGACATAACGAGCGTGCTTGCAAGCTTCATGTCGAAGCAGCACGAGGACGGCGAGGAGCGCGAGGACGGCTATGTTTATTCGAGAGATGTAATGTATGACCTCATGGACTCGCTTGAGTCGAGAGACACAAACAACCTCGCAGCCTTCAAGGAATTTCTTGACAGCAGTGAAACCGTCAGAGAGTACGCTTCGAGCATCAGATATTCCTATGCGACGGAGTTCAACGTTTATACCAAGGATCCGGCGGGCAAGATCATATCCTCGGATATGGAGGATATGATGGAGCAGATGTCTTCTTCAATGGGTGTCAGCTACGGCGAAAACACACCTGCCAATTCATCCTCGGCTATGATGTCGATGGCGTCCTTCGGCGTTTGGCAGGAGATGCTTCCTGGTGAGGACGGAGAGCTTATCAACAAGGCGATAACCGATAGCTACACGGTAGTACACGGCAGCTGGCCGAAGGCCTATGACGAGGCTGTGCTCGTTGTAAGCGAGAGCTGTGAGATCAGCGACTACGTGCTTTACGGACTTGGTCTGAAGCCCTACGACGAAATGATAGACATCATGAAGGCATCGATGCTCGGACGTGAGCTTGAGCTGACGAGTGCGAGCAGGTGGAGCTTCGACGACATCCTGAACAAGGAATACCGCCTTGTATATCCGTCAGACCGCTTTGTTAAGCAGAACGACGGGACATATGTTGATATATCGCAGAATGAAACCGGACTTAACATGCTCTACGAAAGTCGCTCAGTGCCGATAAAGATAGTCGGTATCGTAAAGCCCGACGGTGACGCCACGGCAACAATGCTTACAGGAGCCGTTGCATACACCTCGGAGCTCACCGAGAAGCTTCTCGCGAGCGCAGACGGCTCGGAGCTTGTTGCAGAACAGCTTGCACAGCAGGATACCGATCTTTTGACCGGAAGGCCCTTCGAGCCGGAGGAGCTGCCGGAAATGACCGACGGTGAGAAGCGCGAACGCTTTAATGAGTATGCAGCATCGCTTTCCGCGGACGAGCGTGCAGCGCTTTATCGCGATGCTCTTTGCACACCGAGTCAGTCACAGATCGACAGCGCAATCGCTTCCTACCTTGACGGCACAACACGTGCTGAGCTTGAAGCGTATATTATGTCAAGCTATGCCGAGCAGCTCGGTGTATCGGACAGCTCGTCCCTCAGCGAATATTTCGCAGAGCTCACGGACGAGGAGTTTTATGAATTTTTCAAGGAAAATGCCGCGCCGTTTATTTCGGACATGTATCGCGAGGGCGTGATGGCGAATATCGACTCTCTCGGCACAGCAGAGCTTATCGCAGCCTTTGAGGGCGCGGAGCACACCGACGAGAGCTATGTTGCATATTACGAGCTGCTTCCGAGCCCGTATTCGAGCTCAACACTTGAGGAGAATCTTCGCTCCTTCGGCTATGTTGACCGTGCGCATCCGACGTCAGTCAGCATTTACGTTGATACCTTCGAGAACAAGGACATGATCTCCGACGCCATAGACGGCTACAACGCGAGCGTCGGTGAGGATGACAGGATCAAGTACACCGATTACTTCGCACTGATGATGTCATCCGTTTCCACGGTCCTCAATGCGATCTCCTATGTGCTTGTCGCGTTTGTATCCATATCGCTGGTGGTTTCGTCCATAATGATCGGAATCATTACGTATATCTCCGTCCTCGAAAGAACGAAGGAGATCGGTATCCTCAGAGCGGTCGGTGCCTCGAAGAAGGATGTCTCCCGCGTATTCAATGCGGAAACGCTGACGGTGGGCTTTGTTTCAGGAGCGCTCGGAATACTCATATCCCTCTTGCTTACGCTCCCGATCAATGCGATAATACACCACTTGACCGGCTTTTCGACGCTGAGCGCACAGCTTCCCGTTGCGGGCGCTGTGATGCTTGTTGTGATCAGTATGCTGCTCACCTTCATAGCAGGTCTGATCCCGTCGGGAATAGCCTCGAGAAAGGATCCTGTTGTCGCTCTCAGAAGTGAATAAGTAAAAAAACGTCTGTCGAAGAATGCCTCGACAGACGTTTTTTTACTCATTATTATTTTTCTTGCGGCGCTTTTTATGCTGCGCGCGAGCTGCGCGACGCGCTTCACGCTCGCGGTCGCGTTCGATCTCGGCCTCGTCAAGTGTCGGAATGAAGCGTGTCACGAACTTCTCTGCACGCGTTGACCTTCCGCGATGCTTGATATAGATATAGCCGATTATGCTGAAGAGTATCGCTCCGATAAAGTTGACAAGCAGATCCTCCATCGTGTCGCGCAGACCGATATCGAGATAGCCGTTGATTACAGTCTCTCCGTTTATCACGGTTTCGTTAATGTTTTTGATCGAGCTTAGCTTGCCTGTGCCGTCAAGCATTGTCGAGGTGACCGTGTGTATAATCGTATCCTTTTGCATATCCGTTCCTAAGAACAGGTCGGCGAAATATTCAAAGAACTCCCACAGCACGCCTACAGTCATAGAAAAGCAGAAGGCGACCACCGCGACGTATACCGGCGACAGGTTAAACTTTATCTTGTCATTTTGGTTTATGATATCGACAAGCGCAAAGCCGAGCGCGGCACACAGAAAGCCCCACGTCGAATGAAGCATCAGATCCCAGTGCGGAAAGCTCATGTAGTAGTTGCCGAGCTCTCCGAGTATTTCCGCGCAGAAAATAAAGAACAAAACGATGATCTCAAGCGTTTCGGGAAGCTTCACATTGAAGGTGCGCTTAACGAGAGACGGTATCGAGAACAGGCACAGCGTCATAAGACATATAAACGCTTCCTTGAAATGCGCGAGCATCAGAGAACGCGCCAGAATTCCGAGCACGGCGACATTGAGTATGGTATTGACCGCAAGAACACGCTTTGACTTGCCTGCGGTAATGGAGTCTTTTATCTTACGAGCTTTTTTTCTCATTCGGCGTCCTCACTGCTGCTTTCCGTGTCGCAGACATTTGCATGCTCGACGTCGTCCTTTTGCTCCTCGTAAAGCAGCTCGGTCTCGTTGACTGCGGACGGAAGAATCAGCCTGATTGCGTTGCTGATGTTTTCAAGCATTATCTTGCCGTTCGTGTCGCAGCGCTCGCCGTCAAGTGACCACGTAAGCGGATTCTTCGTCTCTATCTCGGCTGAGCGTAGGGAATCGAAGATTATCATGTCGGACGAATAGTTCTTTGTCAGCAGCGCATTGATGCAGCGGTTGAGTTCAACGAGGTTCTTCGGATTTCTGATGAGCATCAGCTCGAATTTTCCGTCGTTCAGCGTGACGAGCCGTCTGTCAAGCGAGATCACACCGCCGACTGACGTGCTGTTTGCCACGGCACCGAAAATAAATTCTCCCTCGTAAACATTACCACTGTCCGTTACGATGCGTGCATATTCGCCCTTGATGGATGGCAGATCCTTCATGCCTTCGAGTATGTAGGCAAGATGACCGAGCGAATTCTTAACATTCTGCGGGGTAGAGTAGGACGCCTTTGTGAATGCGCCAAAGGAGGCAACGTAGGTGAAATATCTGTTGCCGAAGCGACCGAGGTCTACCGTTCGCGTTACGCCGTTAACAATATCACGCGCGGCGCAGCGCATGTCGGATGACAGCTTCAACGAAGAAGCGAAATCGTTCGTGCTTCCCGCTGGAATATAGCCTATCGGGATGTTCTTTCGCGAAGCGATAATGCCCGCGAAAACCTCATTGAGAGTGCCGTCGCCGCCCGCACAGACGACAAGGTCATAGCAGTCCGAAATATACGAGCAAATATCGCGTGCATGCCCGCTATAGCGTGTCAGCTCAACGGTAACTGTCATATCGTGCTCGGTGAGAATATCGATAATGTCGAAAAGACTACCCTTGACCTTAGTCTTTCCCGCGCGCGGATTTACAATAAGAAGAACATTTTTCATAAAACGAGAGTCTTTCCTTTCGTGAATGTCGCAAAGCAAAATCTGCCGGGACAGGTTAACGTTCCGGCAGCTGCTTTGTTATTTTACAAGATGACGCTTAACCTTCTTTGCGCTTGTTTTTTCGAATTCGGTATTTCTGATCTCAATACGCATGATGCGCTTGAAGGAGGGAAGCTTCTTGTTCATTGCGCCGATCGCGTACTCGAGAGAGCGGCGAACCGTAGCCTCGTCGGTGCCATCTGGGAACTTGGAGCTGTCAGGGTAGACCAAAGCCGTAAGCTCGATGCGACCAGATTCCTGCGTTCTTCCGACGACCACGCACTCTGCGATCTGCTCGATGTGCGACAGATATTCCTCGATCTCCTCGGGGAAGACATTCTTGCCGTTCTCGAGAACGATAACGGACTTCTGGCGACCTGTGATGAAGATATAGCCGTCATCGTCGATGTAGCCGACATCTCCTGTCCTGAAATAGCCGTCCTCGGTGAACACTTCGGAATTTGCTTCGTCGTTATCGTAGTAGCCGAGCATTACGTTGTCGCCCTTGACCTCGATCTCTCCGCCGTAATATCCGCGCTCGTTCATACTGCCGCCGACAGGGTCGATGCGTATCTCGCAGCAGGGAACGGGGAGTCCGACAGAGCCGTATTTTCTCGCGTAATAGGGAGTTACAGCTGCAAGGGGTGAGCACTCGGTGATGCCGTAGCCCTCGTAGACCGATATTCCGAAGTTTTCGAAGGCTTCGATGGTCAGCGGGTCAAGCGGTGCGCCTCCACTGATGACCTTCTCAAGCCGTCCGCCGAAGGCGGAAAGCACCTCTCCGAAGATTCGGCGTCTGAGGTCGATCTTTGCGGCGTTCATCGTGCCCGAAGCGATGATTCCGAGCTTGAGCACGTTCTCCTTACCGCTCTTCTTGGCCTCGGACCAGATCTTCTTATGCATCGTATACAGGAAAAGGGGAACGAGCACAAGACCGGTCGGACGGAAAAGCTTGAAATTCTTGATAACGTGACTGAGAGTGTCGTTTATACAGATATGTATGCCGTATGCCATCTCGGCAAGCGTACACATAAGCTCATAGGTGTGATGCATCGGAAGCACCGAAACGACGGTGTCCTCGGGACAGAAGTCGACCGTCTCGCATGCCGCCATGGTAACGGAGAAGATGTTCTTCTGCGAGAGCATGACGCACTTGCTGCTTCCCGTGGTACCTGAGGTAAAGAGGAACTCCGCAAGCTCATTCTCACGGCCTGTCATATCGGGATATTCAAAGCCGGCGTCGACCGACGGAACGCCGATCCTGCAAAGCTGCGAGAAGGAAACGACGGAATACTTCTTGACGTCTCCCGCAAAGGGAATGTAGATCGAAAGACGGGAGTCTCCGTCTCGCATGCGGCTCATAGTATTCTCGAGAGACGGCGCATAGGCGATACCGTCAGCCTCGACCCAGTCAAGGAACTTCTCGATCTCTGAGGGGGCAAGCTCGCGATCCATCGGAATTGCCACTCCGCCTACGGCGAGCACCGCAAGGTACATGCAAAGCCATTCCGGAGAGGTCTCACCGATAATGGCGATACGACGACCCGCGTAGCCGAGCGAGGTGAGTCCGGCAGCAGCGTTCTTTATCATGGCGCCGAACTGACCGTAGCTTATATCGCACAGACTGTGGTCAAAGGCAAAATACGAAAACAGCGGTCTGTCGCCGCGGCGCTCGATAGAGCGGCAGAGCTCGGCAGCGGAGCTTACATAATCGTATATTCTTTCGGTCTTCGGCTTCTTATGGAGTTTTACCTTATACTTCTTATTCATAACGACCTCCGTCGTGATGTGGGTGTTTCAACGTTAATATACAATAATGATAACATATTTTCGATGATTTGTCAACGACAATATCGATCAAGCTGTCACTTTTCGCTTTTCAGCTTGTCGACAAAGGCTCCGAGTCTGTCGAGCGCCTTGGCAATGTGGTCGGAGGAATACGCATACGATATTCTCGCAAAGCCCTCTCCGCATTCGCCGAAGGCAGTTCCGGGAACGATTGCGACCCCGTATTCGTCAAGCAGCCGTTCGCAGAAGCGCTCGCTCGTCATGCCGAAGGAGGATATATTGGGGTAAGCGTAGAAGGCTCCGCTCGGCTCAAAGCAGGGAATGCCGATTTTGTTAAGTCCGCTGATGAGAAAGCGACGTCTGCGGTTGTATTCCTCGCGCATTGATATGACATCGCTGTCACCGTTTGTCATAGCCTCGACCGCGGCAAACTGAGACATCGTCGGCGCGCACATTATCGCGTACTGATGAACCTTGAGCATCTGTCGGCACAGGGGAGCCGGAGCGCAGAGATAGCCCATTCGCCAGCCCGTCATGGCATACGCCTTTGAAAAGCCGCTTGCGAGTATCACACGCTCGCGCATACCGTCAATCGACGCTACCGAAACGTGCTCGTCTCCGTATGTAAGCTCGGCGTATATCTCATCGGAAAGCACTGCGATCTGCGTGTCGCGAAGAACCTCGGCAATTGCCTCGAGATCCTCGCGTGTCATAACAGCTCCGGTCGGATTGTTGGGGTAGGGAAGCACAAGAAGCTTCGTGCGCGGAGTTATCGCCGCACGCAGCTCGTCGGGCGTGAGCTTGAATTTATTTTCTTCCTTCGTGTTGATGATGACCGGCACGCCGCCGCACAGGCTTGCGATCGGGTCATAGCAGACGAAGGCGGGCTGAGGTATTATCACCTCGTCGCCCTGGTTGATCAGCGCGCGCATTGCAATATCGATTGCCTCGCTTCCGCCGACAGTTACGATTATCTCGTCACGTGGGCAGTAGCTCACGTTAAAACGACGCGAAAGATAGTCGGATATTGCTTCGCGAAGCGGCATGGTTCCGCTGTTCGAGGTGTAGTGCGTGCGTCCCTTTTCAAGGCTTGTGATTCCCGCTGCGCGGATGTGCCACGGAGTCTGGAAATCGGGCTCACCTACCGTGAGCGAAATCACGTTTTTTCGTGTTTCGAGCAGGTCAAAGAATTTTCTGATTCCCGACGGCTTTATCTCCTGAACCGTTCGGGACAATATATTTTCGTAATCCATTAAAGTATGTTTCCTCGGTCGTCAGTGGGTACGGCACCGTAAACTATGCCCTTATCCTTGTATTTTCTGAGAATGAAGTGCGTAGCGGTCTCCGTGACGCACTGTAGGGTCGCAAGCTTTTCGGCAACGAAGAACGCCACCTCGCGCATGGTCTTGCCCTCGATCGTGACCGCAAGGTCGAAGCTTCCCGACATAAGATAAAGACTCTCGACCTCTGGGTAATTGTATATCAGCTCCGCGACGTGGTCATAGCCGTGATTCTGCTGAGGAACGATCTTAAGCTCGATGAGCGCCGAAACGTATTCCTTGTCGGTCTTATCCCAGTCAATCATTGTCTTATAGCCGAGAATAACGCCGTCAGCCTCATAGGCTTCGATCATTTTTTTGATGTCGCCGGACTCCTTGCCGAGCATTCTTGCTATGTCCTCGTTTGTGAGTCGGCTGTCCTTTTCGAGAAGTGTGAGCAGTTCGTTCATTGTGTACCTCCGTAACAGTACTGTGTTCAGTTGCCTTTCAGGTCAAGCTTTTCCTTGATTGCGTCGAAGGAAATGCCGTATTTGCTTGCGATATCCGCGGCGTAGCTCTTGCCGTCGGGAGATTTTCTTATTATCTTGAAGCTTCTGCGGTCTCCGTCAAGCTCCGCTACAAGATTGTCGATAGAGGCACCTCCCGCGGCAGCGCATTTTTCATTGAGCTGTGCGGTACGGGAAGCGAGCTCGTGAAGGTGAGTCGAGAAAACAACGCGGCAGCCGACAAGTGAGAAGCCGGATATTACCTCACCGGCGATAGCCGATGCTTCAAAGGCTCCGGTGGAAGAGAAGGACTCGTCAAGCAGCACGAGGCTTCGGCGCGTAACGCTGTCGAAAACCGTCGAAAGACGCGAGCATTCCTCACCGAGACGACCCTTGTCGATGGTGTCCTCGCTGCCCTGCGGGAAATGCGTGAATATCGCATCTGCGGGACTTATCGTGCATTCCTCGGCGCAAACGGGAAGACCGAGCCCCGCCATTGCAAAGGCACAGCCGACTGCGCAGGTTATAACGGATTTTCCACCGCGGTTCGGACCGGTCAGCACGTATATCATGCCGTTTTTGTCAAAGGAGAAATCATTCGGTACAACTGTCGTGTCGAGCTTTGATGCCACGACAGGATTGCAGAGAGAGCGCGCGCTGAAGGTAAGCTCGTCACCGTCCGCGAGAACGGGATATGTCAGCGGACAGCCCTTTTCCTTCAGTGAGCTCATCATCGTCGCCGCCTTTGTCACAAACTCGATCTCGGGGAGCATCTTGATGAGGAAATCGGTGTTCTCGAGCACGTAGGTCTGAATTACCTTTTTCCAGGAGCGTACCGAGGAGCGGAACACCTCAGCGAGAGCGGAGCTGAGAGCATAGGTGAGCGCGAGCTGCTGATTCTCGGATTGTTCCTGTCTGAACGGCGTGAGCGGCGCAATGCAGGTCATGTTATCCGACTTAAAATCAAGTCTGAGTATCTTATCGATGAGCTGACCCGACTTGAAGCGGTCGTTATTTACCGCAAGGACTCCCGCAGATTCCGCGCGAAGCCGTGAGTCGAGGTTGACGCCGATGGTGACGCTCTTTACCTCGCGGACGCGGGAGGTCAGCTCCTCCAGGCGTTTGTTGATGTTTTTATAATATTCGCTCTTCGTAAGCGTTTCCGTGACGTCGGCAAGTCGCTTGAACGCTCGGCTCGTGAGCGAATCGCGAAGCGGGAGCAACGTTTCCTTCATCATCGAGAGCACCGAGGAATAAAGCTCGATCTCCGTTATGCTGTAGAGATATGATTCAGACGACAGCGCGGGGTCTGTGCTCATTCGGCGAAGCTCGGTTATGTCGTTGATGAGCGGAACGAGCCTATCAAGCAGCTCGCACAGCTCGGGATGTGCCTCGACATCTCGGAAGGTCTCCTGGCGGTAAAGGATGAGCTCGGGCTCATCGGTGAAAAAGTCGCCGAGAGAGAAGCTGCGCGGATCGATAAGAGTGTGCAGCTCAAGCTGTCCCGCCGTATAGTCGGACAGCGCACCCTTTTCGAATTTGCATGCATCACGCGCTTCGTCAGTGGGGTAGAGAAGGCTGATATTCGAGGTGTCGAGCTTTTCGTTTTTTATATTATCCATATTAATCAGTTCGTCAGCTTTTGAGTGACAGGTCAAG
>CAYNHY010000037.1:0-14177 GCA_964397225.1 uncultured Ruminococcus sp.
TCTCATAGTCGTATGGAGAGCGTTGGGGTTGGAGCTTTCGTTGGTTCCGGGAGCAACGCCGAAGAAGCCGTTCTCGGGGTTTACCGCCCAAAGTCTGCCGTCCTCGCCGACACGGAGCCAAGCGATATCGTCGCCTACGCACCATACCTTGTAGCCCTGCTTGCTGTAGATCGTAGGAGGAATGAGCATTGCGAGGTTTGTCTTACCGCAAGCGGAGGGGAAAGCAGCGGTGATATACTTGATCTCGCCGTTCGGATATTCAAGACCGAGGATGAGCATATGTTCAGCCATCCAGCCTTCCTTGCGTCCGAGGTAGGAAGCAATACGGAGAGCGAAGCACTTCTTACCGAGAAGAACGTTTCCGCCGTAACCGGAGTTAACGGACATGATGGTGTTGTCCTGCGGGAAGTGAACGATGTAACGGTTCTCCTCATCGAGGTCAGCCTTTGCATGGAGACCCTTGATGTAGTCGGGGCTGTCTCCGAGCGCCTCGAGGACGTTCGTGCCGACACGTGTCATGATGAGCATGTTGAGAACAACGTAAATAGAGTCGGTAAGCTCGATGCCGTACTTAGCGAAGTCGGAGCCTACAACGCCCATGGAGTAGGGGATGACATACATTGTTCTGCCCTTCATGGAGCCCTTGTAGAGCTTATTGAGCTTTTCGTACATCTCAGCAGGATCCATCCAGTTGTTGATGTTGCCCGCCTCTTCCTTGGTGGGTGTGCAGATATAGGTTCTTCCCTCAACGCGAGCGACGTCGTTGATTGCTGTTCTGTGGAGATAGCAGTTGGGGAGGAGCTCCTCGTTGAGCTTGATGATCTCGCCTGTGGAGCATGCCTCTGCGCGAAGTGCCTCAGCCTGCTCGTCGCTGCCATCGATCCAAACGATCTTATCGGGCTGTGTTACGGCAGCCATCTCGTCGATCCATGAGAGAACGTATTTATTGTTTGTCATTTTTTGTCTTCTCCTTTACCGTATTTTAATACAGATAAAGTATACCCCATTTCAAGCAAAAAATCAATACGCAGGTGTGAATTATCTTCTGTTTTTACATTTTATTAATATTAGCCGTCAATCTGCCCGTGCGGCTTGAAGCACCGGCGCTTCGGTGTGGCGGCGGGAACTCGGCGGCTGTGCGGCGGAAAGCAAAAATCACCCCTCCGGCACGCGGAGAGGTGATCGCGATTCACGCATTATGAGGCTTACTTGTCCTCTTCGTCCTCGTCATCGTCGTCGATGAGGGGGCTCTGGCAGGAGGGGCATACTACCTCCTCGGGATCGCAGGACTCGTCGAAGTAAATCTTCTCGCCGCACGACGGGCACATAGCGCAGAAGAACTCGCCCTCGTCGTCATCGTCGCAGCAGCAGCAATCGCAGTCGCAGTCGTCATCCTCGTCGTCGCAGCAGCAGTCGCAGTCGCAATCGTCGTCGATGTCGTAAACGATCTCCTCAATCTCGCCGAGATCCTCGTCGAGCTCCTCGATGTAATCGTTAAGAGTCTCTACAGTCTCGTTAAGAGTCTCGATCTCGCGTGCCATATCGTCGATAACGGATACGAGCTTTGCGATGATCTTGTTCTCGGGCTTTGTCTCGTCAAGTGCAAGTCCCTCAAGAAGTCCGTTGAGGTAAGCTGTCTTTTCGGTCATGCTCATTTTTCGTAAATTCCTTTCGTATATTTAAGCTCTCTCGAGATACTCCGCGGTACGGGTATCGATCTTGAGCTTGTCGCCGGTGTTGATAAAGAGAGGCACGCGGATGGTCGCGCCGGTCTCAACCGTTGCGTTCTTTGTAGCGCCTGTAGCTGTATCGCCGCGAACGCCGGGCTCTGTGTCTGTTACCTCGAGAACGACGAACATCGGAGGCTCAACAGCGAATGCCTTGTCCTTGTAGGAGTTGATACGGCAGATCATCTCCTCCTTGACAAACTTGAAGTTGTCGCCGATGAGATCCTTACCGATCGGCACCTGCTCATAGGACTCCATGTCCATGAAGTAATAAAGGTCGCCGTCGTTGTAGAGGTACTGCATCTCCTTGCGGTCGATGTGTGCATCCTGATACTTGTCTGTGGGGCTGAAGGTCTTCTCGATAACAGCGCCTGTGATGACGTTGCGAAGCTTCGTTCTTACGAAGGCCGCACCCTTACCGGGCTTAACGTGCTGGAACTCGATGACCTGCATAACCTGTCCGTCCATGTCGAACGTAATTCCGTTTTTGAAATCTCCTGCTACTACCATAAATAATGTGTGCCGTCTGCGACGGCAGCTCCTTTCGAAATTGCATTATTATACTACTTACTCACATTATATAATATTTTTGCCTGTTTTTCAAGTAGTAGACGCGTATTTTTCCTTCAAAGACAAAAAAAGTTTTTTCTCACTTCAAAATTCGCCCCGCCTCTTGCAAACGCGCGTCGGATATGCTATACTGACAGCAGCTGAGGAGTCGACGCAAGGCTCCCTAAAACTTATGATGCAAGGACGGTAACGACATGGGCAACAATGACGTTTACATGGTGGAAAAAACGCGCGAGAGCGCCGGTGCCGACGAGCGCACCCCGTCAAAGGCGCAGTATTTTTCCTGGATCAACAACACAAACGAGGGCTCGAGCGAGCGGCAGACGCTCATCAACTTCGATTATTTCCGTTTTCTTCACGATGAGTACGGAATGCAGCTTGACCTTTACGCCTGGGACGCGGGAAACCTCGACGGTGCGAGCGGAACCTACGAGACGCTTGACTCGCCGAAGCTTGTCGCGCAGTATCCGAACGGCTATGAGGCTATCGGTCGCGAGGCAAAGAAGCTTGGCTTCAAGCTCGGCGTCTGGTGCGGTCCCGACGGCTTCGGCAACACTCCCGAGGAGGAGGCTGCCCGTCATGAGCTGATGGTCTCACTCTGCCGCGACCACAATTTCGGTCTTTTCAAGATGGACGGCGTGTGCGGAAACCTCCGCGTCGAAAAGCAGGACGCCTTCGTCGACATGATGAAGGAGTGCCGCAGGTATTCACCCGAGCTCATTCTCTTAAATCACCGACTCAAGCTCGGCAAGGGCTTAAAATACGCCACAACCTTCCTGTGGAACGGCGACGAGACATATATGGACGTTCACGTCAAGAACGAATGCTGCGCGAGCCATCACAGACATTTCATGTTCACTCGCGGCAACGTTGACGGGCTGCTCCGTCTGTCGGAGGATCACGGCGTGTGCATCTCGTCGTGCTGCGAATATTTCGACCACGAGCTCATCTATCAGGCGTTCGGACGCTCGCTCATTCTCGCGCCCGAGATATACGGCAATCCGTGGCTGCTCCGCGACGACGAGCAGGCAAAGCTCGCACGCATTTACAACCTTCACCGTCAGTACCGCGATATTCTCGTTGACGGCGTGCTCCTGCCGGAGCACTACGGCGCTGCCGCTACCGCACGCGGCGACGCAAAAAGACGCTTTATCACGACGGGCAACCCGACGTGGGACACGATGGACGTGAAGATCAACCTGAACGGCGAGATAGGTCTTGCCCGCACGGACGAGGACATCGTCGTCTCCGTTCACTTCCCCTACGAGAAATATATCGGCACCTTCCGCTACGGCGACACCGTAACACTCAAGGTGCGCGCCTTCAATGCGTGCCTTATCGAGGTAGCCGCGGCAAGCGAGGCTTATCCGATGCTCACCGGCTGCACCTATGAGGTGCTTCACGAGAAGGACGGCGCGCCGTGTGAGATAAAGATAATTGCCGTTGACGGCAAGCTCGGCGAGGCAGGACTGCGTCTCCCCGCGGGGCTCGGAGACCTCGAGTGCTTTGACAACACCGTCGTCGCTCCCGTCGAGCTGACGCGCGACTTCGAGCGCCGCGAGCTGCCGGAGAATATTGAGCAGCTGTGCGAGACGGCGCTCTTTGCCGTGAACAACGACTCCTTTGAGGCACGCGAGCGTGACCGCGCGGGCGAGAGCCGCATTCCCGAGGTCCGCGCCGCAAGAGAGGCCTTCTTCGAGCAGGTGCGCTACAAGATGCGCGGCTGCGAAGCCTCGTTTGCCTTTGACGGGAACGAGGATACGTATTTCGGCGCGAGCCGTCACCCGTTCGGCGGAGATCTCGCAGTCGGCGGCGGAGGTCTTCGCGTTGACTTCGGCGCGGTATACGACGCCGATTACGTGGTCATCGAATACTTCGACATCGGTCACGACATTACCGAGGCTATTCGCGTCCGTCCCTCCTTCGAGGGCGACACGAGCACAGATCTCTCCGACTGGAAAGTCTCCGCGCTTGACGACCTCGAGCTCGTTCGCCGCGAGACACGCGAGCTTCCCGTAAACCGCGTACACAATCTCAAGAAGGTCGACGGCACGCGCCGCCGTGCTTACTACACAGTCGACGGCGGAAGGCTCAGATATTTCCGCGCGCCGGGCATCTACTCCTACATGTTCAAGATATCGCTGATGAAGGACGGCAGCGAGGTCACGCTTACAACGAAGGCAAAGGCGTCGAACCTGCTTCCCGTATATTCCGACCGTCCCGCCGTCGGCTACAGAACGGCTGAGATCGACGTGCCCGCAGACGCCGTAAAGTCGGCATTTATCGCGATCGGTCTGAACGGCGAGCACGGCAAGGAGGGCTTCTACGCCATGGCTGAGGTCGACGGCAAGCTCTACGGCTGTCCCGACCGCGCGCCCTCGTACCTTGTCAATCCGTGGGAATGCCCCGCACGCACGGGTACGGCTTACAACACGTATTACCTCCCCGTCACCGACGAGCTTCGCGGAAAGAGGGTACGCCTCCACGCAATTGAGCTGACAAAGCAGTGCGAGGAGTGGCCCGTTATCGCATGGCTCTGCGAGGCAAACACCGAGCGCGAGGGTATCACCGTAACGCTTTAAGGCACACTTCAGCGGCCGGCTTAATTCAGAAAAAGCTCTGCACGCTTCACCTTAATAAACGAAAGCAGGGGCGTGTCCGACCGAATCGGACACGCCCCTGCTTTTTATTTTTATTCATTTACCGTCGCACTCAAACGTGCAAAAAAGCGCAATAACGAGCCCGACAAGCGCTGCGCCCGCCGTAAGGTAGGCAAGGTGCCCGTCATATGCCGTCTCCACGGCAATCGCAAGCAGGATGACCTCGAGCCAGAGAAGCTGCTTTTTCTTGTGTTCCTCCGCGCCTTATGTCTCTGCCGAATATTCCGTCACGCCGCTTTTGGTCTCGCCGTCGATTTGCAGCGGGGTCGGGCGGTCGAAGCTCACCTTCACCGTGTGACCCTTTATCACCTTAATGTATTTTTCGTATTTAAGATGCCGTCCCTTGACCATCGTCGGGAAGAGCACGAGCGCATGCAGCTTGCCGAGACCGTGGAAGATTATCGTCGACACCTCGCCGTCTGCGCTCGCTCTGTCCTGCATGGGAGACGCCTTCATTCCGCCTCCGAAATACCGTCCCTTCGTACACGACGCGAGCCACACGTGACGAAAGCTGTGCGTCTCGCCGTCGACGGTGACCTCGGCGTTTCGCGGCTTATATGCAAAGAGCAGCCCGCGCAGCGCGATCAGCGTGTAATTCACGCGCCGTCCGCCCGCACGCCTTTCGCGCAGGAGATCTCCCCTCTCCGTGCAGTAGCCGTCGATGCCGAAGCCGACGTTGTTTACAAACACCTTTGTCTCGCCCTTCACAGTCACGCGCGGCAGCTCTCGGAGATATTCCGTGATCTCGACGTCCTCGCCGCCCACGCGGCATCCGATGTCGCGCGCGAAATCATTGCCCGTACCGAACGGGTGGTAGAGTATCCTATGCCGCAGCTCGAGGTCCTTCACCGCGTTCGCGAAATGATGGAGCGTGCCGTCACCGCCGACGAGAAGCACACTGTCCGTCTCGCCGAGCGAGTCGAATAATTCTCCGTAATCGCGGATGCCGTGTGCAGCAACGAGCTCGGCACCCTCGTATTTCCCGGTCAGGCGCTCTGCCTCGCGAGCTGCCTCGCCCGCCGCAGCCGCCGGGCTGTACAAAATATATTTCACCATGGTGTCATCATCCTCTCAGTGAAGCTTCTTTTTTATGCTTTCAAACGAATCCTTCAGCTCCCTCAGGTGCTCCGACAGCGGGAGCTCCGTGCGGAACGGACGGAAGAAGTGATATTTCGACTTCATCTTCGCGGTAGCGTATTTCCTGCGGATATTCGACTTTATCGCCTCATAGCGGACGATAACGTCGTTCTCGTCGGCGTAGCGCTTCAGCTTCGAGACGAGCTGTGCCGAGTGCGCGACGTCTATCGCGAGCACGCCGTAGAACATTCCGACAACGAACGAGAATGCGAGATTTCGCGACATCCGGTCGAGCACACCCATGATATACGGATGTATCGCGAAATAGTAAAGCGCGCCGAGCGCCGTCCAGAAGATCGAAAAGCGCGGGCAGATGATGCCCTGAATATTGCCCCACTCGCCTGAGTAGTCCCACAGCCTCACCTTAGCGACGCGCAGGCACAAAATCCCCGCAATGTATTCAAGCAGCGTCATGCTGATACCCATCACGACGAGCACCGTCGCCTTTGAAAGCGCCGTATTTCCCGTGATGATGCTCCGCTCAAGCTGCGCGGCGTAATAAAGCGTACACAGCCCGAAGCCGTACAGCGGCAGATACGGTCCGGTGCAGAAGCCGGGGTTTATCCAGCGGTGCTCGGGATTTTCCGAGGAGAAAAGGCGTCTGAAAAAAAGCTCGATCACCCAGCCCGCGACCGAGCCGACAAAAAACAAAAACGCAAGAGATAAAAAGCTGCTCACAGGTGCCTCCGTTTCGCATATTTTGTCTGATTAAGATAATTATACACTATATTTTATCGAAAATCAATTGTCCTCATCAAAGTATGTCGTCTTGTCGTGAAAAAAGGAGGCTCACGCCTGCCCGAGCGGGTGACGTGAGCCATAAATTTCTTTTATCTCTCCTCAAGCTCGAAGCCACCGCGCTCAGCGTAGTAGCCCGACATGAAGAAGCAGCCCTTTTCCTTATACTCGTCCGTGTTGTCGGAGTAGTAATAGTAAGTTCCCATCGGATCGATGCCGAGAGAGGTATACCACGCGATTCCCTCCTCGGAGAACGGGAAGGCAACACGCATGCGCTTCCACATTTTGTGGTCGATGTGGTTCAGCGTCTCGTAGCAGTAGCCGATGTTGTAGTAATAGGTGTTTGCGACATAGGTGTTACCCTTTGCCATCCAGCCTCTCGGCTGCTCGTAGGTCGCCATGTACGCGGTGTAGAGCGTGCCGTTTCCGTGGAGGAAGAGATTGCCCTCGAGGCGACAATTCTCAAACTCGCCGTACATGCTTCCGCAGACGGTCTCGCCTCTGTCGGTAGCGGCGCCCGCCTGTGTCTGACGGAAGCCGTAGCCGCTGTACGCCATAATGTTATTCTTAACGAGAACGTTCTTTATCCTGTTGATGGAGTAGCCGTTCTCGTCGAGGTTAGACACGGAGTTCCAGATTTCGACGCTGTGTCCGCAGGCAACCATTACGTTGCCGATGTACTCGATGTCCTCGATCTGGTCGGGATTCTCAAGAGACGCGTTGCCGTTCTGGCTTGTGATGGCGCCGTCGCCGACGTCGTGGACGTAGCAGTCATAGAAGTACGAGCCCTTGGTAGCGCCGTATATCTCGCTTCCGCTCTCGATGGAGCTGCGGCTGCCGCCGACAAAGCCGATCTCACAGTTTGTAACGGTCGTGTCGACCGCACCCGGATGGAGCGCATAGTCGGTACCGTAGGCGATCTTGAGATTGTCTATTCTGCAATGGTCGCCGCTGTTGAAGATGTACGCGTTACGCGACACCTTGATATCGTCGAAGTAATCGGACGGGTTGCCTTTATCCCAGTAGAGGTAGAGCTCCTTTTCAGCCATGTCGTGGATGTACTCAAGATTGTGAGTGAGCGCCGTGCCGGGGTTTGTAAGGTCGGACACACCGGTGTAGAAGTACTCAAAGCCGTTGCAGCGCCATGCGCGATCCGTCGAGGTCTTGCCCTCTCCGAAGCACTTGTCCTCGTTCTGCGGCATGATGCGGACTCCGATGCCCTCGCCGTCGTTGAAGACCATGTTGCCGATCTCGACGTGGCCTGTCGACCAGTCGTACTTGAGGTCATCGTTCTCGAGTCTCCAAACGTTCGGGTACTCGGTTGCTACCCACTTACCTGTATTTCCGCTGTCGCGGAAGTCAAACGCTGCCGTAAAGAGCGGCTTTTCGCCCTCTCCGTATGCGCCGTAGGTGACATTCGGACCGTTCGTGCCGACATTTCCGCCGCCGTTGAAGCCCTGCATCGAGGAATTGAGGTAGGTCTCGGCGTAGAACTCGCTGCCTCTCTCGAAGAAGACACCGGAGCCGGGCTCGGGGATGTATTTAACAACCAGACCGCCCGCCTGCGTTTTGTAAAGATTATTGAAGGTCTTCCACGGAGTCTCCTCGGACATACCGTCGTTCTTGTCGTCGCCGTTGATGCTCGAGATGAAGTAGCACTTGCCGCCCGCTGCCCTGATGTCTGCGGGAGTTACGGCGGACTCGCTGTTCTTTATCTCCTTGATACGGTCGGCAAGGAGCTTGTCGTAGTAATCGTCAAGCTCGTCGGTGAGCTCCTGATACTTGACGGTGGAATAAAGCTCGTAATTCTTCAGGTAATCCGCGATCTCCGCGTCGCTGCTTGCGGTGAACGCGTCGGCAGCTGCCTGAGTCTTGAAGAAGCCGATATAGAGAATATCGAAGCTTCCCGCAACGTCGAAGCTGTTCTCGCAGGGCTTGAAGAGGAGGCTCGCGAGCTGGCTTGAATAATTGACGTCCTTGTGAGCGGCGTTAACTGCGGAAAGGTCGAGCATCGCTGTCTTCATGCCCGCGTCGTCGGCACCCGCCTTGAGCGTCAGCTGCTCGACGAAGCCGTTGCTTGTCTCGTTCTGTGTTGTATTAACACTGTAGAAGGCGGAAAGCTCGCCCTCCATGCCGTCGTAGCTGTATGCCACCTTGATAAAGGGATACTTTGTAACGTCGAGCTCGTTGTAGTTTATCGAAACGCCCGCCGTGTTCGCGTGGAGGTAGGTCCTCGTAGCCTCATAGCGGCTCATCGAGGTCTTGAGCACGGGGAAAGCTCCCGTCTTGTCAAGCTCGTGCGCCATGCCGCCCGAGAATGCGCTTCCGTTCGCAAAGAGGTAGGACGCGCCGAAGATAAGGCTGTCGCCGCCGTCTGTCGGGAGATAGCCCTGCCATGCGTTTGCAATTGCCGCCTTAAGCTTCATAACTATCGTTGCCGCCTCCGCACGCGTGATGCTTGCCTTCGGGTTGAAGTTACCGTACTGGTCGCCCTCGATGACTCCGGAATTGCGGAGCACCGCGAGAGAATCAACAGCCCACTTGCCGACCTTCTTTTGGTCGGTGAAGTTCCACATGCCGCCCCCGCTCGTCATTCTGACACCGAGGTAATCGATGTAGCGGTCGACCGCCACAGCCATCTCCTCACGGGAGAGGTTCTTATCGGGCTGGAAGGTGCCGTCGGGATAGCCCGTGACGACTCCGGTCTCAAGAGCCCAGCCGACGTAGCCCGAATACCAGGAATTCTTCTTGATATCGCTAAACTTATCGGTCTCCTTTTGCTCGGCGCCCGCCATTCTTCCGAGAATGGTTATAAACATTGCTCGGGTGAGTCCGGTTTCGGGCTCAAAGTAAGTCTTCGACGTGCCATCCATGATCTTCTCGTCATAGACGTACTTTACCGCCGAGTAAAACCATTTTTTCTTTCCGACGTCCTTGAATGGGAGGCTGTCGTCTGCCGCAGACACGCTGCCCGCAAGCACGCTTCCGACGAGCATAACACCCGCAAGAGCCGTCGATATGATCTTTTTCAGTTTCATATTAATATCCTTTCTGTGCTGAAATTCATCCATGGTAATTATAACTCATGCGCGCGCCCCCGTCAATCGGCATATTGCCCATAAAAGTGCTGCTTGTTTTGTACACAATAACAAAGGGGCGGCTGTCAGCCGCCCATCAGAAGCATTTTTACATAGGAAAGGTGCTCGCGCACGAGTGTCGTGAAGATAAATTGCTTCTTCGGCGACGGCGCCTTGATAAAGCGCGCGTCAAGCCCCTCTCGGGAGCACATCAGCGAAATTCGCGGTATGTGCGTGTCGGACGAAATGCATATCACCTCGCGCCCGCCGAGCTCCCCACTCTCGAGCAGCTCCATTGAATAAAGGATATTCTCACGCGTATTTGACGCGCGCGTCTCGGTATAAATGCGCCCGGCGTCAATTCCGCACGCGACAAGGTAGCGCTTCATGCAGTCTGCCTCCGCCTCGACCTCGTCAGGTCCCTGACCGCCGGTAACTATGCATACCGCCGTTTTGTCCTCGCGCAGGGCGTCCGCAGCCGTATCGAGCCGTGCGGCAAGGGTCGCCGTCGGACCGTCCGGCTTTATCTTCGCGCCGAAAACGATATACACGCGCTCGGTGTCGGCGTCAAGCTCCCCGACATTCGCAACGGGGGAAAGATAAATATACGAAACGAGCGCGGCGAAGGTGACGGCATATAAGGCAAAGCCGAGGCACAGCACAGCCTTCAGCGGGACATAGGCGCGACCGAGCAGTCTGCGAAGGCGATTTCTGAACACAAACGGCAGCACCGTTGCGGAAAGCATGAGGGCGCAGACGAAATACGGCAGATACGCCTCGGGGGAGAATATCAGCTTTACGAGATACGTGAAAAAGCAAACAAATACGACCGAGCCGAGCACGGCGTAAATGCGCGAGAGCACGCGGTCAAGGCGTGACATGGCGAAGCCTCCTTTGCGTTTGAATGTCTCCGAGAGTCAGACGCGTTTGAATATTTCGCAGGATCAAAGCTCGCCCGTGCGGTCGAAGGCGTGAGCGAGAAATGCCTTTGTCTTTTCGCTCCTCGGCGCGGAGAAGACCTCCTCGGGGCTTCCCTCCTCCTCGATAACGCCGTCAGCCATATATATCACTCGGTCGGCAACTCCGCGGGCGAATTCCATTTCGTGAGTTACGACTATCATGGTGCAGCCGCGCTCCTTCAGCGAGCGGATCACGCGAAGCACCTCGCCCGTCAGCTCCGGGTCGAGAGCGCTGGTCGGCTCGTCGAAGCACAGAATATCCGGGTGGAGCGCCAGAGCACGCGCTATCGCGACGCGCTGCTGCTGACCGCCAGACAGCATGCAGGGATAGGACTCCGTCTTCTCGTCGAGCCCGACCGTATGAAGAAGCTCGCGTGCCGAGAGCTCCAGCTCGGCACACGCTGCGGCGCGTGCGTGCTTTCTCTCCTTCATGGGAAGGCGGCGCGCCTTGATCTCGCCGTCGGCAAGCAGACGCGGAGCGAGCATTACGTTTTCGAGCACGGTGTACTGCGGGAAAAGATTGAAGGACTGGAAGACAAGACCGAAGTGAAGTCTCTTTCTGCGTATCTCAGCCTCACCGGCACGGCGGGTATCCTCGCCGTTGAAAAGCGTCTCCCCGTTCAGCGTGATGCTTCCCGTGTCGGGTGTCTCGAGAAAATTGAGCGAGCGAAGAAGCGTTGTTTTTCCGCTTCCCGACGAGCCGATTATCGCAAGCACCTCTCCGCGTCCGAGCGAAAAGTCTATCCCGCGAAGCACCTCGACGTCGCCGAAGCTTTTCGTTATATTTTTAACCTCAAGGAATGCGTTCATTTAAGTTATCCCTCTCTCAGGCGTCAGCCGTTGTAGTAGTTGAGCTTCTTTTCAAGCCTTGTAAAGAGCAGCGAGAGCACGCCGACAAACACAAGGAAGAATACCGCGGTGTAGAACAGCGGCCAGATAAGTCCGCCGGCGGAAAAGCGCTCCGCGACGCGGATTATCTCGACGTAGCTTATAACGCGGGCAAGAGCCGTGTCCTTGATGAGCGTGATTATCTCATTACCCATCGGCGGTACGATGCGTTTTATGACCTGGAAGAGCACGACACGGGAGAAAATCTGTCCCTTTGTCATACCGAGCACCTGACCCGCCTCGTACTGACCGCGCGCAATGCTCTCTATGCCTCCGCGGTATATCTCCGAGAAGTACGCGGCGTAATTGATAATGAAGGCAATGAGCGCCGCTCCCATTCTGGAGCGCAGCGGCGTGAAGCCGAACAGACCGGGACCGTAAAAAACGATGAACAGCTGGAGCATGAGCGGAGTTCCGCGAATTATCCAGACGAAAAGCTTCACGGGATATCTTATTACCTTGAAGCGGGACATTGAGCCGAAGGAGATCAAAAGTCCGAGCGGAAGCGCGCCGAGAAGCGTCAGCGCAAAGAGAGATATATTCTGCCCGAACGCCTCTAAAAGCTGAAGTGTTACGTTAATGAATGACAATTTGTTTTCCTCATGCCGTCACGCGGCGAAGTTTTATTTATACACACCGATGCGGGGTTGCCCGTCAGACAGCCCCGCCGCAGTGCGATATTATCTTTATCCTATCCTTATTTAACGAGAAGCGAGTCAAGCTTATACTTTGCTGCGATCTTCTCAATCGTGCCGTCAGCCATAAGCTCATCAATTGCCGCCTGAAACTTGTCGCGGGTCTCCGGCTCGTCCTTGCGGAAGGCAATGGCGTACTGCTCGGGACTGAACTCGTACTTGTCAACGACGACAAGCTTGTCGTAATCCGTGCCCTCACCGATCATGCCGATGGATGCAACGTAGTCGAGAAGAGCCGCGTCGGCTGTATTGCTGTTGACCTCCATGAGGGTCTTTGCCTGTGTGTCGACCGCGGTGAAGACGCTCGAGGCGAAGAGCTTGTCGCTCGTTGCAACGGTCTCGCCGGCGCTCTTGCTCTCGGCAACGATGCGAGCACCCTCGAAGGCAGCGTCGTCGGAATACTTATCAAGGTTCTCGCTCTTTACGACGAGCACCTGCTTGTTCTGCATGTAGGGGTCGGAAAGCGACATGTTCGCCTTTCTCTCCTCATCGACGGTCATACCGTTCCAGATGCAGTCGATTGCACCGGAATTGAGCTCTGTCTCCTTTGCGGACCAGTCGATCTCCTGGAAGCGTACCTTGTAGCCGAGCTTCTCGCATACGGCGCGTGCGAATTCGGTCTCGAAGCCGATAAGCTCGCCATTATCGTCGAAGTAGTTCATCGGAGCGTAGTAGGTGATACCGACAACAAATTCGTCGTCGCTTCCGCAGGAAGCAAACATCGCGCAGATGCCGCACAGCATCGCAAGCGCCATAATTACGGATAATATTTTTTTCATGATCTCTCCTCTACCGCGCTCGCCGCTGTCCGGCAAGGCGGATTTTCAATTTCGAAAGTCTTTAGCGTTTTAACGCGCTAAAGCGTGTATATATGATACCATACCCGGCGCGTGTTGTCAACACATTTTTCAACTTTTTTCGCTTTAGTCTGCTAAAGCGCGAAAGAATCCGTCCCCTGCGGCGCTTTTTGAAATATTTTTCGTAAAAGGTATTGACAAAGCGCGCGGAATATATTATAATTTAAATGTTGTTTAACCGCAGACAGCAGGTTACAGTAAAAGCTTTGGCTTTCCTGCCGAGGAGAAACTCTATGATCATATGATCCTATTGTGTCCTTTTCGGCTTGTGCGAAAAGGATTTTTTGTTTCCCCTGTCTGAAATACTCAAAGGAGGAAATATTATGCCCAGCGAAAAGATTTTGGAGCAGAAGAAAGCTATCGTTGAAAATCTTTCCGACAAGTTCGGACGTGCCGCAGCAGGTGTTCTCGTAAAGTATCAGGGTATCACCGTTGACGATGATACAAAGATGCGTGCGGAGCTCCGCGAGGCAGGCGTTGAGTACGCTGTTGTTAAGAACACGCTCATCGGCTTTGCCTGCGACAAGGTCGGCTTCGGTGACATGAAGGCACACCTCGACGGAATGAACGCCATCGCGGTAAGCTTCGACGACCCGATCGCCCCCGCCAAGATTCTCAAGAAGTACGCCGATAAGATCGAGACCTTCGAGATCCGTGCAGGCTTCCTTGACGGTGCTGTTGTTGATGCAGCTACCGTTGACGCGCTTGCCGACATCCCCTCTAAGGAAACTCTCATCGGTAAGCTCCTCGGAAGCATCCAGTCTCCCCTTTACGGTCTTGCATGCGGCCTCCAGGCTATCATCGACAAGAACGGCGCAGAGACAGACGCTCCCGCAGAAGAAGCAGCAGCAGAGTAAGCTCACTGCCCC
>CAYNHY010000038.1:0-14169 GCA_964397225.1 uncultured Ruminococcus sp.
AGCTACGAGGGTTGGTACTGCACGGACTGCGAGGCATTCTTCACTGAGAGCCAGCTTGTCGACGGCAAGTGCCCCGACTGCGGACGCGACGTGAGCCGCGAGAGCGAGAAGGCGTATTTCTTCAAGATGTCAAAGTATGCCGACAGACTCATACAGTACATCGACGAGCACCCCGATTTCATTGAGCCCGAGTCCCGCAGAAAGGAAATGATAAACAATTTCTTAAAGCCCGGGCTTCAGGATCTCTGCGTTTCGAGAACGAGCTTCAAGTGGGGAATTCCCGTTGATTTCGATCCGGAGCACGTGGTTTACGTTTGGCTTGACGCACTCAGCAATTATATAACTGCTCTCGGCTACGACCCGACTCTCGAGGAGCAGCCCGAGCTCTTTAAGAAGAATTGGCCTGCCGATGTTCACATAATCGGCAAGGACATCATGCGCTTCCACTCCATATATTGGCCTATCTTCCTTATGTCTCTCGAGCTTCCGCTCCCGAAGAAGATATTCGGTCACCCGTGGTTTAATTACGGTCAGGACAAGATGTCGAAGTCGCGCGGAAACGTTATCTTCGCAGATGCGCTTGCCGACAAGATCGGCGTTGACGGTGTCCGCTATTACGCGCTTTCCGAAATGCCGTATGCAAACGACGGCTCGGTGACCTACGAGGCGATACTCAGCAGATTCAATGCCGACCTTGCAAACAACCTCGGAAACCTTGTGAACCGCACTGTTGCAATGACGAAGAAGTATTTCGGCGGCACGGTGCCGACTCCCGGTGAGGAGACAGAGCTCGACCGTGAGCTGAAGGCGACATTTGCAAAGGCGGTCAATGCATTTACCGAAAGCATGGACTCCTTCCGCATCTCCGATGCGCTCTCCGAGGTCTTCACAGCACTTCGCCGCGCCAATAAGTACATTGACGAGACCACTCCGTGGGCGCTTGCAAAGGACGAGTCAATGAAGGAAAGACTCGGCACTGTGCTTTATAACCTTCTTGAGTGCATCCGTATCGCGGCAGTGCTCCTTTCCTCCGCTATTCCAGAGTCTGCGGACAGGATATTCGCACAGCTCGGCAGCGACGTTCGCGATTTCGATACGGTTTACACCTTCGGCGGACTTCGTGCAGGCGAGTCTGTGGGTGAGCCCGAGGTTCTTTTCTCAAGAATAGACGAGGAGAGCTTTATGGCTGATATCGAGGAGGAGAGAAGCAGAAACGCCGCTCCCGCAGAGCCCGTTACAGAGGATTCCGAGCACCTCGAGCAGATAAAGATAGACGAATTCGCGCGCATTGAGCTCAGATGTGCGAAGATACTCGAATGCGAGAAGGTCAAGAAGGCAAAGAAGCTGCTGAAGCTTCGTGTAGACCTCGGCTTTGAGCAGAGACAGGTCGTTTCCGGAATTGCCGCTTTCTACGAGCCTGAGCAGCTTATCGGCAAAAAGGTCGTTCTCGTAACGAACCTCGCACCCGCAAAGCTTTGCGGAATCGAGTCCGAGGGTATGATACTTGCATCGGGCGATGACGACATTAAGGTAATATTCCTTGATGAGTCCACACCTCTCGGCTCTCGCGTAAGATAATGGCAGTCAGATATTTTGACGCACACGCGCATATTGACGACGAGTACCTTGCCTCCTCCTTTGACGGAGGAACGGCGGGTGCTGCCGAGGAGTCACGCCTTGCCGGAGTCTGCGGAATTATAAACGCGGGTACGGGTCTCGATAACTCGCGTCATTCGATAGAGCTTGCCAAGCAATACCCGTTTGTGTATGCCGCGGTCGGCATTTACCCCGCCGACGCACAGAGCCTCGGCGACGGTATAGAGTCGGCGCTGCGCGAGATAGAAAGGCTGCTTTCGCACACTCGCGTTGTCGCACTCGGCGAGATAGGTCTTGATTATCATTATGACGGCACGGACAGGGAACGGCAGCTGTACGCCTTTGAAGCGCAGCTGGACATGGCACGTCGTCATGATATTCCCGTAGTGATTCACGACCGTGAGGCGCACGGAGATGTGCTTGACGCATTGACGCGGCATCCCGGCGTGCGCGGAATGCTCCACAGCTTCAGCGGAAGCGCCGAAATGGCACGTCAGCTGACCGACATGGGCTTTTACATTTCGTTCAGCGGAACGGTGACGTATAAAAGCGCCGCGAAGGTAAAAAGGGCAGCTGAGAGTGTTCCGAATGACAGAATACTCACCGAAACGGATTCTCCGTACCTGACGCCCGTTCCGCACCGAGGCGAGGTGAATTTCCCGGGAAATGTTGCACATACGCTTCGCGCGCTTGCGCTTCTTCGCGGAGTATCCGAGGTGGAGCTGTCGCGCACCGTGTGCGAAAACGCAGAACGCCTCTTCGGCATTCGTCTTTGAAAAAATTAAGTCGCCCGCAAAGGCTTTACGCTTTTGCGGGCGATGTGTCGTTTGATCAAAATTGTATTACAGCTCGAGAGATGCCATGATGCCGAAGTGATCGGAAAGGTATTTGCCCTCGGGCGAATACGTCCACAGCTCGGTGTCACTGCACTTTATGCTGTCTGTTATGAATATATAATCTATCTTGTGCTCGTTTTCATAATCGAAGGGCTCGCCGAAGTAGTTGAAGGTCTGCTCAAAGTGACCGGTTATGTCGTTAAGGAAGCCGCATTCGGCAAGCTTGCGGATTTCGGGCTTCTCAGGCGTTGCATTAAGGTCGCCGACGAGCACTGCGGGGTGCGGGAAGCAGGCGGCGTCCTCCTTTATGGTCTCGACCATTACCGACGCCTCCATCATGCGCGCATTCACGCCATCCTTATCAAAGTGTGTGTTGTAAACACGGAGCGATTCACCGCTTTTACTGTCGGTGAGAAGCGAGAAGGTATATACGCGGGCGCAGGTGCTCTGATCGCCGAAGTATCTTGACTCGGGGATGTACGGCGTTGCGGAGAGCCAGCGTGTTCTGAATTCGGATATAACGAAACGGTCCGAGCGGAAGGCGCAGGGTGTTCCCTCGCCGAGACGGTTGAATATACGACCGCCGCCGACAAAGGTGTACTCTGGAACAAGAGGAGCAAGCACTGCCTTCATGTCGGTTGACAGCTCCTGGAAGCAGATCACATCCGGAGCTTCCTTATGTATTTTATCGGCAATGTCTCGCGCACGCGGTGCGAATTCGGTGGGTTTTGTAATACGAATATTTAACGTAACAAGCTTGAGCTTCATAGAGTATCACCTCGTATATCAGATGTGTAAATTATATCACACATACACCACGGTGTCAATAGCGATTGTTGAATATATACATATAGCTTTCAGAAAACCTGCGAGATGTACTTGAAGCTCGAGCGAAGACGCGCGACGCTGTCTTCATCAAGACGCTCTATCGGAGACTCAAGAGTTACATATGCGCCGTAACCGATGCGGTGCAGCGCGGCTCCAACTCTTTCGAAGTTGATCTGACCCTCGCGTGGGTGGTATATCGGACGAAGCGCAGAGAAATCTCCGACGCGTCCGCGAAGGTCGCTGACGTGTACATGACGGATCAGCGACGAAAGCGTCACCGTGTTCAGAAATTCGAGCTCCTGTCCGTGGAGCGCCGTCAGGCGTGTGTCGTAGGTAAAGCGCGCGGCGTCAAAGCGGCTGTGCAACAGCTCAAGATTCGATATCGGGTCATGCGTCGTGCAGGGGATCGTCTCAAACAGCAGCGTGACAGAGTACTCGGAGGCAATGTCGTAAAGTAGAGGCGCATAAGAAACATTGAAGTCTATGTCAGCATCAGAATCAAGACCGCTCCACAGGTGTAGTACCATAAGGCGTGCGCCGACAGCCCTTCCGAAGCGGCAATTAATGCGAAATGTGTCGATAAGCGACTCGAGCAGAGCCTCTGAGGCTTCCTTTTCGCCGCGTGCTGCAAGTGCCGCTGCGTGCGAGAGATCAGTTCCGACTCCCTTTTCGCAGTGGATAACGGGAACCGGTATATCCGCATGTAAAATGCACGAGAGCACCTTATCCTCTATAGGATAGTAATGTGTCAGCATCATTAGCTCCGCACCGTATATCACGCCGTCGTCGGCGAGCGAGCGTATCTGCTTGAGCGCGCCCTCGTAATCGTAATTAGTAAGTCGGCTGACCATTGTACCGGTCGAGCAGAGAAGATGGTTTTCGGGATTTGTCATAGAGCAGCTTCTTTCAATCGAAATATAGATAAGTATATCAGCTTTCGCAGATATTTGCAAGGGGCTGCGCGCAATTTTGCTTGACATTCGGAGCAAATTGTGGTATACTGTTAAAGTAACATATTGGGATATCGTCAAGCGGTAAGACACAGCACTTTGACTGCTGCATTCGCTGGTTCGAATCCAGCTATCCCAGAGATAGAGGCATGCTCCCAGCGACTCGTCGCTTGGAGCATGCCTTTTTCGACTTTATTGTAATTAGGACAGGTGTATGTGGCAAAGCCGTGCAGAATATTGTCAGCAGAGGAGAAAAGTGGTAAATGCAGCCCGTCCGAGCACTCTCGGACGGGCTGCATTTTATCAGTTGTAGTTAAAGCCGCGGATAGCGGAGTCACCTGTTGCCGTGATGACAACGGTAATATCACTTGCGACGTCTGAGGTGTAGACAGTTGCGTGATTCGATCTGTCGGTAAGGCTTGCTGTCTGCTTGCCGTTAACTGTAACGTTGATTGAGGCATCACCGTCGATGAGAAGAAGCAGCGACTTCGCATGAAGCTTCAGCGTGAGTGTGTCTCCCGCCTTTGCGGTGAGCACGTCGACCGTGCCGTCAATATTCTCGCTCTTTGACAGAGTCCATGTGCCGCGCTCGTCTGCGGTGAGCTTTTCAGCGGAAACATAAACAAGATTTTCAAAGTCAAGCTTTGTTGTGGTGTCCTTCGGCGGAGGTGTTACTGTGAGCTCTTCGTTGCTTGCGGACTCGATCTGCTTCATTACAGCCTTTGTCATGTTAATGAGCATATCGGCCATGACTCTGTGACCCCACTCGTAGGGGTGGATGGAGTCGGGCATGTATTCGTCATCGGTGAATTCACCTGCTTCAATACCGTAGTCGACACCGTCGTCAACATCAATTACGGGTAGTCCGTAGTGCTCGCCGAAGCCGTACTCACGTGCGGTGATCTCATCACCGGCGGCGTGGCTGATGATGATTGCAACGGCAGGGGAGTTCTCGTCTGTCAGGCATTTTCTGATAAGCGCCTCATAATACTGACGTGTGCCCTCGGCACTGTAATCGTTTACGGAATACTCAATGAAGACGATATCGGGGTCGTAGGAAAGCAGATGTGCCTCTGCGCGTGTAAGACCGTAAACAGAGTCTGTTCCGCCGATACCTGCGTTGAGATATTTTACATCGGAATTCGGGAACTGCTTCTGAATCCAGGAGTGGTAGACCTTTGCATAGCAGTTCTGGCGATTCGTCCCGCTGATGGCACCCTGCGTTATCGAGCCGCCGATATATCCTACCGTGATCGACTCGCCGCGCTGTGCCTTTTCAAATGCCTTGGCAAAGCGCGCGACATTGCCTGTGGATATGAGCGAGCGTGAGAGCATTTCTGCGTATACCTCACGGTCTATGCCGGAATCGAAGGCATCCGGGTCAGTCTCGGGCGTGAGGTGACGTGTGATCACAAAGCCGAGCCCTTGTTCCTCAGTGCATTCGCCGGTGACCTTGTTGCGAATATAGAAGGCACAGCCCTTGATGAAGAAGGTTTCCTTTTCCTCCTGACCTGCCATGTGAGCGTAAGCGGTCTGCTGATTGAGCAGAAGGAGAGTATCCTTCGGTGCTACCATCTCGTAGATCTCGGTATCAAGACCCATCTGCGGAAGAAGCTGCTCGGATACGCTGTTTTTGTGACCGTAGTCGGTAAGGCGCTCGTAGAGATAAAGATCAATTGCTATCTTGCCCTTGTCGAGTCTGACAAGAGAGTTTATGTTCTTGAGCTTTGCATGCATCGGATCAGCTGCGTTCTCGAGCGCGGCAAGATAGCGTGTGAGGATCATTGCGATTTCGGCGCGTGTTGCGGACTGAGCAGGATTGAAGCGACCGGACTCGTCTCCGGTTACAATGCCCGTAAGACGCATCTTTTCGATAGCCTCTGCAGCCCACTTCGGTATTGCGGCAGCATCGGCGAAGTTCTCGGCACTGTCCTTCTCGGGAAGTACTATGTAGCTGTAGTCAAGGAAGCGCGAGAAGAGTGTTGCAAGCTCCTGACGGAGTACGCGCTCATCGGGCTTGAAGGTGTTGTCGGTGTAGCCCGTTACGAGTCCCTCGGCTACCGCCCAGCCGATAGCGTCGGAGTACCACGAGCTCTTCTTTGTGTCCTTGAAGTCAAGGCTTGCGGCGCAGCCTGTGACATCTGCCTTCGCAAGACGTGCGAGTATCGTGACAAGCTGTGCGCGAGTCATATTTTCGAAGGGAGCAAAGGTGCCGGCGCCCTTACCCTCCATAAGTCCGTTTTCGTACACGTTCAGCACAGCGTCGGAGTACCATTTTCCGAGCTTCACGTCTGTGAACGGTGAAGTGTCAGCCGCAACTGCGACGCTTGCTGCGGTCGAGAGCAGCATTGCGAGCATTACGAGCAGAGCTGTAAGTTTTTTCATGCTTGTCGTTCCTTTCAAAAATAGCTTTTATCTGAAACAAATTATATACCGATTCGTCGATTCTGTCAAGACACTTTGCGTAATTCGTCAGTCGAGCCTTCTTAAGAACAGCATACAACCGCCGTGGCTCTTCACGAAAATCGGCTCTCCCTCGCGGAAAACGCGTTCCTCTTGCAGATAGCCCTCTGCTGTCGACAGATCGCCTCTGTCCCAAGGGAGGAGTCTGTCATACGGCTTCATTTCGCGTATCTCCGGGGCATAGAGCTCATAGTGACCGTGAAGTCCGAGTGCTTGTCTGTCAAGCGAGAGCGTGACGTCAATGTCGAAGGCGTACCACGATGCCAGGCAGATCAGTGCCTCGCCGTCCTCGTTTATATACACGCTTGCGGGAATTTCATCATATTCGGTCGTAACGGGACAGTCCGGATTCCAGAAGCCGTAGAGGCGAGCCTTTTCAATGCCGAAGGGCTTCCAGAGCTGTCGCCAGATCGTCGTGCTTGTACCGCCCTGCGACCAGCCGCACCTTGCCGTCATGCCGAACAGCATGCCGCGGAACGGATTGCCGCCGCCCTCAAGCATTTCATTCATCACACCGAACGGCAGCCCTGATACCTCCGTGAGAATGGCGTACGGGGACATGGCGTCGCAGTCGAAGCCCTCTCCGTTCCAAAGGCTGTCGGCATACGGGAAGTGCTCCATGTAAATGCACGCGGAGCAGCCGTTGCCGTAATAGCACGAGTGCTCGTTGCCGTTGTGTATGTCAATGTCACATGTCGGCGAGGCTGCGAGCATCACGCGTCGCACGCGGCGCATTATATGCCTGTCGTAGCCGATGCCGTCAAGGTAAATTCCGTCGATACCGATGTGGCGCATGAGGTAGTCAAGTCCCTTGAGGTAGTAATTGTGCCAGCGCGAGCGGGCTTGCGTTTTTATCGCACAGTCAAGCTCTCCGCTTTGAAGCGGCTGATGCCACGCCGGCGTGTAGCTGTCGCAGAGGTGCTCATTAAGCCACGGTCCTCCGCACGAGCGGCGTTTATCCTTGCCCGAAGCGAAGAAGTCGGCTATCCTGTTATCGTCCCCTGTGTAGAATATTTCGTCACCGAGCGAGCGCAGTGCCCATATTTCCGCGGCGTAATTCGACAGCTCGCGCACGGTATAGTATATTTTGTATTTGAGACCCAGCGAGTGCGCTCTTGCGACCTCGTCGTGCAGTCTGTCGGCAAGGAGGAACGGATAATTGATGTTTTCGTTGAGCGGTCCGCCCTGGTGCAGCACGACTGTCGTGCAGTCAAGCTCACGCGCGCGTGCGAGGCTCGGCACATTTTCAGTGCTGTTCCACGTGTTTTTGTGGTAGTAATGCTCAGTGTAGTGGCGCTCAAGGTTAACCTCATGAAACGGCGTTACGAGCAGGTGAAAGTGTAAAAGCTCAGTCTGACCCGCTTCAAAGCAGCGCTTGCCGGTCGTAGCCGAAAGACGTACCGTCTGTGACAGGCGGTCGCGGCGAAGAGTGAATTTGCCCTGTCCGTCGTTAGACCAAAGACGAGGCAGCGGATCGGCTCCGCGCCAGAACTCGCCCTCCTGCATGAGCTTTAATTTCATTCCGAGCCGCACAGACCCGAGCCACACCTCGTTGCCGTCGCGCGAGGCGTCCCAACTGTACTCCCAGTAATTCGGAGTCCGTCCGCCCGCGCGGCACATTCCCATCATGAGGGGAACAGCATCACCGTGCAGCAGTGAGTCAAGCTCAAAGGAATATTCGGCGCGCTCGCCTGACGTGAATTCCAGCATGCAGTCGATGTGTCCGTCCGCCTCATAGGTGACATTTGACAAAAAACGAAGGCCGCCGAACGTGCCGCGCGTTACAAGTGTGCGCTCCATTTCGCCGCAATCCGTCCACTCGCAGCTGTCAACGTCCGCATTGACGCGGCAGCCGTTTTCGCACACGGTAAGACACATCGGAGACGCTAACAGCTTTGTCGGGGCGCAGTCTGAGTCAAGACGGCAGAATTCGTCGAAATACCCGACAAGCTGCGACGGCAGACCGAGCTGTCCGATGTCGATTCTTCGTCCGAGTATCGAAATGCTTCCTCCGTCGGGTGAAAGCTCCGTCGGCGTGTACGGCGCTATGACGTTGCTCGAGATACCTATATCAGAGTTCAGCCAAAACAGTCGGCTCATGCGCCACAGCTCGCCGTCTCCGTTCTGTGGGAGCAGTTCATCGGTCAGCTCGAGCTGCACGGAAAGACGCTCGGTGTGAGCAGTTCCGTCGGCTGTGAGTGTGACGTTTATGCTTATGCTGCTTGCGTCAAAGCATTCGCAGCGGACTCCGCACCAAAGCGGTAAGACTTCGCCCGTCGCAACGCTTCGCGATATCGAAAAGGGAACACCGTTTGTGTCAACTCCGTCGGTGTTGAAGCAGATGACCTTCTCCTTCGAGTATTCCGTACCGCTGTCATCAGAAAAGGTGATTTTTATGTTTTCAACATCGCGGCAGGCGTACAGCACGGCTTGAAAGATGTAATGCTCGTTTTTCGCCGCGCTGTCGGTCAGCGTGCGGCGTGCGTTGTCTGACATGCCGCACCAGACGGCGGGCAGGTCATGCTTCATTCGTACCGGTCGAAGCCTGCTTTCGGCAACGGCGATAAAGGGAAGCGTGCTGCCTGTGAATTCGAGCGTCTCCCTCTTTGTCATTGCGAGCTCCATCGGGTAAAAGCTGTCGAAGTCGCAGCGAGCTTCGTATCTGAGCACCGCTCCTTGCAGAGGCGTCTTGTCGCTCAATGCCGACAGCCACTCGACGCTCGGGCGCATTGCATCGCGAGGCATGTACTCGCAGCTCGGCGAAAAGCTTTCGCCCGAGAGTTCAAACGGCAGATAATAAAGCTCGTACTCTCCGCTTACGGGAGCGCGGAAGATTACGCTCACGCTCTCGCGGTCGCAGCTTTCCACCGTGATATCGAATATTTCGCACTCTCCGATGCCGTCGACGGACCTTCCGTAGCGAATGCGGAGTCCCGTGGAATCGACCGGACGGTCGTGACGGCGCCAGCGTATGTCGGCGCGAACATATTCGCCGCGCGGCGCCTTGATAATGTATCTGTGATTTCCGAGCCCGGAGCGCACGCTCCAGGTCGAGGCTGCGTTTGTGTACCGTATATTGTCAAGCATAGCCTTTCCTTTCCGTCACGTGTCCGCTGCGGGGCGAGCACGGCTTATGACTGCTTTCTTGTAAGAAGGCACGCGCATTCAACGTGGCGTGTGTAGGGGAACATGTCAAACGGAACTATCGTTTTAACACGATAATCGCGTGTGAGCGTATGAAGGTCGCGTGCGAGCGTTTCAGCCTCGCAGGAGACGTATACTATCCTATTCGGCGCGAGCGCAAGCAGGCTCTTCAGAAATTTCATGCTACAGCCCGCTCTCGGCGGGTCTGTTACGACAATGTCCGCGCCTTCTCCGCGAGCGGCAAGGTGTGCCATGGCGTCGGCGGCGTCGGCGGCGATAAAGCGCGCGTTTTTGATACCGTTGAGTCGAGCGTTGCTTTTCGCGTCGCTTACGGCGTCGGAATTCACCTCGATCCCGATGACCTCGCGAGCAGTGTCCGCAAGGCTGAGACCTATCGTGCCCGTGCCGCAGTATGCGTCGATTATTCGCTGTGTTCCGTCCGCGTTACAGAAGGCTTTGACGGTGGAATACAGCTTTTCGGTTTGCGCGGGGTTGACCTGATAAAAGGAGCGCGGGCTGATTCTGAAATCGAGTCCGCACAGCCTGTCGGTTATGTATCCGTCGCCGTAAAGCACGCGTGAGCTCTTTCCGAGAAAGAGCGCTGTCGAGGTGGGGTTGACGTTGTGAATGACTGTGGTGATCTCCGGGTGACGGCGGACGAGCTCATTGACAAACGACCTTTCGGACGGGAATTCGCCGGGGGCTGTGACGAGCACGACCATTAGCTCACCGGTCGCGCGGGCGTATCTCACCGCAACATGGCGGAGAAAGCCGCGCCGCGTGTGCAGGTCATACGGCTTTAGCTTAAACGGGCGGCACATGTCGCGGATAGTTACGACGATCCTGTCGGCAAGCTCGTTTTCAAGCATGCACGAGTCGCACGGCACTATTCTGCCGCTCGAGGATTGGTAAATTCCCGATATCACGCGACCGTCGCGAGAGGCGAAGGCTGCCTGAACCTTGTTTCGGTAGTGCTCCGGCTGCTCGGCTCTCACGATGGGCTTGACGCGTGCGTATTTCGAAAGCAGCGAATTTAGGCGCGACATCTTTAATTTCAGCTGCTCCTCATACTCGAGGTTCTGAAGCTGGCAGCCTCCGCATTTTTTTGCGTTTTTACATATATTCATAGTTTACTCCGTTAGGCATCCTTGCCGAATGCGATTCTTTTTACAGTGGAGACAGCGGCGTCAAGCGTTCTTTGAAGCCCTTCGGATTAGCGCTTGAGCAAATTCATGAACGGCTTTTCTGGCACGTGCTGCCTTACAAGGTCAATCAGGGTACACACGATATACACAGCCGCAATTGCAAAAAGCGAATAAGGTATCAAAAATGCGGAGCCCTGATACTGTGAATTGCCAAACAGCTCTCGCCATAGCAGCGACCTGACGAGATTGCTGTCGTGTATTAGATATACGACGAAAGTGGCTGAAGGCTCAGTCCTCGGTATCACAGCGACGCAGCAGTGCTACCGTCTCAACATGTGAGCTTTTTGGGAACATGTTTATCGGCGACAGCTCCTCGAGAGTATAGCCCTTTTGCGTCAAAACGGCGCAGTCGCGCGCCAGTGTAAAGGGGTCGCAGGAAACGTATATGATGCTTGGCGGAGCTATTTTCAGCACGACACTTTTCATGCTGTCCGACAGTCCGCGGCGCGGCGGGTCGAGTATTACAAGCTCAGGCGAGCTCTCCGACGCAAAGCGCGCGGCGTCTCCGCAGTAGAAGCTGATGTTCGTAAGTCCGTTCAGCTCTGCGTTGACACGTGCATCCGCTACAGCACTTTCATTGATCTCGACGCCGACAAAGCGTGCGCTGCGAAAATGTGCCGCTGCCACTATGCCGAGCACGCCCGTGCCGCAATACAGATCGGCGCAATAAGAAAACTCGCAGCGCTTCGCATATTCGAGAACCTTGGCAAAGAGCAGCTCGCCTCCCGCGTAGTTGACCTGGAAGAAAGCCTCGGGAGATATGCGAAAGCGCAGAGAGGAAAGAGTGCTTTCCAAAAAAGGTGTGCCGCAAAGCAGCCTGTAGGGCTCATCCTCTGACTTGCGCGCAAGGACTCCTGTGATATTTGCGTTGCTTTCCGTGAGCTTTTCCGAAAGACCCGAAAGCAGCTCGGCTCGTCTTGAGGTGATACATACCGCGATTTGCCCTGATGTCGACCGACGCAAAAACAGCTGCGCTGGAAGTGCGTCCTGCCGTGCCGCTCCGTCGGAGACGCATTTTGCAATATCGCAAAGCTCGGAGGGAATCAGCCGACACCCGTCCTCGGGGAAGCGGCATACCGAGTTCGAGCCTTCGGCGTAAAAGCCGAAGTCGCCGTTTTCGGCAATATGAATATGTACTCCGTTTCGCGTCTCGTCGCTCGGATATTCGGTCGGAGCGAGCTTCTCGGGCGCAAGTCGCAGCTGGCGGAATGCGTTCATAACGCAGTGCCCTTTTATATCGCACTCGAGAGAGGGCGAAGCGTGTCGAAGCGTGCAGCCGCCGCAATTTTCGAACACGGCGCAGTCCACCTCGCGTCTGTCGGGGGATGCCTCAAGCAGCTCGAGCAGTCTGGCGTGTGCGTAGCGCTTTTTTATTTCGGTGATTCTGAAGCGGCACAGCTCGCCCGTCAGTGCCCCGAACACAAAGACGGCAAAGCCGTCAAGCTTCACTATTCCGGCACCGAGAGCGGTGCTGTCCGATATTCTTTCGGTATATTCACTGCCTACCTTAAGCATGATATCTCCTTAAACTGTTTTATTACATTAATTATACGATATCTTTGCCGAAATGTCAATCTGTCACCGATGCCTTTGCGTGCATATAATGTCAGAGTAGAAGGAATATGTGAAAGGAGCCGTAAGGAAATCAAGCAGAGATGTCTGAATGCATAATTCCAATGAAGAGCCCGACTGCGGCAAAGAGGGCGCAAAGAGCGCTTTCCGCAGCGGGGATAAGAGCGCAGCTTGTAAGCATAGACCCGACGCTGACACGGCGCGGCTGTGCCTTTGGTCTGTCGCTTGTATGCCGCGAGAGCGGTCAGGGCGCGGAGCTTTTAGACCGGAGAGGGATCACACACGGAGAGATAATAGGAGGCTACGGAAGTGGTATATCTTGATAACGCCGCAACGAGCTTTCCAAAGCCGGGCTGTGTGTATTCCGCGGTCGCGAAAACAATGAAAAAGCACGGCGGCAGCCCGTCACGTTCCGCTCACGCGCTGTCGCGAGCGGCTACGGAGGCGGTTTATTCCTGCCGTGAGGCGGCAGGTGAGCTTTTCTCGTGTGAAGCCGAGTCCGTGGTGCTGACGTATAACGCAACGCACGCGCTGAACATTGCGATAAAGGGGCTCTGCCCCGACGGCTGTCACATACTGATATCGGATATAGAGCACAATTCCGTGCTTCGCACCGTACACGCCCTGTGCCGCGAGCGCGGCTGTAGCCTTGATGTGTACCCGTCGTGCGGCGGAGATGCCGATGCGGTGCTGAACGCTCTTGAATTCGCGCTTCGTGACAACACGGGCTTGGTGGTTGCAAACCACATGTCGAATATCTGCTCACTGCGCTTGCCGGTCGAAAGAATAGGTGCGTTGTGCCGTGAGCGCGGCATTGCCTTCGTTGTCGACGCGTCGCAGAGTGCGGGGCATATTCCGATAAGTATTCCGTCGCTGAATGCCGACGCCGTCTGCATGGCGGGGCACAAGGGCTTGCTCGGACCGCAGGGCACGGGACTTATGATACTGACAGGTGAGCGAATGCCGCATCCGCTCATTTACGGCGGAACAGGGGTGCTTTCGCGAGAGCTCGACATGCCGACTGAGGCGCCGGAGCGCTTTGAAGGCGGAACGCTTTCGGCACCGCTTGCGGCGGGTCTCGGAGCGGGAATGCGATATCTGGCGGGTGTGGGACTTGAAAACATTCACCGCGAGGAGTGCCGTCTTGCATCGCTGCTCGGAGAATATCTTGCAGGCTATGACGACATAATTCTGTACGACCGTGATCATATCGGGCAGTCCGCCTGCGTGCTGTTCAACATCGACGAAATGTCGCCTGCGGCAACGTCGCATTACCTCGATCTCGGCGGAATATGCACGCGTAGCGGACTTCACTGCGCACCGCTTGCTCACGCGACCGTCGGCACGGGAGAGAGCGGCGCCGTGCGCGCAAGCTTCGGATGCTTTAACACCGTTTCTGACGTTCGCCGATTTGTCGAATGCCTCGAAGGCATTCTCTCTCGAAGATAGGGTCGAATGAGGAAGAATATGCATGAATTCCCAAGCGCAGACAGACAAAGACTGCCTTGGGAATTCATTTTTTTGGCTGTTTTCGCTCAAGTGACGGAAAATGCCTTGACAAAGTGAGGATAATAT
>CAYNHY010000039.1:0-1306 GCA_964397225.1 uncultured Ruminococcus sp.
CTGCCGCTGTAACACCTGCCGCGCCGAGGGCTGTGCCCGCCGCCGTTATAAAGGCGAGAAGCGCCGACAGTATTCTTCTTTTCTTCATTTTGTGCTGTCCTTTCCGCATCACTCTGCTGAAAATTGAGGCTTATGCCCCGTTAACGAGCTTAGTATAGCATAAAAACTGTCGATTGTAAATAGCAAAGTGCCTCGCGATGCTTACTTTCGTAATATTGCCCAATTTTGTCCGAGCTTTTTTGTGCAGTTTAACAGTCGAGCATCTTCTCTTGAAGCTCAAGGGCGAACCCCTCTTTCGAAAGGCTCGCCCTTGTGACATGATCGTTATTTATGTAAGCTATTACTTCGCGTCGATACGGAACATTGCCATCTGACCGGGATACAGCCAATAGCCGTCCCAGGGATCGTCTGTGGTAGCGAGCTCGTAAGGAGACTCCACCTTACCGTTGCAGAGAACCTCGATGAGGGAATACTTCTCAGGGTCGAAGTCGATCTTGTAAACGCCGTCGTTGACCTGAGATGCGTTGACAAGGCAAAGATACTCCGTGCCGTCCTCAGCCTTGAAGAAGGAAACGATAGCATCCTCGTTTGCGCGAATGCCGTTGATCGCATAGTGAGAGCCTGCACCGAAGATGGGGTAGGAGCCTCTCTGAGTGCCTATGAAGTAGGTGTTCTGTCTCTTGAGAGACATGATAAGCTCGCCGAAGTGGTCGGCAAAGCGGCGCTGGCAGCGAAGGAGCTTGTAGTACTGCTCTGTCTTGTTGCCGTACTCGTCAACGGGAGAGCCGTGATAGTTCGGACCGAGGGTGCGGTCATAGAAGCGGAAGCCTACCATACCGCGGCAGCCGCAGGCAGCTGCTGTTGTGATCTGCCACATGATGTCGTACTCGGTGGGAACACGGAAGTGATAGTGTGCGCTGAGGAGAATAGAGCCCCAGACGTCAACATTCGCGGGCTCTGCGACCTCGATGAGGGGCTTGAGAGCCTTGAAGTAGTACTCGATACCCATATTGCCGGCATCGAGAACGGTCTTTACGCCGGGATGACCCGCAACCTGCTCGTACTGGCTGAAGCTGAAATCAGCAAAGCCGGTCTCGGCATTGAGATCGTGAAGCCACTCGCCGAAGCTACGTCCGTCGAAGCAATCGGGAGAATGGAAGCAGCTCGAGCCCTGGAAGTTGATATAAGGACGAAGCTCGGGAGCATTTCTCTTCTGGATGCGGATGCATCTTGCGCTGGCGTCGTAGTCCTTCTTGCTCGAGGGCTCGTCACCTACATAGAAGCCGTAAAGTCCGGGATGACCCTT
>CAYNHY010000039.1:1406-14114 GCA_964397225.1 uncultured Ruminococcus sp.
TCTTGCTCGAGGGCTCGTCACCTACATAGAAGCCGTAAAGTCCGGGATGACCCTTATAAAGCGCGTAGACCTCCTTGAAGCGTCTCTCGTACTCCTCATCACCGATATTATCGATGTCGCCGTTTGTAAGACCGTGGATATTTGCGATAAGCTTGATGCCTCTCTCGGCAGCCTTGTCAAAGAAGGGGATGAGAGCCTTCGGGTCGTTCTTGCCGTACTCTACTCTCTCTGTAAGAGTTACGGTAAGACCGCAGTCCGCCCAAACATCTACCTCCTCGGGCTTAAAATCGCCGAGCTCATTGTAGTTCCAGATAGCAAAGGGGAATTTCTGTGCCATGTTAGTAATACCTTTCGATACTGATATGATTGTGAAGCGGGCGCACCCGCTCTGTTACACATTACGTAAATTATAGCAAATAAGCAAAGCGTTGTCAATACGCCCACGCCTTTTTAACAGCCCAAAAATGAAAAAAGCGATGCGGCAGTCTCCTGCCGCACCGATTCGTTGTTGTTGAGTTTGTATTGGGGGTAGCTAAAGCTTACTCAGCCTTACCTGTGAGTCTTGCGATCTCCTCTGCGAAGTCGTCCTCGCGCTTCTCAAGACCCTCGCCTCTCTCGAAGCACCAGAAGCCTGTAAGAGCGATCTTTCCGCCGAGCTCCTTTGCGGTAGCATCAACGTACTTCGCAACTGTGAGAGAATCGTCCTTAACGTAGAGCTGCTCTGTGAGGCAGTTCTTCTCGTAGAACTTACCGATCTTACCGACGACCATCTTCTCGATGATAGCCTCGGGCTTGGTAGCGTTCTTGGGATCGTTCTTGATCTGGTTCATGAGGATTTCCTTCTCAGCTGCAAGGTCAGCCTCGGGAACGCTTTCCTTATTGAGATAGGAGGGGCTCATAGCCGCAACCTGGAGAGCGATGTTCTTGGAAAGCTCTGCAAAGCCCTCGGTGTTCTTAACAGCGTCATCAGCGTCGAAGCCGACGATAACGCCTGTTGTTCCCTTACCGTGGATGTATGTGGAGAAGGTACCCTCTACCACTACAAAGCGGCGAATGTTCATGTTCTCGCCGATGGTGTGGATCATGTCCTTAACCTTGCCCTCGACTGTGAGGTCGGTATCAAGGTACTGCATTGCGTTGAGCTCGTCGATGTTTGCGGGGTTCTTAGCAAGGATAGTGCTGAGGATTCCGCGAACGAACTCCTTGAAAGACTCGTTCTTTGCAACGAAGTCGGTCTCAGCGTTAACCTCGACCATTGCGGCCTTACCGCACTTCTCGCAAACCATTATGTCAACGACACCCTCGGAGGCGATTCTCGATGCCTTCTTAGCGGCAACAGCGAGACCTCTCTCACGAAGAACCTTTACTGCCTCGTCGAAATCTCCGTTAGCCTCTGTAAGTGCCTTCTTGCATTCCATCATGCCGCATCCGGTCTTTGCTCTGAGATCGGATACCATCTTAGCTGTGATAGCCATAATATTCCTCCAAAATTAATATTCAGAAATTACTCGGCGTCTGCTGCGTCAACGTCTGCACCCTCAGCCTCTGTGAGCTGCTCACCCTGACGGCTCTCGAGAACCGCGTCAGCGAGAACGGAAGCGTAAAGACGGATAGCGCGGATAGCGTCATCGTTACCGGGGATAATGTAGTCTGCGTCGTCGGGATCGCAGTTAGTATCAACGATAGCAACTACCGGGATACCGAGCTTCTTAGCCTCGAGAACTGCGTTGTGCTCCTTGCGGGGGTCAACGATGAAGATAGCGGAGGGAAGTCCGCCCATGTCCTTGATACCGCCGAGGTTACGCTCGAGGTTGAACATCTCCTTCTGAAGAGCGGCAACCTCCTTCTTGGGAAGCATGTCAAATGTGCCGTCCTCCTGCATCTTCTCGAGCTTGCGGAGTCTGTCGATGGACATCTTGATGGTCTTGTAGTTTGTGAGCATACCGCCGAGCCATCTTACGTTAACGTAGTACATTCCGCATCTCTCAGCTTCCTCACGGATAGCGTCAGCAGCCTGCTTCTTTGTACCAACAAAGAGGATCTTACCGCCGTCAGCGGCTGTGTCGCGAACGAAATTGTACGCCTCCTCGAACTTCTTGATAGTCTTCTGAAGGTCGATGATGTACAGACCGTTACGCTCTGTGAAGATGTACTCTGCCATCTTGGGGTTCCAGCGTCTTGTGTGGTGTCCGAAATGTACACCTGCCTCAAGGAGCTGCTTGATAGATACGATAGACATATTTATGTCCTCCTTCGGTTTTTCCACCACAGCGAACATTCTGTGACCGACCGCTACGGTCGGCACCGGCAGAAATCGGTGCGCTGTGTGTGTAATATAGTATTTGTGTGATAACACACTCAGTTATTGTACCACAAGTGCGCCGCCGTGTCAATGCAAATCGGAAATTTTTTTGAGTTTCGGCGGATTTTTTCGCGCAAGTACTCGTCGCACGGGCAGTCAGGCGCGAGCTCGTCAGCACACGTGCATTTTCGGCATTTTCATAAAAAGTGTGCCGACCGAAGCCGACACACCGTTCCGTTCAATATTTATTCTCGCATGCACCGAGCGCACAGTCGAGTCGTGACGCGATCTCAGTGCCTTCAAAGCCGAATCGCTTTGCAAGCGAGGCGGCGTCACCGTGTGGGATGAGTTCACCGTTCACGGCGTGGATAAGTATTCTCGGCACGTAGCCTCTCTCGGCGAAATGAGCGCACAGCCTCTCACCAAAGCCGCCGCGGCGCATTCCCTCCTCGAGAATATACACAAAGCCAACGCCGTCAAGGCACTCGAGTATTTCGTCGATCGGCAACGGCAAAAGTCGTGACACGCGCAAAACGCCTATTCTGTGCGACGACAGCCCTGCCGCTCGGTATGCCTCAGCGCTGACTCTGCCGTAGGTTACGATAACTCCCTCTGCATCGGGCGGGATGCACGAGAATACATCTCCCTTTCGAACGAAGGCGCTTCTGTCGTAATCTGCCTGCACGCCCTTCGGATACCTTATTATATCGACGCTCTGCGACGCGATGCAATCCTTCATCAGAAGCGACAGCTCAGCGTAGCTGTCGGGCGAATATATGCGGACATTCGGCACAGACGAAAACAGCGGAACGTCGAAGACGCCCTGATGAGTTACGCCGTCGCCGGGAACAAGCCCCGCGTGACTGAGAAGCAGCGTCAGCGGTACATGCTGAAGCACGACGTCATGAAAGAGCTGATCGTACACCCTCTGCGAAAAGGTCGAATACAGCGCGCAGACCGGTCGCATTCCGGCTGCCGCAAGACCTCCGCAGAATGCTACGGCATGCTCCTCCGCAATTCCGACATCGAAGAATCTGTCCGGGTAAAGATCGGCAAAGCCGTCAAAGCCCACGCCCTCCGTCATTGCCGCGCTGACCGCCACGACCCTGTCGTCGCTTTCGGCGACCGTACACAGCGTGTCGGACACGGCGCGCGTAAAGCTCATTCCGCAACACGCCGAAAGCCCCGAGGCTCTTTCAAACGGCGACGCCGAATGAAATTTTCCGGGGTCACTCTCGGCAAAGCGGTAGCCGAGACCCTTTTTGGTTTTCACATGAACGACGGTACAGCCGCTTCTGCTTTTAGCCTCGCGAAGCACCGTCGTGAGCTTTGTAATATCGTTTCCGTCGACAGGTCCCAGGTACTCGAGCCCGAGCGACTCAAAGAGATTATCGGTGTAAAGCATGCGCTTGATGCTGTCCTTTATGCTGCTCGACAGCAGCACAAGGTATTTTCCTATCTTCGGCACGCGAAGCATCAGCTGCTTTGCGCGTATTTTGAAATTGAAGTACCTCTCGCTGGTGCGTATGCGCGAAAAATATCCCGCAAGCGCTCCGACGTTTTCGGATATCGACATACCGTTGTCGTTGAGCACGATAACGAGCCTGAGCCGTTTGCCCGAGCAATTGTTCAGCGCCTCGTATATCATTCCGTTTGTAAACGAGCCGTCGCCGACGACCGCGACCGTACAGGCGTCCGAGCCCTCGAGTGCTGCCGCCGAGGCGATGCCTATCGCCGTCGAAACCGACGAGCCGCTGTGACCCGCGGTCACCGTATCGTATTCGCTCTCGTCGCGGTTCGTAAAGCCGGAGATGCCGCCGTATCGGCGAAGCGTGCCAAAGGCGTCTGCGCGCCCCGTTATCAGCTTGTGCGCGTAGCACTGGTGTCCGACATCGAATACTATCTTATCCCTCGGCGTGTCGAACACTCTGTGGAGTGCTACCGTCAGCTCCACCGCTCCGAGATTCGACGCCAGGTGTCCGCCGTTTTCCGAAACCGTCGAAATGATTTTTTCGCGTATCTCGTCGGCAAGAGCTGACAGCTCGCCGTCGGACAGCTTTTTTATATCCGCAGGGGACTTAATGTCCTTCAGCATGTCAGCACTCCTCCGAAGCGTCCTCCGACGGCGTCTACTGCTCGGCGCCGCCTGCGAGGTTTGTGAATTTGGTATATTGACCGATCCAGCCGAGCTTAACTCTGTCGACCGAGCCATGTCTGTTCTTTGCCACGATGACCTCCGCCACGCTCTGTGAGCCCGAGTCCTCGTTGTAATACTCGTCCCTGTAGAGGAACATTACGACATCGGCGTCCTGCTCGATGGCTCCCGAATCTCGAAGGTCGGACAGCATCGGACGCTTGTCCGTTCTCGACTCGGGTCCTCGCGACAACTGGGCGCAGGTAATGACGGGGACATTCAGCTCCTTTGCAAGAAGCTTGAGTCCGCGTGAGATCTCGCCTACCTCCTGCACACGGTTATCGTTGCGGCGGTCGCCCTGCATCAGCTGTAGGTAGTCGATAACGACAAGTCCGAGATTCTTTACCCGGCGCAGCTTTGACTTCATTCCGGTTACCGTGATTCCGGGAGTATCGTCTATCAGAATATCCATTTCCGAAAGGCGCGAGGAAGCGTATGCCACCGCCTCCCAGTCGCTCTCCTCGAGCTGTCCGGAGCGAAGCTTATAGCTATCCACCTGCGCCTCGCTCGAAAGCATGCGGTTTGCAAGCTGCTCTGCCGACATCTCGAGTGAAAAGACGCATACGGTCTTTTTAAGCCTTGCCGCGGCAGAGGTGGCTATATTCATCGTAAAGCTCGTTTTTCCCATACCGGGTCGCGCACCGACAAGGACAAGGTCGGAGTTGCCGAGACCGACGATAACGCGGTCAAGGTCGTCAAAGCCCGTCGGCGTTCCCTTTACGGCGTCCGGGTCGTTGGCAAGCGTCTTGAGCCTGTCGTAGACCATAATGAGCGCATCGCGAATGTGTACGAAGTTCTTGTTCTCCCGCCCCTCGGCGATGCTGAATACCTTTGACTCCGCGAATTCGACCAGCACCTCTGCCTCGTCGTCTCCGGTGTACGCCGCCTCGCTTATTGCCTCGCCCGCCTCGATGAGCTGTCTGAGGATAGCCTTATCGCGGACGATCTTCGCGTAATCCGCGGCGTTTGCGGCGGTCGGAACGCTTTCGGCGATAAGGCGCAGGTATTCCCTGCCTCCCGCCTCGTCGTAAACGCCGTTGACTGTCAGCTCATTGATGAGCGTGACAACGTCGATATTTTTGCTTTTGAGATACATTCCCTGCATTACGGAGAATATCTCGCTGTGCTCGCGCAGGTAGAAGTCCTCCGCGCTCACGAGAGAGGCAACCGTGTCCATGCAGGAGGGGTCTATCATTACGGAAGCGAGCAGGGACTGCTCCGCGTCAAGCGAAAACGGCATTCTGCGTCCCGCTTCTTCACCTATGCTGTTGTTCATGCGTCGCTCCACCATCCTTTTCCCCGTCGGTCGGCGTTAATGTCACGCCTCTGTCACCGAGAGCGTTATCTTTCCCGAAACATCGGTAAAGAGCTTAACGTCGATGCGGTACGTTCCGTACTGCTTGACAGGCTCGTTCATTACCATCTTTCTGCGGTCTATCTTAATGCCCTGCTGCGCCTCGAGAGCCTCTGCGATATCCTTTGCGGTAACTGAGCCGTACATACGTCCCGCGCCGCCGGATTTTACCTTGAGAGACACGGTAATGCTCTCAAGCTTCGCTGCAATCTCGCGTGCCGCCTCGCGCTCGAGCTCTATCTTATGAGCCCTCGAGGCCTCCTTGTTCTTTATATCGTTGAGCACGGAGCCCGATGCCTCTGCGGCAAGCCCCTTCGGAAGGAGAAAGTTTCTTGCGTATCCGTCCGACACGTCAACAATCTGATCCTTCTTGCCCTGTCCCTTAACATCCTTCAAAAGTACGACCTTCACTGTAATTTCCCTTTCTTTCGGCATACGCCGACCTTGCCTGTTTGTTTTCCTGTTTTATTATTTGTCTGCATCAGCTGCAAGCTCGCTGTCGATGTATTCGTCGATCGCTCTCTTGAGCTGTACCACAGCCTCGTTCGCCGATACTCCGCCGAGCTGAGCGCCCGCGGTATCGAAATGTCCGCCTCCGCGCAGCTTCTCGAGAATGAGCTGCACGTTGACCTCACCCGTGCTTCGCGCGGAAATGTGCATCGTTTCACCGACGGCTGTAATCGCGAAGGCAGCCTTCACGCCGCGCACACCGATAAGTCCCTCTGCAGCCTTTGATGCGATTATCTTGTCAGAGGCGTCTCCGCGCTCACCCTCGCAGAAGGCTATCGCCATAATGCTTCTGTATATAACAACATTTGAACGGAAGCGTGCTTCCTTCTGATAATCGTCGAGAGCCGTCTTGAACAGCTCCTGCACAGCCTGGGGCTCCGCGCCGCAATCGTGGAGATACAGCGCCGCACCGTAGGTTCTGGTACCCGTCATTCTCGTGAACTGCTTTGTATCGAGCATGATTCCCGCCAGCAGCAGCTGTGCCTCGGATACGGGCAGGCTCTCCTCGGGTATTATCTGCTCGAGCATTTCGCAAACGAGCTCCGACGCACTCGAGGCCTTCGGCTCGATATATTCGAGCAGCGGGTCACGTGAGTACTCCGCCTGCTTTCTGTGGTGATCGATCACGGCAAAGCTCTCAGCCGAGTCGACAATGGCGCGATCCTCGACTATCGCGAGGTTATTGACGTCCGACAGCACCACAAAGGTGCCGGTCTGCATCATGTCAAGCCCCTCGTCCGCCGACACAAAGACGCCTGCGAGCTCGTCGTCGGGAGATTTGAAATATCCGAGGCAGCGCTTCACGTTTTCATCGTTCACGTCCGTGACTATCTTTACGTCGACGCCGCAAAAGGTCGCAATTCTCGCAAGGCCCACGCAAGACGCGATACAGTCGTAATCGGGGTACTTGTGTCCCATGATAAGCACATTTGACGCGCGCGACATGTACATTATAAGCTCATTCGACACAACCCTTGAGCGCACACTGCTTCTTCTGCGCGTAGTCTTGCTGCGTCCGCCGTAAAACTCCGTGCCGTCGTCAGTCTTCACGACGACCTGGTCACCTCCTCGGTCGAGCGCAAGCTCAAGGGCGCCGCGAGCCGCGCGATCCTTGTCACTGAAATTGCCGTAGACCATCGATATTCCGACGGAGACAGTAACCGACAGCTGCTCGGAGCCGACTCTTATGTCGCGTATTTTATCGAGTATGTCGAATTTCTTCTCAATATATTTCTTAAGATAGCGTCTCTCGAACACAAGCAGATACCTGTCTCGCTCATATTCCTTGAGAATGCCGCTCGCCTCCGTCGCCCACTCGCGCAGCACCTCGTCGATCTTTGCGGCAGCAGGTCTGTAAGAGCCGCTGTCGTTTTGAAGCATCTCCGTCAGGTTGTCAACGTAAACGTAAGCCACGCACGCCTCGCTGTCCTCAAGCTTCTCATGAATGAGCTCAAGCTCGTCACGCATTGTCTTCTGCTCCGCGGACTCCGCGAGTATTATCAGCGCGCCGCCGCGACCGTACTTGACGGTGCTGTACTTTGCAATGTAGTAGCTTCCGCAGAAGTCGATGCCGTAGCCGTCTGCGGCATACGCGTCACGAATGCTCTCAAGCGGTACGCCGAGCACCTCCTCTACCGTCTTGCCGTAGGGCTTTTTGGCACTCGACATTGTGTCGCGCAGCGCCTCGTTGCACCACAGGACCTTTCCGTCGAGCGAGCACATGATGGCGGGAGAATCCATTCTGTCAACGGCGTCGAACACCGTGCGGCTGAGCATCAGCTTATCCTTCAGCTTACCGCCGGACGCGCTCACCCTTCGGTCGGCAAAAGCGATAAGCAGCACACCGATGATATAAAGCAGCATGAACGCCGCGCCGAAGCGAAGCAGGTGCGGCATTCCGCGAGCCGCCGCTATCATATATACCGAAAACAGCACCACCGTATACGCGGCAGTCAGCGTTATTCTGAAATATTTACCGATAAATGCCCGAAGCTTTTTCATATCGCTCCCCCTTATATCAGTTTAGCGGGTCATCGTGCCTGTCGCCGACCCTTTGAAAGCAGCACGGCAATTGCACCGCAATACGGAAGCATTGCCGCAAAGGCTGCGGTAAAGAACACAAGTCCGAGTATCACCGTCACGACAAAGAACGCATGTCTTTGTGCCTTCACGCAACGCGACACGAAGGCCGCAAGTATGCGCGCGCCTTCGCCGAGGAAGACAAACGAGAGCACCATCGTGATATTCGAAAGCACAAATGCGAGAGCACCTGCGGAAAATGCCGCCACTACCCCGCCGAAGCTACACAGAAGATATATTGCCGCAAGCGCACGGGGCGCTGTGCTCTCACGTCCGACAAAAAGCGACGGTATCCCGCAGAGACGCGTATGAAGCGAGAACACACCGCGCATAAGCCACGCGCAAACGATGCCGAGCGAGGCGATAACGGCAGGCAGGTACACCGTTGCACTCGAGAATACACTCTCAAGCACATAAAGCGCCGTGGCGTAGTCCGTGCCCTCCGACGCCATGACCGACGCCACACTCTCAGCCTCACGCGCAAGTCTCTCGCCGAAGGCGACAATGCCCTCGCCGAGCGCACCGTACACGCTGTAGATTATAATGCAGAACAGCACACCTCCGACAAGCGCAAACGCCCCGGCGGTTATGAAGAACTGCCTGAACGAGGAAAGCAGTCTGATATGGCACGCGGCATACAGTGCGGCAAACACCAGAACTCCGCAGGTCACGGCGCACGAGGCGGCAGCATCGCCGCTTAGCACCAGAGAAACGACAAGCGCTGCCGCGGGAAGCGCAAGCACCGCAGGCTTTCTTACAAATATCAAAATATAGGACAGCACCGCGCTTGCAATGATAAAGCACGGCACCGCCGCACCGACAGCGCCACCGCTGTACAGCAGCGCCGACATTACCGTGAAAATGCAGGCAAGCAGCGCCGAGACGGCAAGGGACACCTTACCGGGCAGAAGTTTTTTTGAGCTATCAGTATTATTCACCGAAGGTTTGCCTCCGTAAAAATTCGTATACATGGATATTATACCAAAGTGCGCCCGTTTTGTCAACAATTATCGGAATTATCACTGTCGCATGCCCCGTTTTTGCCATTTTCGGGAAAGCATGTCGCCCACACTCGAAGTGCAACAAAGCGCGAAGGGCTTGTGCTCCTCCGCGCTGTCACGCCGGGTCTCGGCATATCAGTTGATTCTTACCCTTCGGTCTCGGAATACTCCGTCCTCCTCGAGATAATATTCTCTCTCCGCGCCGTAAGCTCTCAAAAGTCCGTCCTCCGTCACGCCGTGCGAAAACACCGCCGTCCTTCCGTCAAGCTCAAGCGACACGTCCTGCTTTCGCTTCGGCGGATGACGCCCGAAGAACACCGTGTCCGCCTCAGTCAGCGCGTCTGTATATTTCGCTCCCTCCTCAAAGGATGAGCCGAGGTACAAAAGCTCCCGTCCCGCAAAGCTCAGTGAAAACGCGACTGTGGGATGCGACGAGCGAGAAAGGAGACAATATCCGAGCGCTTCAAAGCGAATATTGCCGACCGTCAGCACATCTTTGTCGCGCGAGTATTCCGTGTAGGGTATCCCCTCGCGCTCAAAATACGAAATAAGCGTCTGCGACACCGCCTCGTCCGCGTCACTTTGCGCTCTCGGCAGGCACACCGAGCGCAGCACGCACCTCTCCGCAAGCGAGGCGACCGACGAAATATGTCTTCTGTGCAAATGCGTCAGTATAAGGCAGCCGATCTCCGTTGCGCCCTCCTGCTCGGCTGCGCTGAGAAGCTCACGCGAAAAGCCCGACGAGCCGTCCGAAACGTCAATGAGCACGCTGAGTGCTCCGCACCTGACGGCAAAGCCCTCGCTTTTACCTCGAGTGATGTATATCTCGCGGGCAGTTGAAAGGGTCGTAAGCTCGCCTGCGGCAATGACCAGAACAAGCAGCGTCGAGCAGACCGTGAGCGCGACGCGGTCGCGGTGTCTTATCCGCCTCGCATGAAGGCTTGCCGAGAACAGCGCGAAAAACAGAGCAAGCGAGCAGACGCCGACAAGCGTTGTCCGAACCGACAGCGTGATGTGCGGAAGTGTCGAAATACGGTGCGCAAGTGCGAAGATCGCCCGCTCGCCTCCGTTCAGAAGCGGCGTCAGCACCGCACAAAGCGGCGTTGTACACAGCGCAAGATATATTATCGAAAAATACAAGAATGCCGTCAGTACCGGAATGAACACTACGTTTGTCAGCGGCGAGATCAGCGATATTTCACCGAAAACGCTCCACATCACGGGCAATGTCAGCGCGGAAATAAGAAGCGAAAGCCGCACAGTGTCGGCAGCCGCGAGCAAAAGGCGTCGCACAGGGCTCGGACATGCTCTGTCGTCCCGTCCGACGTATTCCGAATAAGCAATGCACGCATAAGCGGCAAGCACCGACAGCAAAAACGCAGCATCGCGCACCGCGAACGGGTCCGCAAGCATTATGAGCATCGCCGAAACGGCAAGCGAGGTGCGGCTGTCGCTGTCGCGTCTCAGCATCTGAGCCGTCGAGCAAAAGATATGCATTATTCCCGCACGCGTCACCGAGCGTCCGAAGCCGACGAGCGCCATGAAGAAAAGCACGGCAGCCGCCTTCAGCGGCGAACGCACTCGCGGGGACAGAAAATTCGACAAAAGCGCTTCAAGTGCCGCAACGAGCACGGAAAGATGCAGCCCGCTCAGCGCAAGCAGGTGCGATATTCCGATTCGCGAAAAGTCGCGCAGCACAGCCCGCCCGAGTCCGTCGCGCTGTCCGAGAAGAACTGCGCGTGAGAGAGAGCCGGAGCCGGACGCTGCCTCTATTCTCGCGCACAGGCGTCGGTTGAGGCTCGACAGCACACCGGTCACCGAGCTGTCCTCCTCATGACCGACATAGCGAAGGCTCTCGGCATGCGCGCCGATCAGGATCCCGTCCGGAATATTGTACGCCGCCTCATCGAAGGCTCCCGACGACTCAAAGGCAGCAAGCGTCACCTCCCCGCTAAGGATATCGCCCACCCGACAGCTGCCGTCGCTGTATTCAAGCGCGAGCTTCATATCGGGGAATGCTTCGCTGTCCGTAAGGCGTGCGGTGTAATATCCGTAGTAGGACGAGCTGTAGCGCACCTCGGTCACGGTCAGCACAGCCTCTGCGCTGACGCCGTCAAGGCGCTCGCATTGCAGTATTTTTCTCTCCGCGCCCGCAAGCTGAAGCACAAAGGAGGCGAGTGCAGCGCACAGCAGAACAAGCACCGCTATCGCACGGCGCTTTTTTAATACGGTACCCGCCGTAAGAGCGGCAAGGCAGCAGACGGCAAGCAGGGCACACAGCGGCAGACCGTATGTCATGCCTGCCGTGCCGGCAAGTATTCCCGCACCGAAAAAGGCGCAGGCTATCGCAAACAGCGGACGTTTGAACAGCGGATCTTTTGTCATAACGACCTCGTGTGTTATTGTTTACATTTATTGTAACACACCAAGGCGTGCTTGTCAAAGCAAAACTCGATATTTCGACACTTTTTACCCGATCAGGTCATAGATTACGTCGTAAAGCGTCATCGGAGTGACAAGTCCGTCGCTTACAGCCGAAAATATTCGCAGCGCCTCGTCACGGAGACTCGTTATATCTTTCACCTCTTCGCTCTCCCGCGTGCCGCGTCCTTCGTCGTGCAGTCTGACACGGACTGAATACGAAGCCCGCCTGCCGATGCGCGAGCTGTACAGAAAGTATTCAAGCTCAAGACTCGCCGCACGTGCTCTGCACCGTGCCTCAAGATATTCTCTCGGCATAGCTTTTATCTCCCTTCCTCGATATTTTCACTTATTATAAAAAAGTATACACCAAGCCCGCAAAGCGCCGAGCATTAACAAATTCACATATAAATAACACTCCGCCGCACGCTTCAAAAAAAGCCGTATTGCGCCGTCGACACACGAAAAAATGCAGGATTTGCCAAAAGTATACAATTTTTGCTTACTGCGGTTAAAATTCGGTAAAGACATCTTTTTTGCGATTTGAGAATATTATCATATTACGTTTCGCGATAAATTGCTGTGTTTCGTGGCGTATTCGCGATTCATATATAAAGCACGCAAAGCTGTTTTCCGCACTTCGGTTGTTTTCCAATGATTTTCCAATTGCAAAAAGTGGCTCCGTTTATGCCGAACACAGGAAAATTCGTTACTTTGCACAGTTTTTGCGCCCTCATAATATGCAATATGACAAAAATAGTTCGCCGCATGACACTTTGCATTTACATTTGCGTGATTTTATGTTATACTTATGTCCATGATGAAGCGAAGGCTTCAAGCTCGATGA
>CAYNHY010000040.1:0-13992 GCA_964397225.1 uncultured Ruminococcus sp.
TCATGAACCTTATCGCCGCCGAGGCGAAGGCATGGCAGGGCTACGTGCCCGATCCCGTGGGTGACGGCTATGCCGTTTACGGTGCGTCGTACCTTTATTATAACGGAACGGCAGTCTCCGGCGGACTCGGAACCGAGCTTGTCGGTGAAGGCAGTGGTGAATATATGCATCTTTCCGCATTCCCCGACGCTAAGACAGCTGAGATTTATGCTACACCGGACACAGCTACGGGAATATGCACCTCCGTTTTTGAAGACCTTGACCTCGACGCTCTCCCGGTCATGAAGATAGCGTATTCCTACGAGGGTGAGAATGCCCCCGAGACGCTGACCGGTCGCTATGTCGTAAACCCGTGCCAGAACGAGTGGTCGTGGCAGTACTTTAACGTTTATATCGATGAGGGATTTAATTTCACCGCAGGACAGGATGACGCGGGCTATAAGAGTGCGACGGTGGATCTCACCGAGCTTCTTACAAAGCATTCGAAGGTCATTGACGAGATCGACCTGTCGCACGTGCTCGTAAACGCATTCGAGGACGGATACAGCGGTGACGGACGCTTCAACCTCCGTTATATCGGCTTCTTCAAGGACCGGGCTGCGGCTGACTCGTTCGATAGCTCGAAGCTTGACGACTACCTCAGAAATTATTTCTGCTTTTCAAGCATCAAATACGAACAGTACACCGATGACGTAAAGGCAAAGTATGACGAGCTTCTTTCACGCCGCATCCACGAGATATTGGATTCGGAGTCGGCATATTCACCCGATGAGTTCACCTCCGCGGGCAAGAAGGTCTACTACGTCTCAAGCATTAACGGCGACGACTCAAATGAGGGCACCTCGCCCGATAAGCCGTGGCGCACACTTGAGAAGCTTTGGATCCCGAAGGCGGGCGGAATCTTCTACGAAAGCGTCGCCGGGGAGGGAGACGCGGTCTTCTTCGAGAGAGGCAGCGTTTGGTATCCTCAGAAGTATCACGATTATTCCGTAAGCACCCTCAGCACCGGCAAGGGTGTGACCTACAGCGCATACGGCACGGGCGAAAAGCCGCTGTTCACGAATGCCTTCGACTTTTCGAAGGACGGAGACACCGGCGTTTGGCTTGAGAGCGGATATGAGAATATTTGGAGGCTCGACATCGACAGATATGTTCGCGAGGGTTGGACTCAGGAGGAGGTAGGAAATATCTTCTTCAACGAGGGCGAGGCTATCGGAATCCGTATTTTCCCCGTGAACAGAAGTGGTGAGGAGAGTCCGTTCTATGCTGAAAACACCAGCTACGACTTCGGTCTTCTCAGCGCAGACGGCAAGGAGCATTTCCATACCGGCGGCAGATCGCTCGAGAACCTCGGCACCGCTCTGACGCACAACTACGAATTCTTCTACGATACCTATTCGAAGCAGCTTTGGCTGTACTGGGATCGCGGTAATCCTTCGGACAGCTTCGACGAGATAAAGGTCGCACGCAACGGTACGGCGGCATGGATCGAGAACGATACTGTTATCGACAACCTCGCATTTATGTACAGCTCAAACTACGCGATGAGAATCAGTAAAGGCGTGAATATTACGGTGCAGAACTGTGAGATCGGCTGCTCCGGCGGTGACTACGGCTCTGTCGGAAGCGGTATCGAGTTCTACGGCTTTGCAAACGGCATTCGTATGATAAACAACTACGTCCACGACGTGACCGACGGTCCGCTCAGCGTCCAGGATGGCACGGACGACACAGTTGACGTATCCGTAAGACACATTTCGCGCAATGTTGAGCTTGCCGACAATGTTATCGTTGCGAGCGGAAACGGCGTTGAGCTGTGGATGAAGCCCGGTGCTCCGATAGACGGACGCTACACCTCGAGCATCGGTCAGCATTATTCCGAAAATTACAATATCCACGACAACATCATGGCGTACATCGGCTACGGACTTTGCATCCGTCAGGAGGAAAAGCGCCTCGGAACGGTATTCTGCTGCGGCTATGATATGATAAACAGCAAGCTCGAGAACAATATCGTCATGTACGCGGCGGGCTCAGTCGGAATCGGAACCTTCTCGTCCGACGCACAGAAGCACGGCTACGAGCTTATCAACAATACCTACATTCTCAACCCCGCCTTCTGCGATTTCACGAAAATTCGCGACAACGTAAATACACGTTGGAACCACAATCTTGCAGGCTACGGCATTGGCGTGATTATCCCCTATCAGTATAGATATCTCACGTATTTCGCAAGCCTCGGTATAGGCAACGGCGAGACCTACTACCATATTGACGAGAAGCCCACAGAGGCAGAGGCAGCAGAGTCCTTCTTCATGACGGGCTGGCACGCAGAGCGCCTCGGACAATAAGTAAAAGCCAAAAAGCTCGGACGCACCGCACGGTGCGTCCGAGCTTTTTTATTTGGTGGGACTTATTCGTCATCGAGCTGTGCGTCTGCACGGAGGCGAGCCTGCGCGGCACTTCGTCGGCGCATTGCGAGAATTTTGTTTATCTCCGCGCCGAACAGCAGTATCATCATACAGAAATATAGCCAAAGCATGAGCAGCACAAGCGCTGCAAGGCTTCCGTAGATATACGAGGCATTTGGGAAAACGAGGGTGTAGAGCGAGTAGAAATACGAAAACAGAACCCAGGCAGCCGAGGCGAGAAGTGAGCCCGGCATGTGCTCGATAAAGCGTCCGCGAAACAGGTGCGCGCGCTTTCCGACGGTGTAGTAGAGAAGATCGAAAAACAGCGTCAGGAAGATAAAGAATATTCCGATCCTGTATCTGAATATTCCGTTGAAGCGGGCGATAAAAGCAAAGCGTCCCGACAGAACATCGAAAAGCTGCTCGCCGAAGAGGAGCACAAGCACAAGTGCAATTATAAGTACGATAAACGCCGCCGTGTACAGCAGCGATATCGCGATGCTTCGCAGAAAGCCCTTGTTCTTGTATGCCTTATACACCGTGGCAATGCCGCCTCTGACCGCCGCGATTCCGCGGGATGCCGTCCAAAAGGTCGTAACAGCCGTGATGGAGATAAGGTTCATTGCCTGACGGGCGTACATTTCGTCGATTATCCCGAGATAAAGCGTCTTCACACTCGACGGCAGCGAATTTCCGAACGAGATGAGAAAGTCGTAGATCCTGTCCGGGATAATAAACTGGCTGAGGCTGAACAGCAGCATTACGAACGGGATCGACGAAATTACGATAAACAGAGTTGCCTGCGCCGCGTATACGGATATGCGGTCGCGGGTGATAATATCGAATATATCCGCAATTCTTCCGAGGAATCCTTTTATATCGATCAAAGCGGAACGTTTCTTTTTCACATTGATCCTCCGACGGCGAGTAGCTGTTTTTATAAGAGCGCTTGCTTTATTGCCGATGATTTGGTATAATAAGCTCATTAAGACCTATGATTACATTGTACCATTTTAATTCTCATTTGTCAAATAATATAAGCAGAATCTCGGGGGAATTTTATAAAATGCGAAATATCGGATGCCATCTGTCGATAGAGGGCGGCTACAGTGCGCTCGGCGAGCGCGCGAGGTGTGTCGGCGCCGACACCTTTCAGTTCTTTACGAAAAATCCGCGCGGGCGCTCACACGGACGCGTGCTCGACGACGCGGCGGCGCTTCAGCTGTGCGAGGTAATGCGCTGCGGTGGAATGAAATATATTCTGGCGCACGCGCCCTATACCTATAATCCCGCATCACGCGATGAGAAAATAAGAAGCTATACAGCCGAGGCCATGTCGGAGGAGCTGTTATTCCTTGAAAAGGTGGACGGCGCGATGTATAATTTTCATCCCGGCTGTCACGTCGGACAGGGCGAGAGAGTCGGCATGCGGCAGGTCTCCGATATGCTCTCGCGAATTCTCGTGCCCGGAATGAAGACGCGCGTGCTCCTTGAAAGCATGGCAGGCAAGGGCACGGAGCTCGGTCGCAGCTTTGAACAGCTTGCCGCGATGATAGAGGGCGTCGACGCCTCGGTTCGCGACTGCGTCGGTGTATGTCTTGACACTTGCCATATCCACGACGCGGGATATAATATTTCAGAGGATCCTGACGGTGTGCTCGATGAATTCGACCGTGTCGTCGGGCTCGACAGGCTATGTACCATTCACGTGAACGACAGCAAAAACGAGCGCGGCGCGGCAAAGGACCGACACGAGCGACTCGGCGCGGGGCATATCCCGCTTTCGGCGATAGAGCGCTTTATAACGCACCCGCGAACGGCAGCTCTTCCGATATATCTTGAAACTCCGTGCGAGCTTGACGGCTATGCGGAGGAAATTTCCGTACTTTCTGAAATGAGGGAACGCTGTGACAGGTAATATAGACTTTGAAGCGGCACGTCGAGCTGCGGCGTGTGTCGGCTTTGGTATAGAAGAAAACGAGTACCGAGGAATGCCGCATATCTCGGCATTTGCCGCAAGGTGCGCCGACGGAGACGGACGACTGCTTTGCGATGACGAACCGACGGTGTGCGCGACACGCGATATTTCGCGTGAAGACCGTGAAGACAAGAAAGCACGCGCCGTTAGGCACACGGCAGACTGCCACGACGGAATTGCCGCACAAACGGCGGCTGAGAACGCAGAGCTTTTTTCGCGTAACGCCGAGGCGCTGAAAAAAGCGTCGGAAAATTATCTTGACGCGGCGCGGCATGACACGTGCAATGCTTATATCACGCTCCTTGACGCCCACTTTAAGGCGGCGCTTGAGCAGCTTTGCGAGAGACTTCGGCAAGGTGACAAATTACCGCTTGCCGGTGTGCCGATATCGGTGAAGGACAATATCTGCGTAGCCTTTGCGCGGACAAGCTGCGCCTCGAGAGCGCTGTGCGACTGGGTCTCGCCGTATGACGCGACCGTGTATTCGCGCCTTATCGCGGCGGGAGCGATCCCCGTCGGCAAGACGAATATGGACGAGTTCGCCGTCGGCTCGGACGGAACGAGCTCATTTTTCGGTGCGTGCAAAAATCCGCTCGACGCCTCGCGAACACCCGGCGGCTCCTCCTCCGGCTCGGCGGCGTCTGTCGCTGCGGGAAGTGCTGTTATCTCGCTTGGCAGTGACACCGGCGGCTCGGCAAGGCTTCCTGCCGTTTACTGCGGGCTTTGTGCCCTGAAGCCGAGCTACGGCGCGTTCTCTCGGTACGGGCTTGTCGGAATGGCGCCGTCGCTTGAACAGATATCTCCGATAGCGCGCTGTGTCGATGACCTGTGTCTGACCTTTGAAATATGCGCGGGAGAGGACGGACGCGACCTGACATGCGCCTCCTTCAGCGAATATTTGCCGAGCTGCGAAGGCGGACGTCCGAGAGTGGCGGTTTTTTTGCCGTCGAACGCGACGCGAGAGGCGGTAAGCTCTACGGAGCACGCCGCGGCACTTTTGCGCGCTTCGGGCTGCATGGTCGAATATATTCCGAGACTGCCGTGCTTTGACGATATTCTCGGAATATATTATACGCTGTCCTCTGCCGAGGCGACGTCTCAGCTTGCGCGCTATGACGGTGTGCGCTACGGCACCTCTATCGGAGAGCGCGGGGGAAATGTTGCCCTGACCAGGACTCACACTCTCGGCGCGCCGCTTCGAGAGCGCCTGACGGAGGGCGCGTATGCATTAACTCATAACGGAGGCGGCATCTACAATACGGCGCTTCGTCTTCGCGAGCACGTGAGGCGCGAGTGCGACGCACTTCTCACAAAATATGAGCTTCTTCTCACGCCTGCGAGCGACAGCGCGGCAACGCCGTTTGGGCATTCCCGCGCAGATGCCGACAGATATGCCGTTTATGCAAATCTTACCTCGCAGCCCGCGGTTGTGCTGCCGTGCGGTGTCGGAGAGGGCGGTCTGCCTATGGGAATTCAGCTGACGGCGCGCCGCGGAGCGGATCGCTTTTTGCTCCGCGAAGCGCGACGGCTTGAGAAAATGATCGGAGGTGCGGAAAAATGAGAAGCTATAAGGGCTTTGAGGCTGTGGTCGGAGTGGAGCTTCACGTAGAGCTTCGGACACGTGAAAAGGCATTTTGCACCTGCTCTGCCGAATACGGCGCGGAGGCTGACCAAAGCACCTGTCCCGTATGCCTCGGAATGCCCGGCGCCACGCCTATGCTGAACGGAGAAGCCGTGCGACTCGCCGTGAGAGCGGGACTTGCGACGAATTGCCGCATCTCGCGCATCTCATGCTTTGACCGCAAGCATTATTTTTATCCCGATCTTCCGAAGGGCTATCAGATAACTCAGTATTATGAGCCGCTGTGCCGCGACGGCGTGCTCGAATATGAGCTTGACGGAGAGACGCATCGTGTAAGGATAGAGCGAATCCACCTTGAGGAGGACGCGGGAAAGCTGTCGTACTCCGACGGACGCGTCATAATCGACAATAACCGCTGCGGCGTTCCGCTTGCCGAGCTCGTAACGTGCCCGGACATGACGGGCGCCGAGCAGGCAATGGCATTCGTTCGTGAGATAAGACGGCAGCTTTTGTTCGCGGGAGTTTCGGACTGCCGCATGAACGAGGGCTCGCTCCGCTGCGATATCAACGTTTCCGTCAGACGCGTCGGCGAGCAGACACTCGGCGAGCGCTGCGAGATCAAGAATATCAATTCCATAGCCTTTGTCGGTCGTGCCGTGGACGCGGAGCTCGTGCGGCAGACGGAGCTTATTCTTGCCGGCGAGCGCGTGACGGTGCAGACACGGCGCTTCAACGAGGACACGGGTGCGACCGAATACATGCGCGACAAGGAGACTCCCGCGGATTACAGATATATGCGCGAGCCTGAGCTGCCAGCGCTGCTTACGGATGACGCCTACGTCGAGCGTGAGCGCGCGCAAATGCCGAAAAGCCCCGCAGAGCGAGAGCAACGTCTGAAGCAGCTTAATATCGGCGACGAGAATATTTCGGTAATATGCCGGACTCCCGAGAGCGCGGACGCCTTCGACGAGTGCCTGGCTCTTACGGCTCACGCGGAGGCTGCGGCTAACTTGTACGTATCGGAAATTCTGAGTGCTGCGTCCCGCGGAGAGAGGACAGCCTCAATGAAAGCACTTGCCGACTGCGTCGAAATGTACGTCTGCGGCGAGATGAATATCGTTTCAACAAGAAAATGCCTGAAGGCGTGTGCCGCAGAGGACACCGACGCCGGAAGCATAGCGCAGCGCGACGGACTTTTTATCCTGCGTGACCGCACTGCGATACGCGAGCTGACGAGTCGTGCGTGTGCGGAGAACGAAAGGCTTGTCGCGCAGATACGCGGCGGCAAGGAGAGCGCGAAAAAGGCGCTGGTCGGCGCGGTGATGAAAAGCACAGGCGGAAGAGCCGACGCTGTGCTCGTAGCCGAGTGCGTTGACGAATATTTTAATTGAGCCGAAGCGGCGGGGAGCTCTCCCGTCGCTTTTCTGCCGAATAACGTGCAGTCTCACGCCGTGACATGACGGGAGAATTACAAAAAATGAGACAGTACACACTTGCTTTACTTGACAAGAGAGCTTGTGTGTGATAAAATCTATAATGGTTGAGATGAAAGCAAAGTCACGAGCCTTCATCCGAGATTGACGTTAATATTCATAATTACCGGGCTTCCTCCGAATTTCGGAGGGCTCTTGTTGCACCGAGCTAATGCTCGGTTTTGCTTGTTATACGAGCGTTGGCAAAGTGGATGCTTATGACTGACAGAGAGCTGAAAAGGCTGAGCCGCATGGAGCTTTTGGAGATGCTTAGCGAGCAGGGACGTGAGAATAGTGAATTGCGGCAGAAAAATGCAGCGTCCGAGCGCGCGCTTCACAACAAAAGCATAAATCTCGAGAAGACGGGCTCAATTGTCGAGGCGGCACTTGCGCTGAACGGTGTGTTTGAGGCGGCAGAGGGTGCGTACAAGCAGATGATCAACAGCGCGAAGGAGCAGTCGCAAAAATATTGTGACGAGGTGACGTCAAGGCTGAGGTCCATGTCGTCAGAGCAAACGGGAGCACAGCCTTCGCCGAAGAGAGCGTCCGAACGGTTGCCTGTTTTACAGATATACGGCTACTCAATGACTCCGACCCTCAGCGAGGGAGACGTAGTCGTGTCTGTCAAGGACTCCTCCTTTAAGGCGGGGGACCTTGTCGCTTTTTTATATAGGCAACAAAATTCTCGTCAAGCGGTGTATCGCCTCACCGGGCAGCCCTTGACGCCTTGCGGTAGACGGAAATGTATTTCGCACGCCGTTACGGAGCTTGAAACAGTGGCAATGAGCGAGGTCGAGACGATGACGGACGGAGACCGGGATCTCACGCTTTTTACCTGCACGATGAGCGGCACGTCAAGATTCACCATTCGCTGCGAACGCATTATCACGGACTGATAAAAAGAAGCACCCGCGCTCGGTCGGCTTTACGCATATCGAGCTCGGGATCTCGCTGCTCACGGCACTGCCGTACAAAGAAAAAGCAAATGAAGCGCCGTTTTCGGTGGGGAGAAAATATGGACAACACAAAAAAATTTGACGGGCGGGCTGCGGACTATCTTGCGGGTCGCCCGAGTTACGCCGATGAGCTTATTGACAGCATTTACGATAGCTGTAGGCTTAACGCTTCGTCAGAGGTCGCCGATGTCGGCTCGGGCACGGGAAAATTTTCCGAGTGCTTACTCAGGCGAGGAGCGGCGCTGTTCGGCAAAGCCTGTACAGTCTATGGCGTCGAACCGAATGAAGCCATGCGCCTTTCAGCGGAGCGCGAGCTTATCGGGTACTCGAGCTTTCGCTCAATTGCGGGAAGTGCCGAAAGCACGACCTTGGCGGCTCGCTCGGTCGACTGCGTTACCGCAGCGCAGGCATTCCACTGGTTTGACGCGGAGGTCTTCGGACGCGAGTGCCGCAGAATACTAAAGGACAACGGCAGGGTGTGCCTTGTATGGAATGTAAGAGACACAGAGGCGACCGTCATGCGCGAGCTTGCACGTGTTTACTTGGAATTTTGCCCCGATTTTGCGGGCTTCAGCGGAGGCTTTGTGCGTGACGACGCGCGAATTTCGAAATTCTTCGGCGGACGCTACGGCTATTCCTCGTTTAACAATCCGCAGCACCTCGATGAGAAAAAATTCATAGCAAGAAGCCTGTCAAGCTCATATTCTCTGAGAGCGGGAGACGCACGCTTCGAGGAATATGTGTCATGCCTCAAGGAGGTGTTCGACAGCTGTGCCGAAAACAGTATGCTGACGCTGCCGTGCCGCTCGGAGGCATATTTCGGAAGACTTGACTTAGTATAAAGCCGGGGCTGAGATGACATGCGATCATCTCAGCCCCGGTTATTGATATGTCAGTCGTTTTTCACGTGAACGTCGAGCTGCGGGAAGGGAATTTCGATCTCGAAGCGGTCGAAGGCCTTCTTCGTGTCCTCGGTGAGGTCGTATTTCACCGTCCAGTAATTTTCTCTCGCTGTCCACAGACGCAGCGTGAGCTTGACAGCAGAGTCTGCCTGCTCGGTGACAAATACAGTGGGAGAGGGCTCGTGAAGCACAAGCTCATGACTGTCGGCACTTGCAAGCAGCACCTTTTTTGCAAGGTCAAGGTCAGCGCTGTAGGAAACGGTCAGCTGAATATCGAGTCGGCGCGTGTCCTTTGCACAGAGATTAGAAATCGTGGAATTCGAGAGCTCGGAGTTCGGAATATTGATAACGATATTATCCGAGGAAACAAGACGTGTGTAGAAGATGCCGATGTCCTCGACCGTGCCGTCGCCTGAGGGCGTCGTGATATAGTCCCCTGTGTGGAAGGGCTTAAAGAGCATAATGATAACTCCGCCCGCGATATTCGAAAGTCCGCCCTGCAGCGCAAGACCGATTGCAAGACCGCACGAGCCGAGCACGGCAATTATCGTAGCGCTCGGTACTCCGAGTATCTCTACCGCGATTATAACGATTATCACGTCGAGCACGACAGTTATGATATTCCGTATGAGAAGCTGAACGTTGGAGTCGAGCTTTGAGAAGAAATCGCGCTTTGCGATGAAGGAGGTGAGCAGCTTTATCAGCTTGAAGCCGATAAACAGCACGAGAATTGCCGCGAGCAGCTTAATGCCGAAGGAAACGGCTACTGTCGTGACGGTGTTGAGTATTTGTGTCATTTTTAATTTCTGTCCTTTCGCTTTTACTTTGTTTTTGTGCTTTCGAGAATACGAATGCGGTCACGGAGGAATGCTGCCTCTTCAAAGCGGAGCTCGCGGGCTGCGGCGCGCATTTCCGCCTTGAGCTCTTCGATACGCGCTGCGCGCTCTGTCGCATCGTGTGGAATATCCGAGCTCGGAGCGGCACGGTGTCCGCGCGACTTCTTGTCGCTGGCGCCTGAGGTGATTCCGATGAGCTCGCGAATTTCCTTCTTTATCGTTTGAGGCGTGATTCCGTGCTCAAGGTTATACGCGCTTTGCAGTCGTCGGCGACGCTCCGTCTCGTCGATCGCGCGGCGCATTGAGCCGGTCACTGTGTCGGCGTACATAATTACGCGACCGCCCGCATTTCTTGCGGCACGTCCTATCGTCTGTATAAGCGACTGCTCGCTTCTGAGGAAGCCCTCCTTATCCGCGTCGAGTATCGCAACGAGAGTGACCTCGGGAAGGTCTATGCCCTCACGGAGGAGGTTGATCCCGACGAGCACGTCATAAAGTCCGAGACGCAGGTCGCGTATGAGCTCCGTTCTCTCCATGGCCTCAATATTGTGGTGGATATATTTTACGCGTATCTCCTGCTTTTCGAGATATTCCGTAAGATCCTCCGCCATTTTTTTTGTGAGAGTCGTAACGAGTGTGCGCTCGCCCCTTTCCGTGCGGGAGCGTATCTCACCGATGAGGTCGTCAACCTGCGTCGCAACGGGGCGCACGTCGATCTCAGGATCAAGAAGACCCGTCGGGCGGATGATCTGCTCTACTATCTGATCTGCGTGAGAGAGCTCATATTCGGCGGGAGTCGCGGAAACTGCGACTATCTGCCCGAGCTTTTGCTCGAATTCCTCGAAATAAAGAGGTCTGTTGTCGAGCGCCGACGGCAGTCGGAAGCCGTAATCCACGAGATTTTTTTTCCTCGCGTAGTCTCCGCCGCTCATTCCGCGTACCTGCGGGAAGGTAACGTGGCTCTCGTCAACGAAAAGTATAAAATCCTTCGGGAAGTAGTCGAGCAGTGTGTACGGCGTCGAGCCCGCCTCGCGACCGGCGAAAATGCGGGAATAATTTTCAATTCCCGAGCAATAGCCTATCTCGCGCATCATTTCGATGTCGTACCTTGTGCGCTCCTCGATGCGCTGCGCCTCGATCAGCTTATTCTGTGACTTGAAAAATTCCACGCGGTCAGCCATTTCGGCTTCGATCTTCTCGATTGCCTTTTCCTTTGACGCGTGGTCGATGACGTAGTGCGTCGCGGGGAATATCGCAACGTAATTGAGCATGCGCGTGACCTTACCCGTGACGGGCTCGATCTCGGAAACGCACTCCACCTCGTCACCGAAGAATTCTATGCGGAGCGCCTTTTCGGTGTAGCCTGCGGGAAACACCTCGAGCGTGTCTCCGCGAAGGCGGAAATTGTTTCGCGTCAGGCTGAGGTCGTTTCTGTCGTAATTAACCTCAATGAGCCGCGCGGCAAGCTCGTCTCGCGATATTTCGAGTCCGGGTCTGACGCCGATGACCTGTCTCTCGTATTCCTCCGGAGGACCGAGCGAAAAAATGCACGACACGCTCGCCACGATTATAACATCGCGCCGCTCGAAAAGAGCTGAGGTCGCGCTGTGACGCAGCTTATCTATCTCGTCGTTTATTGCGGAGTCCTTTTCAATATACATATCCTTGCCCGGGACGTATGCCTCCGGCTGATAGTAGTCGTAGTACGACACGAAATACTCGACCGCATTGTTCGGGAAGAACTCCCGAAACTCCGAGCACAGCTGTGCGGCGAGAGTTTTATTGTGTGCGAGCACGAGCGTTGGTCTGTTGACATTGGCAATGACGTTCGCCATTGTGAAGGTCTTGCCCGAGCCCGTGACGCCGAGCAGCACCTGCTCGCGCAGTCCGTTGTTTAGTCCGTCCGTCAGCCTCTGTATCGCCTGCGGCTGATCTCCCGTCGGCTTATAGGGAGAAACAAGCTCAAAATGATCCACAGTGCCGCCTCCTTTGTTTATTCATAATGTACTCAAGATTATATCATATTTTCGTCGGGAATTAAAGGGGCGGGCAGATAATTTCGCATGTAATCGAGGCTGTGACTCCTGATGAAGCTTTCTACCCAATATTTCGTGTAGATGTAAAAGCTGTCGAGCGTGACGGTGGAGTAGCCTCTGAAATATTTCACGTATTCAAGGATAGCGACACGGAGTCATCGGATGCACAGCTGTATCGGGCGGCTCCGTTGCCGTTATTACGCGGTAAAAAAACGTAAAAACGCCGAAAATGCCGCCGCCCCCTTTCTATTCACGACCGTTTGTGGTATAATATTGCATGAGGTGTATTTATCGCAGGCGCGACAAATACACCGCGGCGTGCAGGAGCACACCTTATCGCGGCAGAGCTGCGACTCATGCTATTGACGGTCTCGAAAAAATGCCCTTGCAAGCAAGCATTTTTTCTTCGTGGTATAATATTGCATGAGGTGTATTTATCGCAGGCGCGACAAATACACCGCGGCGCGCAGAAGCACACCTTATCGCGGCAGAGCCGCGACGGACTCCTTTGGCACACGCATTCGGTGTGTCGAAGCATAACACAAATGAAGTATAATCCGAAGGAGCACATATAGATGAAGGAAGTAATTCTTTGCAAATACGGCGAGATAATCCTGAAGGGCGCGAATAAGTCGACCTTCGAGAGCATTCTCTTAAAGGAGGTTCGCCGTCGCACGAAGGCGTTCGGAAATTTCTCCGTTCGTTGCATGCAGAGCACGGTATATGTCGAGCCGCTCGACTGTGACGCGGACGAGGCAATAAATGATGTGTACGGATCCCTCAAGCACGTATTCGGCTTTGCGGGAATTTGCCGCGCTGCCGTTTGCGATAAGGACATGGAGCAGATAACAGCTACCGCTGTTGAGTATCTTCGCGACACGCTCACGAGAAGCGTTTCATTCCGCGCGGAGGCGCGCCGAAGCGACAAGCGCTTCCCGCTCACCTCTCCGCAGATCGCCGCAGAGGTAGGAGGCGCGCTTCTTGAGGCAAGAGACGACCTGAAAGTCGATCTCAATTCTCCCGACGTTACCGTTCGGATCGAGGTTCGCGACCGCGCGGCGTATATTCATGCGGGTCAGGAGAGCGGAGCGGGCGGAATTCCCGTCGGCTGTGCCGGACGCGGTCTGCTGCTGCTTTCGGGCGGAATAGACTCCCCCGTTGCGGGACACATGATGATGAAGCGGGGACTTGCGCTTGATGCTCTTCACTTTGAAAGCTACCCGTACACGGGTGAGCTCGCACGCGAAAAGGTGCTGACGCTCGCGCACGAGCTGACTGAGTACTGCGGACGCATGAGAGTTCACGTGATCTCGCTTACGAAAATTCAGGAAGCAATACGCGACAACTGCAACGAGGATTACTTTACGCTCATACTTCGCCGCTTCATGATGCGCCTTGCCTCGATGTGCGCCGCCGAGAACGATTGCTCCGTGCTTGTCACGGGCGAAAGCCTCGGTCAGGTCGCGAGCCAGACGCTTCAGGCAATGGCGGCAACGGAGAACGCGGCGTCGCTTCCGGTATTCCGTCCGTGCATCGGACTCGACAAGGACGAGATCGTCCGTATTTCGCGTGCCATCGGCACTTTTGAAACATCAATTCTCCCCTATGAGGACTGCTGCACCGTATTCACACCTCGCCACCCGAAGACGCGTCCCGAGCTTGAGAAGATAGTCGCCGAGGAGGCAAAGCTCGACTGCGAGACGCTTATAAAGGAAGCGTGGGAGACGCGCTACGCTGTCACAAAGCATCAGTTTGAATATTAAACGAGACGAACCTGAAAGGACACATAAAATGATCAGAGACGACTACAATCTCGCAC
>CAYNHY010000041.1:0-13872 GCA_964397225.1 uncultured Ruminococcus sp.
CGAGCAATTAAGCCCGAACTGAAAATCGGCACGCCGACGTACACTGCATCATCCTTACTGTCTCCAAAGCGTCAGCCACTGCTCTGATTTTCTTTTGTGAAAGAAAATCAACTAAGAAAACCTTCATAGGGCTACCGCCCTAAAGAAGCTTTACCCCGCGGCTGAAGGAGCTCGCGCGGTCGGCGGCGACCGCTTCGGTATCTGACGAAATGCTGCTCCTGCCCCAATACGCTGCGTTTCGCGCTCGCGCGACGTGCTCCGCCGCCGTGGTGCAACGGCTGTGGGCTTGTGCGCCTTGCGCGTGGAGCTTAGCTGTGCCGTAAGCTTCTGCGGCGACGGTGGCGGAGGCGTTAGTCAGCCGCCCGACGCACGCTCCGTACAGCCCGCCGCGTCGGCGCACAATCTGCCCGGCGTGTCCTGCGGAAGGCTTTACTCAATTTTCACGGGCTTCGTGCTTTTGTATGCAAGAGTACAAAGTCGGAAATTCGTGGGGTCTTGGGGCAAAGCCCCGAGTTTCCTGCCGCAGCAGGAGAAATCCCCGCGTCTTCACAGGGGGTCGGGGCGTGCCCTGACGTGCGAGCCGCAGCTCTCGTAAGCCCCTATCCTCCCCGCCACGCGGGACGAAAATGACAAAGCCCCGCTACCGTCGGCTATCACCTCGACGGCAAAGCGAAGCTTTGCATATCTCCGCGAAGCCCGCGCCTTGGCGCAGACCTCGAACCTCTCTTTGATTATCGCCGCGCAATGAGGGATGACCTCTCGCAATGCGTGAAGCCTCCTTCGGCACGGCTGTCTTCGGCGTTACATGCTTATCGCGCCGCGCGGGCACTTCTCAACGCACCTGCCGCAGCGAGAGCACAGCTCCGCGTCAATTCGCGCGACACCCGCCTCGACCGTTATCGCACCCGCCTCGCATACGCGAACGCAGAGCTTGCAGCCGATGCAGCCGACGTCACAGTAAGCCTTGACCGCGCGTCCCGCGTCCGGGCTCGAGCACGTCACGTGAGGCACGCCCTTGCCCGCCGGAATAAGCTTTATCAGCGAGCGCGGACAGTGCGATACGCACACTCCGCAGCCGACGCATACGGACGCGTCGACCCGAGCGACGCCCTCGACAATTTTTATTGCCCCGAACGGACAGCGTGCCGCGCACGTTCCGAGCCCCACGCAGCCTGCGGGGCATGTCCGCCCGCCACCCCCGAGGGAGGCAGCCGCAGCACAGTCCGCCGCGCCGCGGTAAATGTAATTCTTTTTTGCAGCCGAGTCGCAGCCCGCGCACGCAACAGCCGCGCGAAGCTTCACCGAGGGCGCCGCTTCAACGCCCATTATCTCCGCAACGGCAGAGGCGACCGCCGCGCCGCCGACCGTGCAGGCGGACACAGCCGCGTCTCCGCGCGCAATTGCCTCGGCAAGCGCCGCGCAGCCCGCGTAGCCGCAGCCGCCGCAGTTCGCTCCCGGGAGCACGCCGCCGATTGCGACAGCTCTCTCGTCGCGCTTCACGCGAAAGAGCTTCGTCGCGAGCGCGAGCAGAAGACCCATCAGAACGCCGAGCAGAATAAACACGCCCGCCGCCGTAATTATTTCACGAAAAATCATAACGCCACCTCACATCAGGCGAATTTCATTCCGGAGAAGCCGGAGAACGCCATCGCGGCAAGGCTCGCCGCAATAAGCAGCAGAGGGAAGCCGCGGAAGGCGCACGGCGGGTCTGCAAAGCGCAGCCGCTCACGGACACCGGCGAATACGAGAATTGCCATGGTGAAGCCGAGCGCCGAGGAGAAGCCGAACGCAACGCTCTCGATAAGACCGTAGCCGCGTTCGATGTTGACCAGAGCCGCACCGAGCACGGCGCAGTTCGTCGTGATGAGCGGCAGGTAGATACCGAGTGAGGCGTACAGCGTCGGGATGTATTTCTTGAGGAACATCTCGATGAACTGCACGAGCGCGGCAATAACGAGAATGAACGCGATGGTCTTAAGGAATTCAAGCGACAGCGGAACGAGCAGCAGGTGATACACCGCATACGTTGCCGCAGAGGAAAGCGTCATTACGAAGGTGACCGCCATGCCCATGCCGAGCGCGGTGGAGGGCTTGTCGGAGACGCCGAGAAAGGGGCAAATGCCGTAGAAGCGTGAGAAGATGAAGTTCTCGGTGAGAACAGCCGCGAACATTATAAGGAAAACATTACTCATCGGTGTCGCCTCCGTCAGCGGTCGCGGAGCTGCGACGCTCCGCAAGCGTGTAGGTAATTTTCTGCACGAGCGCGATAATGAAGCCGAGGGTCAAAAATGCGCCTGCGGGGAGAAGAAAGAAGGAAGCTGCGGGGTACGCATCGGGGAAGACCTTGATACCGCCGGTGCCGTCGGAGGAGGCGAAAAGCCTGCCTGTACCGAGCAGCTCGCGAACGAAGGCAATGCAGCAAAGCGCGAGGGTAAAGCCCACGCCGCAGGAGATTCCGTCGACAACTGAGGGAAGCGGACGGTTCTTCGAGGCGAAGGCCTCGGCGCGCGCGAGGATAATGCAGTTGACAACGATAAGAGGGATAAACAGCCCGAGCGACTTGTCGAGAGCGGGAAGAAATGCCTTGATAACGAGCTCGACAGCGGTCACAAAGCCCGAGATAATAACGATGAAGGAGGCGATACGCACCTGCTCGGGGATAATTTTACGGAGAAGGGAGATAAAGAGATTCGAGCAGGCAAGCACGACAGTCACGGCAATACCCATTCCGATCGCATTGGAAACGGAGGTGGTGGTAGCCAGAGTCGGGCACATGCCGAGCAGCTGGACGAAGGTAGGGTTGTTGGTAATGATCCCTTCCTTAAGCTGTTGAGCGAAACGGTGTTTCATAGATAAACCTCGCAAGGCGCAGACACGCCGGAAAACAGACGCCGAGCGGCGTCGGGAATACAAACAAAGGACGAATAATTTTTAAGAAAAAGGCATAACGCGCGGAACGGACAAGTATTAAGGGCGCACCTTTCAACAATTTACAAGGAAAACTCACGCTGCGCGAGACCGGCGTATCGTTAAAGCCGCACCGCACAGCACAAGCCGCCGCGGCAGCGCACGACACGCCCATCATGCCCTACTGAAAGCTTTACTCGATTTTCCACGGGCTTCGTACTCTTGCATGCAAGAGGGAGAAATCCCACACGCCTTCACAGGGTGTCGGGGCACGCCCTGACCCAAGCTCCGCAGAACGCGAAAAGCCCCCGCCGAATCGGCGGTTAATGCAAAGCACTACGGCTGCAAACGGAGCGTCGGCGGGCTGAGATAACGTTTAGCCTGTGCCTTGCGTCAGCCTGCGAAACGAACGCTTTTTCCAAAGCCGAACGCTCCGCGTTGAAAATATTGCTTTACCCGAGCCACGACGGCATCGTTTCCTCGGGCTCTGTGTCGAGCCATGCCGGGATCGTCTCCTCAGGCTCCGTGTCAAGCCACGGCGGAATTGTGTTTTCGTCCGCCGTTGTCGCTGTCGGCGGCACGGTATCCGGCGGCGCCGTTGCCGTCGGTGGCGGCGCCACAGTCTCCTTCGGCGCTGCCGTTACGGGCTCCGTTTTCGGCGCCTCCGTCTTCACCGGCTCGCTCTTCGGCGCCTCTGTCGCCTTCGTGAAGGTCGCAGTCTCCTCGTCCTTCGGCAGCTCTATTACAAATCGGTCGCTGCCCGACGACACATCAATTTTATAAAGATAATCACGTCCGCCGGGGTTGTTCACGAACGGGTCGTCCGCGCTCTCCGCGGGCTCGCTCGAGCTCGGCTCCGTGTCCGGAGATATCGGCTCCGATTCAACAGGCTCCGTGCCCTCGACGGCTGTGTCCGTGCTCTCCGCACCGCTTTCCGCAGCGGAGCTGTTGCTTTCCGACGTCTGTGCGGCAATTATTTGTGCGAGTCGGTCAGGCGTGATAAGCCCGCAGCCGCGCTCGGCGCATATTGCCGCAAGGTCGAGCTGTAGCGCGTGCGCCGCCTCGACTCCCGCCTTAACGGCATTCGAGCTGACAGTCGCACCCGATATCGCATCCACGCCGCCCGTCGGGTCGTTGTGACCATTTCCGATAAAGCGCGAGAGGAATGCCTCGGTGCTTGTCTTCGTGCCGACGCCCGGGGTCTCCGACATCGATACAATGCGTACACCCTCCGTTACGCCGTCGGCGTTTATTCCGACCATCAGCTGCATCTCGCCGCCGAAGCCGGACGACGAAACAAAGGCGCAGTAGCCGATAACGTCACCGTCGCGGAGCACAAGGTACACCTCGCTCTCCGAGCCCTCGGGCGCGTAAAGATCGCTGTCCGTTCCCGCAGGGAATATCGCAAGCACCGCGTCGCGCTTCTCGCGTGCGGCACTCTCCGCGATTCTCCCGCGAGTTATGATATTCACCGCCGAAAGCAGCACGGCTACCGCCGCACATATCGCTGTCAGCGTTATCACAAGTCGCGCAAGATACCTCGGCGAGGTCTCGTCGGGCTTTTTCGCCGTCTGCGGCTGCATTTCCTCCGTCAGAGGCTCGGTCAGCCCGACCGTGTCGCTCTGCGTGCTCGAGGCAGCTTCGTCGCCGACAGGAGCGCTGCACTCGATAAACGAAGGCTCATACGCCGCACCCGTCACACCCTCAGCCGCAGCTGTCGCGTCGGACGCATTCTCCGCGCCGATGTAAAGCTCGCGCATTTCGCCGAGCTCGGCACCCTCAGCCGCAGCTGTCGCGTCGTTTTCAATATATAAGTTGTCAAGCCGCACGGTCTCGCCGTGCTGCCGCTCATTCATTCCGTCAGACAAGGACTGCACCCCTTTTCCAAAGTCTCTCGCGCGAGCTCATCTGTCGTCCCGCTTTTTTCGGAAAAGCGTGCGCTGTGTTCCGAAGCGGCGCGGGCGTCCGAGCAGGTCGAGATACCACACAAGAAGATTCATTATAAGTATCGCGAACGATACACCCTCCGCATAGCCCCCGAAGCGGCGGATGAGGAAGGTTATAACGCCGCAGCCGATGCCGTACACGACACGCCCCGTCGGCGTCATCGGCGAGGTCACGTAGTCCGTCGCCATAAACACAGCTCCGAGCACGAGTCCGCCCGCCATCAGCTCGTAAAGCATGAAGGACGCGGAGTTCGTCATCGTCGGAAAAAGATAGGACAGCACGGCGACCGTGCCGATAAAGCACACCGGAATGTGCCACGTTATCACGCGTCGCACGAGAAGGTAGAGCCCTCCGAGCAGCAGAAGCAGCGTCGACACCTCGCCGATGCAGCCGCCGATGTTTCCGAGAAACATGTCGCCGAGCGTCGCGTCGGGCAGGCTTCCCGCCGACAGCGAGGCAAGGGGCGTCGCCCCCGCCGTGATGTCACCCTCGCCGAGCGTCACGGACAGCGAGGAAATTCGCCGTCCCGCCTCGGAAAACACAGTCATTTCTGACGCCCAGCCGAAGAGGAATACCCTCGCGGCGAGCGCCGGGTTCACAAAATTCTTGCCGAGCCCGCCGAAGAGCTGCTTTACGACAACTATCGCGAAGAACGAGCCGACAACGGGCATCCACAGCGGCACCGCCGCCGAAATATTCATTGCAAGCAGCAAACCTGTAACGGCTGCCGAAAGGTCGCCGACGGTCACCGGGCGACGCAGGATAAGCTCGCACAGTGCCTCGAAGATTACGCAGCACGCAACGCACAGCACGCCGACAGCCGCAGCGCGCACTCCCGACATGAATACGCCCCAGATATAAGCGGGCAGAAGTGCTATGAGCACGTCGAGCATTATCTGCCGCGTCGTCGTCGCCGACTTCATGTGCGGGGACGGGGACAGCGTCAGCAGCTCTTGTCTGTTTTCCTGATCATTCATAATAATGCTTTACCTCCGTGTCAGAGTGCGCGGCTCGCTTCCTCGGCAGCACGCATTCTCGCGCGCTCGGTGCGAATGTAGCCCTTCGCCACGCGAATGTACTGAACAAGCTCGATTTTTGCGGGGCAGCCGTGCGAGCACGTGCCGCATTCGACGCACGAGAGCGCGCCGTAGAGCTCCGCACTCTTCATATCATCCGCGCGCACGAACTGTGCAAGGTACACGGGCATCAGATGCATCGGACAGGTCGAGATGCACCTGCCGCAGTGAATGCACACGCTCTCGACGCTGCCGCGGGAGAATTCCTCGGAGAGAAAGAGGAAGGACGACGTGCCCTTCTTGACCGTGACGGACGCGTCGGGAACGGCGCGACCCATCATGGGACCGCCGGAAATGAGCTTTTCAGGGCGGCGCGTGAGACCTCCGCAGAAGCCGAGAAGATATTCGGCACTGACGCCGAGCGGTACGTAAAGATTCTTCGGAGATGCAACGCAGTCGCCGGAGACCGTAACGATACGGCGAACGCACGGCATTCCTGTCGAGAAGGCGTCGTAGACCGCAGCACAGGTGTGCGCGTTGAATATAACGCAGCCCGCGTCCGCCGGCAGCTTGCCCTCACCGAGCTCGCGCCCTGTCAGCGCGAAAATGAGCTGCCGCTCGTCGCCCTGAGGATACTTCGTGCGAAGCACCTTAACGGAAACGGGGGAGTCCTTGCCGCACAGCTCGCGAAGACGGTCGACCGCGTCAAGCTTGTTGTCCTCGACGGCAATAACAGCCTCGGAGGCGCCGACGGCGCGCAGCAGGAGCTTGAGCCCGCGAAGGACAGCCTCGGGGCGCTCGAGCAGCAGACGGTGGTCGGCTGTAATGAACGGCTCGCACTCGGCGCAGTTGACGATAAGCGTCGAGCACCTGCCGCGAGCGGAATTGATTTTAGCATAGGTAGGGAAGGCAGCGCCGCCCATACCGACAATGCCCGCGCGGCGAACTCGCTCGCAGAGCTCGTCGGGGGAAAGAGATGAGATGCTGCCCGAGAAGGGGGAAAGACTGTCCGAAACGCGGGAGAGCATGTCGTTTTCGATAACGACAAAGCGCTCAAGAGCACCGCCGGGAATACGGCATTCCTCAATAGCCGTGACTGTACCGGAAATGCTCGCGTGAACGGGGCAGCCGAGGGAATCGGCGGGAACGTCGCCTATAACGTCACCGAGGGCGACGGAGTCACCGACCGAGACGGAGGGAGAGGCGGGAGCGCCGATGCCCTGGGACAGGGAAATGCGAACAAAGGGCGGCTCGGGCAGAGCCTCGACAGGGCAGGCAGCGGAAAGCTTATGCTCATTGATATGAGCGCCGCCCTTAAAAGTAAGAGCCATAAGGTAACGTCCTCCGTATGGGTATAGTATCACAACCATATTATATCATAAAAAGAGTCAAATTGCAACGGAAAAATCATTTTTTGCAGTGCAAAATGCCGAGGCAAGCGCCCGTGCAAGGCGTCGCATCAGCAGCACGAACGCGAGCTTAGCAGAAGCTGCCACGTCAGCGCACCACCCGCGCAGTGTGCCCTACCGAAAGCTTTACTCGATTTTTCTCGGGCTTCGCAATCTTGCAAGCAAGAGGCGCGACCCCCCCTGCGCCTTCACAGGGTGTCGGGGCGTGCCCTGACACGCGCTCCGCAGAACGCGGAATTCTCCACGGGGCGCAACTTCCTCTTGCAGTTGCGTGCAAAAAGTGGTATACTGTAACAGTACAATAGCTGTAGTCTCGCCTTGCGGCAGCTCAGCTCTTGCCGTAGCCTATCTTTAAGGACGGTCTTACATAATTTATGGATAATATTTACGCTTCACTTCGCGCATGGGCTGAGGTCGACCTCGACGCCATCTGCGAAAATCATAAAAATTTGCGCCGCGCCCTGCCGAGCGGAGTCAAGTGCGCCGCCGTTATCAAGGCGGACGCCTACGGACACGGCGCTCGCCGTGTCGCTCGCCTGCTCGAGCGCGAGGTCGATTATTTCGCCGTCGCCATGACCGACGAAGCCGAGGAGCTTCGCCTGGACGGTATCCGCCGACCCATTCTCGTTCTCGCACATACGCCCGCAGGCGACCTGCCGCGCCTTGCAGGATATAATATCGACGCGTCCGTTTCCACTCTCGGCGAGGCGGAGGAAATATCCGCCTATGCCGCGCCGCGCGGCAAGACCGTCGGCGTCCATATCGCTCTCGACACCGGAATGACGCGCATCGGCTTCCCCTGCACCGACGCGGCGGTCGCCGATATCTGCCGCGCCGCAGCACTTCCCGGCATCGAGCTCCGCGGCGTCTTCTCGCATTTCGCCGACGCAGACAGTGCCGATATGTCCTATACCGGCCTGCAAAGCGCCCGCTTTTTCGAAATGACCGAAAAGCTCGCCGCGGCGGGACTTCACATTCCCATCCGACACCTGTGCAACAGCGCGGGCGCCGTCTCACCGCTCACCGAGAAATTCGACATGGTGCGCGAGGGAATATTGCTTTACGGAATCGCCCCGTCGGCGGAGACCGACCTGTCCCGCCTCGGCTCGCTTTCCCCCGCAATGAGCCTCCGCACGCATATATCGAACCTGCGTCGCGTCCCCGCCGGCACGCCGATAAGCTACGGCTGCACCTACGTCACCGCCCGCGAGAGCGTTATCGCAACGATCCAGGCAGGCTACGCCGACGGAGTGCCGCGCGCCCTGTCGAACCGTGGCGAGATAATTATAAAGGGGCAGCGCGCCCCCATCGTCGGACGCATCTGCATGGATCAGCTCATGGCTGACGTTACCGACATCGCACACGTCGGCGTCGGCGACACCGTTACAATATTCGGCCGCGACGGCGGCGAGCTAATCACAGCCGAGGAAACAGCCGCGCGCGCCGGAACGATAGCCTACGAGCTCGTCTGCGGAATATCAAAGCGCGTGCCCCGCGTTTACACCGAGGGCGGCGAGGTAACAGGCGTCTCCCGAATGCTCAGAGACTGACAACGAAAGGATATATATTATGGAAATCAAGGTAAAAATGCTCGACGGAGAGCTGTGGTACGGCCCGTCGACAAAGCAGGGCGCGCTGCTGCCCCACGACGCGTCGAGCGATTATTCGACAGACATTGAGACAGGCTGCTCCTGCAATCAGGATAACCCCCTTCTCATCTCGAGCGCCGGACGCTACATCTTCGCCCCGCGCGGCTTTACGCTTAAAATAAAGGACGGCGTGATAGTCGCCGCCTCCCGCTTCGGCGAGGTGTTCCTCCACGAGGGCTTCGGCACACTGCGTGCAGCCTTCGCCGACGCGTCAAAGCGATACTTCCCCCCGTGCGGCGAGATCCCGCCGGAGGAATTCTTCTCCGTCCCGCAGTACAATACCTGGTGCGAGCTCATCTACGACCAGAGCGAGGAGGCAGTTCTCCGCTACGCGCACGGAATAATCGACAACGGTATGCCCGCGGGCGTCATCATGGTCGACGACGGCTGGAACGACTATTACGGCAGCTTCCGCTTCTCCGTCGAGAAGTTCCCCGACCCCGCCGCAATGTGCCGCGAGCTGCACGAGCTCGGCTTTAAGATAATGATGTGGATATGCCCCTTCGTCTCGCCGGACTCCGTCGAGTTCCGCGAGCTGAGGGATAAGAATATGCTTGTCCGCACACCGAAGATGACCGGCGGTCTTTCGGACGGCGAGTGCGCCGCTGTCCGCGAGTGGTGGAACGGCTGGTCGGGCGTTCTCGATATGACAAATCCCGATACCGTCGCCTGGCTCGACGAGAGGCTGCACCGACTCATGGACGAGTACGGAGTCGACGGCTTTAAGCTCGACGCCGGAGACGCCGTTTATTACTTCGAGGACGATATAACCTACGCCCCCGTCACCCCCGCCGAGCACTCCGCTCTCTGGTGCCGCTTCGGCGAGCGCTTTAAGTACAACGAGTACCGCGCCGCGTTCGGCTGTGCGGGTCGCCCGCTCGTCATGCGCCTGCACGATAAGGCGCACGACTGGGAAACCGGCGTCGCCGCGCTCGTTCCCGATACGCTCGCGCAGAGCGTCATGGGATATGCCTACACCTGCCCCGATATGATAGGCGGAGGCTCGTTCGTCGACTTCCTCCCCGGCTCCGCAACGCTCGACGAGGAGCTTATCGTCAGATACTGCGAGGTCGCCGCCCTCATGCCGATGATGCAGTTCTCCGTCGCGCCGTGGCGCGTGCTCTCGGAGGAAAATTATAAGATAATCCTCGATATGTACCGCCTGCACGTCAGCTTCGCCGAGCGCTTTGTCGCACTCGCGCACGAGGCGTCGAAAACCGGCGAGCCGATAGTCCGCTCGCTCGAGTACGTCTTCCCGAACGAGGGCTTCGGTCGCGTGAAGGACGCCTTTATGATAGGCGACGACGTCCTTGTTGCCCCCGTATACGAGAAGGGCGCAAGGGAAAGAACGCTGCGTCTGCCGAACGGCACGTGGCGCGACGAGCGCGGAGAGCTGTTCGAGGGCGGTGCCGAGATAACCGTCGACGCACCTCTCGAGAGACTGCCGTACTTCACAAAAATATGAAAAAAAGCTCAATAGCCGTTATCGGCGGAGGCGCCGCGGGACTTGTCGCCGCGCTGTACGCCGCGTGGGCGGGAGGCGAGGTCACCGTCTACGAAAAGAACGATAAATTCGCGCGAAAGCTCGGCATCACGGGCAAGGGGCGCTGCAACGTCACGAACAATTGCACCCCCGCAGAGCTTCTTGCCGCCGTGACGAAAAATTCGAAGTTTCTCTACAGCGCCGCCTTCAGGCATACCCCCGAGGACACAATGGCGCTCTTCGAGTCGCTTGGCGTCCCGCTGAAGACAGAGCGCGGCAGCAGAGTATTCCCCGAATCCGACCGCGCCGCCGACATCGTCAATGCACTTCGTCACGCGGTGTCGGACGCGGGAGTGACGCTGCTTCGCTCACACCCCGTCAGCCGCGTCACACGCGATGACGACGGAGAAGGCAGCGGCTTTCTCGTCACGTCGGGCGAGACAACACGGCACCATTCCGCCGTCATCGTGTGTACCGGCGGCGTCTCCTACCCGAAGACCGGCTCCACCGGCGACGGGTATAAAATTGCCGAGAGCTTCGGCATATCCGTCGTGCCGCCGCGCGCCTCGCTCGTGCCCGTCGTCTGCCGCGAGGATTGCGCCTCGCTTGCCGGGCTCACGCTGAAGAATGTCCGCCTGACGGCGACGTGCGACTCGCGCGTGCTCTACAGCGAGACGGGAGAGCTGCTGTTCACGCATTTCGGTGTGTCCGGACCGCTCGTGCTGTCCGCCTCGTGCCATATGCGACAGCCGTTTGAGAAAATGCACCTTGAAATAGACCTCAAGCCCGCCATCCCCACGGACGAGCTCGACGCGCGGCTCGTTCGCGTCTTCGCGGAGAACGCCTCGCGTGACGCCGTGAACGCCACGGCAAGGCTCCTGCCGTCGCGCCTTGTCGAGCGCGTGGCGGAGGTAGCGGGGCTGCCGCTTCACATCAAGGCGTCCGAGATCACGCGCGAGCTGAGACACGCCTACGTCAATGCCCTGAAGCACTTCCCGCTGACGCCCACGGCCTTCCGCCCGATCGACGAGGCAATTATCACCTCGGGCGGCGTCGACGTGCGCGAGATAGACCCGCGCACCATGCAGGCAAAAAGCGTTCCGGGGCTGTATTTCGCGGGGGAGGTGCTCGACGTCGACGCCTACACCGGCGGCTATAATTTGCAGATAGCCTTCTCGAGCGCACACCTCGCGGGAGAGAGTGCCGCCGAGCTCTGCGCCGCACAGTCATAACACATGAACAATATTCCACAGGAGGAAGCTTTAATGGATATAAATAAGATACGCATCGCGCTCGACGGACCGAGCGGAGCGGGAAAGTCGACCATCGCAAAGCGCGTCGCCGAGAAGGCGGGGCTCGTTTACGTCGATACCGGCGCGCTCTACCGCACCGTCGGACTCTACGCGATAGAAAACGGAATTTCCGAGAACGACGCTGAGGGGATCGTCGCCTCGCTCGATAAGATAAGCCTGCGCCTCGCCTACGAGGACGGCGCGCAGCACGTCTACCTCAACGGACGCGACGTCGGAAATAAGATTCGCACCCCGCAGGCGTCGCTCTACGCCGCCGCCGTGTCGAAGCTGCCGCCCGTTCGCGCATTCCTGCTCGACGTGCAGAGAAGCATCGCCGCCGAGGGCGGAGTCATAATGGACGGACGCGACATCGGAACGGTAATTATCCCCGACGCGGAGCTGAAGGTATTCATGACCGCGACCGTCGAGGCGCGCGCCAAGAGACGCTGCCTCGAGCTCGAGGAGAAGGGAATGCCGCAGCCCTACGAGGACGTGCTCGCGGATATTATCGCGCGCGATAGGTCCGACAGCGAGAGAGAAAGCTCGCCCTGCGTGCCCGCCGAGGACGCCGTGTATTTCGTAAACGACGACTACGGCATCGAGGAGTCCGCAGAGCACATAATAGCTCTCGCACGGGAGAAGGCAAGCGACTGCACCGTCAACTCTTTATAATATCAGAAGGAAAAGAAGAAATGAAGGAATTTTACTTGCAGCCGAAGCTGATTTCGGCTCTGAAGGGCTACACAAAAAAGCAGGCGTTAAATGACGTTATCGCGGGCATCATCGTCGCGATAATAGCGCTGCCGCTGTCGATAGCGCTCGCTCTGGCGTCCGGAGTCAATCCCGAGTGCGGAGTATATACCGCAATTGCCGCGGGCTTTGTCGTCTCGCTGCTCGGCGGAAGCCGCGTGCAGATAGCGGGACCGACGGCAGCCTTCGCAACGATAGTTGCCGGAGTCGTTGCCGCACAGGGAATGGACGGACTGTTCCTCGCAACGGTCATGGCGGGAGTTATGCTTATCCTTATGGGCGTCTTCAAGCTCGGCTCGCTGATAAAGTACATGCCGCACACGATAACCGTCGGCTTCACCGGAGGAATCGCAGTGACGATACTCCTCGGACAGCTCAAGGATTTTCTCGGACTCACCTACGCCGAGGGCGTGCGCCCCATCGAGACGCTTGAAAAAATGGAGGCGAATATCGACGCGATAGCCACCTTCAGCCCGTGGGCGCTCGTGATCGGCGCCGTCAGCCTTGCGATACTTATAATTTATCCGAGAATAGAAAAGCGCGTCCCGCCGTCACTTGTCGCGGTGGTGGTCAGCGCGCTGCTCGTGCGTCTTATCCCCGCGCTCGATGAGAGCGTGTTCACCATAGGCGACCTATATACAATACCGGCAGGGCTGCCGAGGGTCGACTTCGGAGCGATGGATATCAGCATGACAAAGCTCGTCTCCGTGCTTCCGAACGCGTTCACGATAGCCATCCTTGCCGCCATCGAGTCGCTGCTCTCCTGTGTTGTCGCCGACGGAATGACAAATTCAAAGCACAATTCGAACGCGGAGCTCGTCGCACAGGGCGTCGGAAACATAGCGTCCGTGTTCTTCGGGGGAATTCCCGCCACGGGAGCCATCGCCAGAACCTCTGCGAATATCAAAAACGGCGGAAAGACGCCGATTGCGGGAATGGTACACGCGGCGGTGCTGCTGCTTGTGCTGCTGTTCCTCATGCCCTACGCGGCACTCATCCCCATGCCGACAATTGCCGCGATACTGTTTATGGTCGCATATAACATGAGCGGCTGGAGAAATTTCGTTGCGATAATAAAGCAGCGCCGCGTCGGCGATATCGCGGTGCTTGCGGTCACCTTCGTGCTGACGGTGGTGTTCGACCTTGTGGTAGCGATAGCGGTAGGTATCGCCCTTCAGCTGGTGCTTTACATAATAGGAAAAATAAAAGCGCGCCCCGCGAAGGCGCAGGCATAAGAAAAGCAGCCGAGGCGAATGCTCCGGGTGCTTTTGTAAAGCGCTGCCGCGTCGGCGCACCACCCCCGCAGCAGGAGCAATTAAACCCGAACGAAGAATCGGCACGCCGACGTGCACTGCATCATCCTTACTGTCTCTAAAGCGTCAGCCACTGCTCTGATTTTCTTTTGTGAAAGAAAATCAA
>CAYNHY010000042.1:0-13790 GCA_964397225.1 uncultured Ruminococcus sp.
GATATGCCCAACGAAATGCCGGAGCCGCCCGAGGAATGCATGCCGCCGTTTGCAGCACCGCCGCCCGCCGTAATATTAAATTCTCCGTCGTCTATCTGTGCGTAGGCGCTCGCCGATATTCCGTCGCCCTGCGCCGACAGCTCAAGACTTCCGCCCGCGATATAAACAAATCCGAGCGCCGCGTCGTCGCTGTTTTCCGCGTGAAGCGCGTCCTTGCCCGACGTCACGGTAAGCTCTGCGGTATTTATGCGAATGCTGTCGTTTCCGTTAATGCCGTGCGAGGCACAGTTTATCACGTATTGACCGGACGCGATGACAAGATCGTCCTTCGCGACGATGCCGTGACCTGACGGAGAGATAATTTCAAGCGAGCCGGTTCCGTTGAAGCTTATGTCCTCGCGCGAGAATACAGCAGCATCCGCGCCGTCTTCGCTCTCCTCGAATTCGCCGCCGTTTGCAAGACGATTCTCGCTTTTGTCCGCGAGCGTGACAAACACCTTGTCAGCCTGACGAACGAGGAGCGGTGCTGAGTCCGCACTTGTAATATCGGCGCCGTCGAGCACCAGCTGAAGCTTCGCCGAGCTGTCGGCGTCCACAACGATGCTAAGGTCATCCGCCGTGCCTCTTATAATGTAGCAGCCCTCGCGGCTGAGCGTGACGGTATTGTCCTCGTGCTTTACCTCTTTTGAGGAGGCGCTGACCGCCTCTCCGTCAAGCGTTATGAGAATCGCCTCCGCCTCACTGTACGAGCTGTCAAGGTCGCGCCTTGTAAACATGCCTTCAGCCGTGGGAGAGCTCGAGCTCTCCGTGCCTTCGCTGCCGCTCGGCGCGCGCTCGTCTGAGCAGGAGACGAGCGCGAGCAGCACAAGCGCTGCCATTATCAATGATAAAAATCTTTTCACGGTAAACCTCCGTACCTGCGTTTTACTTATAATATTATACCACCTCCGCTGACATGATTCAATGACGGCTTTCGGGTGTTTTCTTGAATTTTATGTGATTATCTGACAGCTCGAACACAAGCATCACATGCATTCGCTGGATTTACAAAAGATTTATATATAACGCAATTTTTATTCACACATTTGTGCGATGCGCGCGTATTATAATATAAATGTAATTAATGCCATAGGCACTTTCGGTGATCTGGTTGATTGTAATTCGACCGACCACTACCATGTCATGTGGCATCTTGATTGTTTCAACAAGCATAGAGATACAACTGCCATATACGTATTTAGACTTTAACTTTTAGCTCTTACATTTACATACAATTACTTCAAACTTTATATTCAAAGGAGAACACACACATGAAAAACCGTAGGCTTTACATCGTTCTTGCAGTTGTTGCCGTTCTGGCGCTTACCGCTGTTGCCTTCAGTGCCTTTGCTACAGAGGAGGACGGCGAAAAAATGGCTCTTGCCGAGGAGCTGAAGGACGTCATCACCCGTGAATACGGCATCATCTACGCCGCCGACAGCTTCCCGCTGACCGAGGAGCAGCACACTCCCTCTGCACTCACCGCGGAGCAGCGTGAGTCTCTTAAAGCGGAATACAGCAGCTCGCTCCTTACCGTATATAAGGCAAGCTGCCCCGAATTCAAGCGCTACAATGACGCACGCGCACGCATAATCGACAGCTCAAACGACAAGACCTCGAGCGTTCTCGAGAACGGCATATTCGCATTCAAGACAAATTCGCTCACCTTCACCGACACAACCGCAGAGTACGACGTCACAGTCGAGTCCTATCAGAAGCACCTTACCTCAAAGGGTGAAGACTACGCAGTAAGCTGCCCTACAGCAACAAGTAAGATACGCTACACCTTCGAAAAGATCGACGGCAGGTGGCTCATTACCTCGCGTGATGAGTATTCCTACGAATTCGGTGCAGACAGCTCAAAGGCGGCCTCCTTCGGTACGCTCACCGAGGCTGTAAATTACGCCGACAGCGTCAAGGTCGACAATGTAAGATAAGCTCAGATAAAGCATAATTTCAAAAAGCATCCGAGAGGGCGCCACTTCCCTTCTCGGATGCTTTCGTTATACAAGAGCTGCCAGACTCGGAAAGGGCGACAGACTTCTCTTGAGTATTCCGTTCATATATGCAATCGCCGTACCGTAATTCGTAAACGGTACTCCCGCATCCTCCGCGCAGCGCGCTCTGTAGGACACCTCGCGCTCGCCGAGCATGCAGCCCCCGCAGTGAATTACAATATCATAGCCGTCAAGGCTATCAGGGAAATCTCCACCCGAGGTGAAGTCGAATATTATCTCCTCCGTTCCCGCGTGCTTGCGTATCCATGCGGGAAGCTTCACTGTGCCGATATCCTCGCACTGTCTGTGATGAGTGCAGCCCTCGCTGATGAGCACGCGGCTTCCGCACTTCAGGCGGTCAATGGCGCACGCACCGCGAACTGCCGTCTCGAGCATTCCCTTGTAGGCTGCCATAAGTATCGAAAACGAGGTGAGCGGCACGTCCTCCGGGACGATGCTCTTCACCCTGCCGAACACCTGGCTGTCGGTAATGACAAGGCGCGGCTTTACCGCAAGCGCCGAAAGCAGCTGCGGCAGCTGCTCAGTTTGAGAGGTCATGCATATTGCATGCGAGTCGAGAATGTCGCGTGTTGTCTGCACCTGCGGAAGGATCATTCTGCCCTTCGGAGCCGAGGCATCGATCGGAGTTACAAGTATCACAACATCACCCTCGGAAAGGCAATCACCTATTATGCGCCGCTCCATGGCCCCGTTTGACGCAGCCGACGCAAGGCAAGCTTTAAGCTTGTCTATTCCCTCTCCGCGCACGGCGGAAACAGCGAGCACGTCGTCCGGAATAAGTGCGCCCTCGGCGTCGCATTTATTGTACACCGTAATGCACGGGATATTCTTCGCTCGGCACAGCTCGGTAAGCTCGCGCTCGCAGTCGCCCTCACCGCGCACGGCGTCAACGACTATTACCGCAATATCGCACTTATTCAGCATTTTATAGCTTCGCTTGACACGAAGCTCGCCGACCTCGCCCGTGTCATCAATGCCGGGCGTGTCGATTATCAGCACAGGACCGAGCGGTAAGAGCTCCATAGCCTTTGTCACAGGGTCGGTTGTCGTTCCGAGCACGTCGGAAACGATCGATATATCCTGCCCGGTGAGCGCATTGACCACGCTCGACTTTCCCGCATTCCGTCTGCCGAAAAAGCCGATATGAACGCGCATTCCGCTCGGCGTTTTATCAAGATTTGCCACGCTGTGTACCTCAGAAGCGGAAGTCGCGCTTGCCGTCAGCAATATCGTCGATGTGCGCCTTGCATATGCTTCTTATCTTCTCTGTCGGAATGTTCGAAAGCTCGTGGGCTATCATCTCGTCGCCGATAGCGCGTGTTGCCTCGCTTGCGTAATCCTCAAGGAATTCCTTGAGCGTCATAAGCGCGTTCGGATGGCAGCAGTCGTGTATCCTTCCGCTCTTAAGAAGGCTCATGAAGCGGTCACCCGTTCTTCCCTCTCTGTAGCATGCCGTGCAGAACGAGGGGATAAAGCCGCTCTCCATCAGCCAGCGAACGACCTCGTCGAGCGTTCTCTGGTCGGAAACGTCGAACTGTTCTGTATCAGTCGGACGCTCGGCATCGGTATAGCCGCCGACGGAGGTGCGCGACGCACCGCTTATCTGCGATATGCCGAGCTCAAGAAGTCTTGCGCGGACTGCCTGACTCTCGCGAGTGGAAATTATCATTCCGGTGTACGGAACGGCGATCCTGATAAGCGCGCAGAGCTTCGCGAAGATATCGTCGCTGATTCCGTTGTCAAAGGTGTCGGGGTCGATGTCATCCGCACGCTTGATACGGGGCATGCTTATCGTATGAGGACCGACGCCGTGTACCGCCTCAAGGTGCTCCGCATGCATCAGGAGTCCCGCAAGCTCGTATTTGTAAAGCTCAAGTCCGAAGAGCACGCCGAGTCCGACGTCATCGATGCCGCCCTCCATTGCGCGATCCATCGCCTCGGTATGATATGCGTAATTGTGCTTGGGACCCGTGGGGTGAAGCTTCTCGTAGGACTCCTTGTGGTAGGTCTCCTGGAAGAGAATATACGTGCCGATGCCAGCATCCTTAAGCCTTCTGTAATTATCAACGGTCGTCGCGGCGATATTTACGTTTACGCGGCGAATAGCGCCGTTTTTGTGCTTTATAGAATAAATCGTTTCAATACATTCGAGAATGTACTCAATGGGGTTATTTACGGGATCCTCGCCCGCCTCTATGGCAAGTCTCTTGTGTCCCATATCCTGGAGTGCTATAACCTCCGCGCGAACCTCGTCCTGCGTGAGCTTCTTTCTCGGGATGTGGCAGTTCTGTCTGTGATAGGGACAGTACACACAGCCGTTGACGCAGTAATTCGACAGATAAAGGGGCGCAAACATTACGATGCGGTTTCCGTAGAAGTCCTTCTTGATCTGACGGGCAAGGGCGAACATTTCCTCAGTCACAGCCTCATCCTCGCACGCGAGAAGCACGGAAGCCTCGCGGTGGTCGAGTCCGCGGCGCTCTGCCGCCTTATCGAGAATACGGCGAATAAGCGCCTTATTATCGCGGTTTGCCTCTGCGTAGCGAAGAGTGTCGAGTATCTCCTCGTGGTTTATAAATTCTTCAGCCTTCAGTGATTTCGGATCGTACATTGTTTTTCATCCTTTCGGTATATCTTGTGTTATTGTTTATCGTTTTTTATAAAGTCGCCGCGCGAGTATGATATGCGGCAGCCGATGCGTTTCAGACGCGCGTCAAGCTCGTTCAAGCCCTCAGCGCTTTCAATTCCGGTCGCAAGCTTGTTGTTATATAGCGTGTATTTGTCCCGCACGTCGATCGGTGAAAGATTCGGCATAACTACATTCGCCCCCGCAAGTATGCCGCGCAGCTGACCGTCGGCACTCGCCGTGCCGAGAGCCGTGGTCGCGGGCAGCAAAACGTTTTTATTCATCAGCCGAATGACTGCAAGGCAGTTCAGCGTCAGTTCCACACTTCCGCTCGGAAAATCGCGAAACGGCGTCGCACTGTGCGGAATAAACGGACCGATGCCAACCATGTGCGGTTGGAATTCAGCAATAAAGCGAATATCGCGCACGATGTGGCGCAGCGTCTGGTAAGGCGAGCCTACCATAAAGCCGCAGCCTACCTGATAGCCGAGTTCCTTCAGCTCACGAAGGCAGCACAGCCTACCCTCAAGCGTTAGCTCACTCGGGTGAAGCGCCGCATAATGCTCCGTGCTTGCCGTCTCGTGCCGCAGCAGATATCTGTCTGCTCCCGCCTCGCGAAGCGCCGCGTAGCTCTCTCTCGAGCGCTCGCCGACCGACAGCGTCACCGCACAGTCCGGGTGCGCCGACTTTATCCGACGGACAATGTCGCACAGCACGGTGTCGGTAAAATACGCGTCCTCGCCCCCCTGAAGCACAAAGGTACGAAAACCGAGGGAGTAACCGATGTCGGCACGTGCGAGTATTTCGTCCGCATCAAGTCGGTAGCGCTGCGCTGACCTATTGGAGCGGCGTATGCCGCAATAAAGGCAGTCGTTTCGGCATATGCTCGATATCTCGATTAGCCCACGAATAAACACACCGTTTCCGTACACGCTCTCACGGTCACGCGCGGCGGCGCGACGCAGATATTCGGCGTCCCCGCCGTCAAGACTGAGTATTTTCTCAAGCTCGGCGTCCTCGAGCGGCATGCCCGCCGCCAAGCGGTCGATCAAGTTCTTCATAGCCGTCATGTGTTCGAGTACAGCGTCTTGCTGCTGACACCGGGCAATCTTCCAAGCTTGCCGCCGAGCGCGCTGATGACGTCCTGCGGTGCGTCGATCGCTATGCTTATAATACTTATGCCGCGCTCACGGTACGGCAGACCCATTCTTCCTATAATATATTCGCCGTATTCGTGAAGCAGCTCGTTAAGTCTCTCGACCTGACCGCCGTCCTCGACGATAACGCCGATTATCGCAACTCTCTTGTCCATTTAACATCCTTTCTCAATATAAAAAGCCGCGCTGTGGCGCGGCAAAACAGAAATATACGATAAGCATACACGCCAGCCTCGGCATTGAAGTCACTCTGCCTCGGGTAACGCTCCTGTGTTTTTGCCTCGCCTGAGAAATTCTCACAGCTTGGGAAAACGTTTTGATTACATTTATATTATAGCACAGTCACGTGCAAATTGCAAGCACGAGTTATTTTGTACAGTGCCGCAGCTCGTCAAGCAGATACGGAATGCATTTCTCGAATTTCACGCCGTACCAGTGGCTCGCGTCGCCGAGTGTCGCCTTGATAGACTCCACCGTAAAATCCGCGGCAAGCTTCATTGCGCGCGACAGTGGCAGCTCGAGCATCAGTGCGCCGAACAGCACGCTCGCAAACACATCTCCTGTGCCGTGCGACTCCATCGGTATGTTTTCAGTAAAATAAGAATCGAAGCGGTCGCTCTCGCTGTCATAGCATACGCAGCCGCGCAGCCCCTCCTCGAAGGAAACTCCCGTAAGAAGTGCCCGACGGCAGCCCGTCGCACACAGCTCGCGCAGCATTCCGTTAATATATTCCTCGCCGTAGCCGTGAGGGATATACTCGCAGCCGAGCATCAGCGCCGCCTCCGTAATATTCGGTACTATCATGTCCGCACCCGCGCACAGTCCCTTCATGGCTGCTGCATGCGACATATCAAGTCCCGAGTACAGCCGACCGTTGTCAGCCATTGCGGGATCGACAAAGACAAAGCCTCCTGCGCGATGCTGCGCTATAAAATCGGCAGTCACCTCGACCTGGCGAGGTGAGCCGAGATATCCGGTATATATTCCGTCGAATTCAAGTCCCTCGCGAGACCAGTGCTCGGAAATGCGCGGAATGTCGTCCGTGAGGTCGCGAAAGGTGTAATCCTTGAAGCCGCCGGTATGCGTTGAGAGCACTGCGGTCGGGATCACCGCACAGCTGATACCCATGGCGGATATTATCGGAAGTGCGACCGTAGAGGAGCACTTGCCGAAGCATGAGAGGTCTTGGAGAGTGACTACGTTTTTGTTATTCATGGGTGAATGCCTTCTGTTTTTGAAATACGCTTATAGTATAAAGCTTTTCTCGCGCGTTGTCAAGAGCGGCACGCACGAACTTTCGCCGAAAAATGCGTTCTGTGGCGCAAAAGCGCCCGTAAAGCACGTTTTCCGCTCGCTATCGAGCCTAAAATGGCTCTTACGAGTATAAATTAATGAAATAAGGTTGAAATTCCTCGCTTTTTAATGTATAATAGAGCGAATACACCTATAAGGAGTGTGCCAAAATCGTGAAAACCGAATCGAAATCCCGCGTCGGCATAGGAAAAAAGCTCGTCGCGGCAGTCCGAGGAAGCGTTATCATATCCGCACTGGACAGATTCTGCCTGTGGATATACAGCCTTCTCGGAAGCGGGCTCTTCGCGCGCATCTTCACGGGCTCGGCAGAGAGGTCTCACGCAGACCGCCCGCGAGGACACGGAAGGCTCTCGAAATTACGCCGACGGCTCGCTGAAAAGCTCGAGGACTCGCGGCTTATCTCGGCAGTCACCTCGTTTGCATCGAGTCTTGTATCCTGCCGAATGCGTGTCATAGGAGCGTATCTGCTCACCTTCTCGCTCTACAGCCTTCTGTCCGCGCTGGTATCGCTCGTTCTGACAGATACCGTTGCAAAAACCTATGAGGCTTACGTGCTGCTCATTGAGGCGGTAAGCATCGCAGCTGTTTCCGTTCCGTTCCTCACATCGAAGAAAACGGCATCAGCCGTGCTGTCCTCCTCGCGCATCTGCACAAGCGTCATCTCTGCCCTCGGCTTCTCGCAGAATAAGCTGCGAAGTGACGCTGTGACCGGCAGATATTCCGTCGCGTTTATTCTCGGGCTCGTATCGGGATTTGCGACACTTGCCGTCTCCCCGCTGTACATCTTCGCTGCAATATTCCTTGCCGTTGCGCTCTATGCAATACTCGCTCTGCCCGAATTCGGCGTCATGTGTCTTTTCTTTCTGGCGCCTCTCGCACCGACCTCCGCGCTTATTGTTCTCGTAGCACTCGTCGCATTCGCATACTTAATGAAGATAATACGCGCAAAGAGAGTTCTGTCCTTCACCTATGTTGACCTGTTCGTTGCCGCCCTTGCACTGCTTATCGCCTGCGGCGGACTTGTCTCCTTCTCGTCGGACTCGCTTGTCCCGTCGTTCATGTACGTCAGCTTCATCATCGGATATTTTCTTGTATCCTGCTGCATGCGCTCCTCGGAATGGCTTCACCGCTGCACCGCGGCGGCTGTCTGGTCGGGACTCATTGTTGCCTTCTACGGAATAATTCAATATGTGTTCGCGGGCACGATGGTCAGCGCATGGCTCGATGATGAGCTCTTTACAGGAATATCCGGTCGCGCCGTCTCGACGCTTGAAAATCCGAACATGCTCGGCGAATATCTCATTATGATACTGCCTCTCGCGCTTGCTCTTTGGATCACGGGAAAGGGAATGTCCCGCCGCTATGCGTTCGTTTCCTTCGCATGCCTCGGAATGTGCCTTATACTGACGTGGAGCCGCGGCGCATGGCTCGGCTTTATATTCGCGCTCGTCGCCTTCCTTCTCATATGGAATCGTAGGACCATGTGGCTGCTTGTAGCGGGTGTCGCGAGCATTCCGGCGCTTCCGTTTATACTGCCCGAAACGATAGTATCACGCTTTACGAGCATCGGAAACCTTGCAGACTCGTCTACCTCCTACCGCGTCAATATCTGGAGAGGTGCAATGCACATGGCTCAGGACTATCTGTTCACCGGCATCGGTGTCGGCGAGGGACCGTGGAGGGAAATTTATCCCGATTACACGCTGCCCGGAATCGAGGCGGCACCGCATTCGCACAATCTCTTCATTCAGATAACGCTCGAGACCGGAATCTTCGGAATCCTGTTCTTCTGCATTATACTTTTCCTGCTCGCGCGTCTTGCCTTCTCGCTGATCTCAAGACTCACGAGGGAGGACACTGCCGACCTTGAGCCATCCTTCAAGCGAAATTCAAAGCTTTCGGTAGCAGCTCCGCTCTGCGGTCTCTTTGCCGTGCTTATTCAGGGTCTCACGGACAACTCGTGGTATAACTACAGAGTTTACCTTATGTTCTGGCTCATGCTGGGACTCATCCCCGCCTTTGCAAAGTGCATTAATTCAACGCTCGACACGTCAAGCTGCCGCAGCTGCTCCGATATATGCGGCACGGACGAGGCGTCGGCGGACATCAGGATCACAAAGTCTTCACAAGCAAGAAAGGAGTCAGACCATGACTGACCGGAAATTCAGATTAAATTTCATAGACATACTGATAATCATCGTCTTAGCCGTCGCCGTTGCGGTACTCGGCTATATCTTCGTATTCAGTGACGACACCGTCGTCGCGGGCGAGAGACACACTGTCGAATATGTAGTTGAGGTGTCCTCCGTCAATTCTGTCTTTGACGGCTCCGTATCCGTCGGAGATACCGTTACCTTCGCCGATAAGAGGACAAAGGTTCTCGGAACCGTAACGGGCGTTCAGTACCACGACTGCTACAAAGCCGGTTACAGCAACGAAAGCGGCACTGAGGTCTACACAAAGGCTGACAATCTTATCGATATCTTTATCACCTTCACGGCAGAGACCGAGAAGGACGAATGGGGATACTGCATTGCCGATGACATCTACATCCCCGTCAACACCTCTATCGACATAATGGCCGGTGATTTTCGCGGAAGTGCGTACTGCATCAAGCACACCGTCCTTGACTGACGTGCCCGTCAACGGAGGCTATCGCTATGAAAAATCTATTGATTGATAACAGCATACTGTACTGCTTTGTAGCACTGATATGCGCTGTACTTCTTGCGTATACCCTGACACCTATCGTTCGCGTGCTGGCATTCAAGCTCGGCGCCATCGACATCCCGCGCGACAACAGACGTATGCACAAAAAGCCCATTCCGCGAATAGGCGGTCTGGCAATATTCTTAAGCTTTCTTGTCACGGCTCTGCTGTTTTGCGACATAAGCCGTGAGCTTCTCATAGTGCTCGGCGGAGGAATCCTCATGGTGCTGCTCGGCGTGCTTGACGATATTCACCAGCTCAACCCGTGGCTGAAGCTTGTCTGGCAGCTCGGCGTTGCAGTTGCAACGGTGCTGTGCGGTATTCGCATCGAACGCATCGCTATCGGCGAGGAATACCTGAATCTCGGCATATGGAGCATCCCCATCACGGTGCTCTGGATAGCCGGACTTACGAACGCTATCAACCTCATCGACGGACTCGACGGACTCTCCTGCGGAGTTTCGACGATATCCTCGATCTCGATCCTGTTTGTAATCGTAATTCAGGGTGGCGACTTCTCGTCGGCACTGATCACGCTGATCCTTATCGGCTCATGCTGCGGCTTTCTCCCCTTTAACAGAAACCCCGCAAAGATATTCATGGGCGACACCGGTGCGCTGTTTCTCGGTTACACGCTTGCGGTAATCTCGATACAGGGCATGTTCAAGGCGCATGCGCTCATTTCGCTCGTTGTCCCGCTGATAATTTTCGCACTTCCCTTAGCTGATACGACCTTCGCGATCATCCGCCGTTTGCTTGCTGGAAAGAGTCCCTTCTCAGCCGACCGCGGACATCTGCATCACAGGCTTGTCGACATGGGCTTCACTCAGAAGGAATCGGTGAAGATACTGTACTCCATCTGCGGTATTCTCGGACTTGTCGCGGTATTTATGTGTGACAAGATGTTCGCGAGCGGAATACTGCTGAAGGCGCTCATTATAGCTCTCATCGCGCTGGCGATATTCTTTATCTACATGGTAATACTGAAGAACCCCACAAGCCGCGCGCACACGGGTCTCCTTGACGAAGTGAGCGAAACGCTGCCCGACGTCGCCGACGAAGCACAGAGCACTCAGAAGAAGTAATTAAAGCGAAAGGACGAATTACACATGGAAAACAAAGCAAAGAAGAAGCTTAACATTGTCGATGTTCTCATAATCGTGGTACTTCTGCTTGCCATAGCGGGCATCGCGGCAAGAATGCTTCTTATCGAAAACACGCCCGACCCGATGACACTTCCCGATATCGAGGAGCAGGAATACACCGTATCTTATATTGTAAGAAATCAGCGTGAGAGCGTTGTCGACTATCTCGCCGATGGCAACACCTTCCGCTTTGCACTGACAAACAAGGTATTCGGCACGACCGTCGGCACACCCGGTACAGCTGATGCTGAAGCACGCTACTACGACGCAAACGGAAATTACGTAACCGTAACAAATAATCCCCAGAGCAGTAGCGACGACCTCTCGCATCTCAAAAGATACGATATCACCGGCACATTTTCCGTAAAGGGAAAGCTTGACGCAGACACCGGTATTCTCGTCATTACCGGTGCGGAAAACGAAAGCGTCGCACTCAACAAGGGCGTCTACATCAGAAGCGATGAGATGGTCATCACCGTCTACGTCACCTCAATAGATCCCGTAAACAACTGACCGGCGTAAGCTCAAACGGACTGCCGCTTCAAGATAAGCGGCAGTCCGTTTAGTCAAAAATGAAGCCCTTCAAAGCACCGTAAAAGCTTTGAAGGGCTTAACTATGTCTGATAATTTAAGCTGCTCAGTCGAGCATGCTGTCAACAACATCGTTCATCGTGTAGTAGCCGGCTGTGGCACCGCGCAGAAAGAACGCCGCCTTTACGGCACCCGTTGCAAATAGATCACGGCTTCCCGCGCTGTGCGAGAGCGTTATGACCTCGTCGCGACCTGCGAATATTACGCTGTGCTCTCCGACGATAGTGCCGCCGCGAATGCTGTGTATGCCGATCTCCTCTCGTGAGCGCTCACGGCGAACGCTGTGACGGTCGTACACATATTCGGCGTCGCTTCTTACCTCGCGAGCCGCGTCGGCAAGCATAAGCGCGGTACCGCTCGGCGCGTCAAGCTTCTTGTTGTGATGAGCCTCAACGACCTCGATGTCGAAGTCCTCTCCGAGCGTCGCCGCCGCACGGCGGACGAGCTGAGTCAAAAGGTTGATACCGAGTGACATATTTCTCGAGCGAAGTATCGGGAGCTGCTTTGAGCATTCGCGGATCTCTCGCTCCTCCTCCTCGGTATGCCCCGTCGTGCAAATAACAACGGGCAAAGCCTTTTCCTTGGCATAGGCGAGAACGTCCCCGATAAGCGCATGGTGCGAAATATCTATTATCACATCTGCGCTGACCGTCGGGTCGATTTCTGAAAAGCTTCTGACTGTCGGGAAGTCTGCGCTTCCCTTCAGATCGATTCCGCATACGATCTCCATGTCGTCTCTCTCGGAGGCAATACGCGAAACAACACTACCGAGTCTGCCGCAGCAGCCGGACAGAATTATCCTTAATGTATCCATTATTTCAACTTCCCTGTATGATATCAGCCGATAAGACCCTCGCGGCGGAGCGAGGTCTTGAGCTTTTCAAGATTAGCGTCGTCCATCTCGCAAAGCGGGAGTCTGATCTCCTCTGTGCAGATGCCCATAAGCGCGCACGCAGCCTTTGCGGGAATGGGATTGGTCTCAATGAATAGATTGTTGATAAGGTGGAGCAGTCTCAGCTGAAGCTCGCGGGATGCGGCGACCTCTCCCTTTGCGAACAGCTCACAGATGTCGTGAGTCTCGCGTGGCATAATGTTCGACAGAACGGAAATTACGCCGCGTCCGCCGAGCGAGAGTATCGGAACGATCTGGTCATCGTTTCCGCTGTAGATGGCAAGGTCATCCGAGAGCTCTGCGGCGATCTCGGCAACCTGGCTAATATTGCCGGAGGCTTCCTTGATTGCGACAATGCGCTCGTGACGGGCAAGCTCGCGAAGCACGGGGAGCGTCATGTTCATTCCGGTACGCGACGGAACGTTATAAAGAATGATCGGCTTGTCGGTGACCTCTGCGGTCGCGAGGAAGTTCTTGATCATTCCCTTTGGAGATGTCTTGTTGTAGTAAGGAGTTACGAGGAGAAGCGCGTCCGCGCCAACCTCGCACGCGTAGCGCGACAGCTCGTTTGCGTATGCTGTATCGTTGGAGCCTGTTCCCGCGATAACGGGTACTCTGCCGGCGATATGCTCGACTGCAAAGCGGATGCACTCCTTGTGCTCGTCGTCTGTGAGCGTTGCAGCCTCACCTGTTGTGCCGCAAACGACAAGTGCGTCGATCCCGCCTGCAATCTGCGACTCGATAAGACGTCCGAAAGCCTCGTAATCGACACTGCCGTCCTTCATAGGAGTGATAAGAGCTGTAGCCGCTCCCTCAAACACGATCTGCTTGTTAAACTTTCCCATACAAAACCATACCTTTCTTCGGCTTTTCGCCGCATTCGGCGCTGCAACTGAATTTTTCGAAAAAAAACGACCGCTACGCCCGATAAAAAACAAAAACCGGTTGAAAACCGGCTGTCTGTGTAATATAATATACTCATCGGGGCTGATAAGTATCGACGGTACACAGATAGCCCTCCACCGGTGAACCGGTGACAGTCCGCAGGCTTTAGCTCTACGGCCCAGACGCGCCGCCCGTCGGCACATCTTCGGCAACCCTCGCCTTTCAGCGGACGCTCAAGCGGCAATACGGTTGCCTCGCGCCCGATTACTCATCGGGGATGCTCCTCTATCAATCATTATATCGGTGACGGACACATTTTGCCATCACTGTGATTATATTATCACAAATGACACGTCTTGTCAAGCACCTAATCAATATTAACGGAGAAAAACTTATTATGATAAGAAACGACCT
>CAYNHY010000043.1:0-13553 GCA_964397225.1 uncultured Ruminococcus sp.
GAGGTGATGATGGAGTCGAACTCCATGTCAACGATCTCGAGCTCTGCGCCGAGCTCGTGCGCGATCGCCTTTGCGATGTCCGCGTCGATACCGACGATCTTCTCACCCTCCTTGTACTCATAGGGCGGGAAGGTTGCGTTCGTACCCATCTTGAGTACCGTGTACTTGGGTGTCGCATTGGAGTCGTCAGAGCCTGTTGTAGTTTCATCGCTTGCCGTGCCGCCACATGCGGAAAGTGCCGCCGTTGCGAGAACAAGAGCAAGTGCGAGAGAGATAATGCTGAGAAGCTTTTTCATGTCTTATGCTTCCTTTCATAAAAGTTACATACAGTATACCCAAATATTTATGCTTTGTCAAGTGGCATGTTGCACCTATTTTCGAATATTTATTGTATACTCATGTATATTTCGTGTTTTACCGTGTCGTGCGTCACTCCTCGGCGCCCTTATCGCGCTTTGACGAGCCGCGAAGACGCGACCACAGAATAATTATCGCCTGACCTGGGATGCCGAGCACGAAAAGCTGCCACAGCCCCTCTGCGAGCGGCAGAAGCGAAAGGAACACCGCCGCAAGCAGCGACCACATGAGAAGCGATATGATAACAAAATTTCGTCTTCGGTCGAACCATATCGAGTTGAACACGAGCCATACGATCATCGAACTCGGCACCGCGTAAACAAACAGCAGTCGGTTCATACGAAAGTCCGGCAGAACGATATTCGTGACAACAAAGGCAAAGGTCGCAATGAGCCACACAAGCAGTATGCTCATGCAGGTGATGGACGCGCGGTTCGACATCCGGCGTCGCCTTGCCTGTATCGGAACGGGCTCAGCCTCGCTCTCGTGCTCCAGCGTCAAAAGATAATCCACGCTCACTCCGAACAGACGCGCAATGTCGCGAAGCACCGCAACGTCCGGCAGCGACTCTCCGCGCTCCCATTTTGAGACCGCCTTATCGGTATAATTAAGCCTTTCGGCAAGAGACGCCTGGGTCATGCCCGCCTGACGCCTGAGCGCCTGCAAATTCTGCGCGACTGCCGCTCTCAGCTCCTCCATCATGCTCCTCCTTCGTCCGTTTTTGACCGCAATTTGCAACTCTACTCACGGTAGAGTCCGAAAAAACGTAATTTTGTGTGCTGCGACGGCAATAAAAGCGTTCGAATGCGCACAAAAAGGCGTGGAAAACGTCCGTCACAGCTCAATTTATATTATATCACATCGCACACCTCCTTGCAAGCATAATTTTTCGCCTCTCTCCTCGCAGTAGAGCGCAAGATGCTGCGATTCTACCGACCCACAACAAGGCTTCTACAAAGAATTCACGAGCAATAGACATGCTTTGCTTGACTCGCGGGAGTCTTTAGTGTATAATATATGTTGAAACTGAAACATGTGCTTCACAGGAGGCTTTGACGCAATGAACAATTATACCGTTTTCGTAGACTCGTCCTGCGACATCCCGCAGGAGCTGCTTGACAATTACGGTCTGCATACCATCGAGCTCACCTTCCGCTTCACCGACTCCCCCGAGGAGTTCCGTAACTGCGACCTTGACATCGATGATTTCTACAGAAATCTCCGCGAGGGACGCGACGCGAAGACCTCGGCTATCAATTCCGAGCAGTTCAAGCTGAACTTCGAGCCCGAGCTTGAGGCGGGACGCGATGTGCTCTACATCGGCTTTTCATCCGGACTCAGCACGACCTACAATCAGTCGCGCATGGCAGCGGCGGAGCTTGCAAAGAAGTATCCCGAGCGCCGTGTGCTGACGGCGGACTCCCTCTGCGAGTCGGGCGGCTACGGAATGATAGTCATGCTCGCAATGAAGAAGCTCGCAGCCGGCGCGACCCTTGAGGAAGCAGTCGAGTACATCGAGAGCACACGCCTTTCGATCTGCCACTGGTTCACCGTCGATGACCTCCAGTTCCTGCACCGCGGAGGCAGAGTCGGTGCAGTAGCTGCTTTTGTCGGTACCGCCATCGGTATCAAGCCGATACTTCATGTGGACAACGACGGCAAGCTTATTAACCTTTACAACGTTCGCGGAAGAAAGAAGGCTGTTCGCGAGCTTGCAAAGAAGCTCAGCGAGCTGAGGCTCGACGGCGACGACTCGCCGATATATATTTCTCACGGTGACTGCCGCGAGGACGCAGACGAGCTTGCCCGTCAGGTCAAGGAGCTCTGCGGCACCGACGTCGAGGTAATAGCACCGGTAGGACCCGTTATCGGCTCGCACTCCGGTCCCGGAACTCTTGCTATATTCTTCGTCGGCAGCGAAAGATAACATATCACACATATTCGGAGCTAACATGAACAGTACAGCAAATAATAAATTCGACCTGACACTCCTTGACGGCGAGAGCTTCGCACTCATGGCGCGTGCGGGAGGAGCCAACCTCTGCCGCAATGCCGAGGAGGTCAACGAGCTCAACGTATTCCCCGTTCCCGACGGAGACACGGGCGACAATATGAGCATGACCGTCGAGGGCGGTATTGCCTCTCTCGACAAGAGCGACTGCGCGACGCTTTCCGACGCCGCAGGTGCGCTCTCTCGCGGAATGCTCCTCGGAGCCCGCGGAAATTCCGGAGTTATCCTCTCGCAGATGTTCGCCGGCATCGCAAGAGGTTTTGAGGCGCGCGACGTTGCCGATATTCCGACGCTTCGCAGTGCGCTGAAGCTCGGCGTAAAGCAGGCGTATGCCGCAGTTATGAAGCCCGCCGAGGGTACGGTGCTGACGGTAGCACGCGAGGGTGTCGAAAATGCGCTTGCCGCTCTTGACGACAGCTGCACGGTCGGAGAGCTGTTTTCGCGAGTGCTTGACGAAATGCGCGCCTCTCTCGAAAGGACGCCAGACATGCTTCCCGTGCTCAAGGAAGCAGGCGTCGTGGACAGCGGCGGAGCCGGACTTGTTTATGTATTCGAGGGCTTTGTACGTGCGCTTCGCGGGGAGAAGATAGACCCTGTCCCTCCGTCAAAGAACGTCACAAAGGCAGTTGATCTTTCCGCCTTCGGTCCCGACAGCGTAATGACCTACGGCTATTGCACCGAGCTTCTGCTCCAGCTTCAAAGCTGCAAGGTGGACACCGACAGCTTTGACCCCGCGGTCATCACAGAATTTCTCGAGGGCATCGGCAATTCCATTGTCGCCTTCAAGACGGAGAGCGTCGTGAAGATCCACGTCCACACAATGACTCCCGAGCGCGTGCTCGAATTCTGCCGCCGCTTCGGTGAATTCCTTACTGTCAAAATCGAGAACATGTCCGTTCAGCACAGCGAGCTGTCAGCCGAGGGCAAGGCACCCGATAAGGCTGCCGCAGCGGCTGAAGAAGCCGAAAAGGCGTCCCGCGCAAGGGCCGAGGCTCATCGCGAGCGTCGCCCGCTCGGTTATATAGCCGTAGCAAGCGGTGCGGGGCTTGAAAAGCTCTTTTACGACCTTGGCGCCGACTGCGTTATCGACGGCGGTCAGACAAAGAACCCGTCGATCTCCGATTTTCTCGAGGCGTTCGACGCAACAAACGCGGAGCATATATTCGTGCTTCCGAACAACGGCAATATAATCCTCGCCGCAAGCCAGGCGGCGGAGCTTTACAGTGATTCCGTAATTCACGTGATCCCGAGCCGCGACATCGGCTCCGGCTACGTTGCTCTCTCCTCACTCGACAGCTCGCTTACCGAGCCTGCTGCAATTGAAGCTCTGCTGACGGAGGCAATGGAGGATGTAACGACAGGCAGCGTATCCGTCGCGGTACGCGATGCGAACCTCAGCGGAGTTGAGATAAAGGGCGGTGAATATATCGGCTTTATCGGAAAGCAGATGCTCGTTTCCACGCCTACAGTCGCCGACACGGTGTGCGCGCTTGCCGACCGCATGCTCGAGGACGGAGAGAAATTCATGCTGACGGTATTTGTCGGAGCAGATGCAACGCAGGACGACTGCGCCGCACTCGAATCGCACATTGCCGAAAAGCACCCCGACATTGAGCTGTACCTCGCCGAGGGCGGTCAGGAGGTTTACGAATTTATCCTCGTCGCCGAGGGCTGATAAGCTTATAATATTGATAATACCCGAGCCATGCGCCGCAGGCTCGGGTATTTTTATATTCTCACGTTTTTCATATCGATGCATTCTCCGAGAGAAAGGCTGTAGATATATGCCTCGTCTACCTCGCGACCGAATATTTTGCCCGCCGCCTGCATGTAGTAATACAGCTGTCGCGCGTGTCGGCGTCGAAGCGCTTCATGTGCCGCTTCGCGGTGACTTGCCTCGTAGGGCGCGGAGTCCGTCTTGTAATCAAGCAGCACAAGCCTTCCGTCGGTGTCCTCGAATATGCAGTCAAACACGCCCTGCACGGTAATTTCCGCCCCGTCGCGGCGATACAGCTCCTTCAGCTCAGCATCAGAGGTGAAGCTCGACGCATCAAGTGACAGATTAAAGCGAAGCTCGCGGAACACACGCCGTGCGGAAAGAATCCTTTCGACCGTGTCACTCGCGGCAAAGCGCTCTATCTGCGAGCGCTCGACAAGGCTTGCCATTTTTTCGGTTATGAAGCCCGCAGAGAGCAGCCGCTCAAGCTCTGCGTCAGCTCCGCGCTCGCGCAGTGCGGAAAACGACGCGAACTGCAAAAACACGTGATTCGATGTTCCGCGCTCTGCGGCAATGCCGTCCGTACTCTCGCTCATGAAGCGAGGGAGCGGCATTTTTTTCTCACCGTGCTCCTCTCCGGCATCAGCCGTTGGGAAAAGCTCGGAAAGCGTCGGAGTCCGGCTCTCGTCAAGGAAGCTCGGATACAGCGCCGACACCGCAAGCTTCGACGGCAGGGTCGTCATGTGCTCAAACGGGTACACAAACGCAAGCGATTCCCTCACCGCGTCAATATCGATGAAAGCGCACGCCTCATCTCTCTCAGGCGTGAGCGAAAGCGAGGTCATCTCGCCTGTTGCCGCATCGCGCGCGACCGCCGTAAGCTTCACGGGAAGCTCGGCGTCAGACAGCACACCCGCAAGGATGTGATCTATCATTCGCGGCGCACTCACTACCGAAAACTCATCTGCAAACGGGAGAGCCGCTTCCGCCGCCTCAAGCTCTCGCTGCGGCGAGCTCGAGCATTTCGCCGTGATATACAGCCGCTCGACGGCTCGCGTCATCGCAACGTAGAGCACGCGCATCTCCTCTCGGGCATTGTCCTCGCCGAGTCGAAGTCCGAGCGCGTCGCGCACGGGGTTTCCGCACATTACAAGTCCGCCCTCATCAGGCAGACGCGCGGCAAGACCCGCCTCGCGGTGCAGCAATATTCCCGCCCTCTCGTCCGAGGCATTGCGGCGCTTGCCGCACTCGCAGACAAAGCACACGGGAAACTCAAGTCCCTTCGATTTATGTATGCTCATTACGCTGACGCCGCCCTGCCCCTTTGCATTTTCGACAGTCAGCTCATTTGAAGCAAGCTTTTCGTCAATAAACGAAAGGAAGCCGTAGAGTCCGCCGTAAGCGCCGGACTCATAGGTCTGCGCCATATCGCGTATACGTCTGATATTGTCGGCACCGCACGGTGACGCTGTGACCTCGGCGCTGTCAAACAGCGAGCATTCCGAGATGACGCGGTCAATGAAGCGGTCTGCGCTCATTCCGCGCTCGGCGCTTCTGAGCGATGACAGGCGATGTATGAATCCCCTGCATTTTTCGCCAAGCTCACCGTCCCCCTCGGCAGCCCTTGTGACCGAGGTGTAAAGCGGGCAATCGGTGCCGCGCTCGCGGAGTATGACAAGCTCGTCGAGCGTAAAGCCGAACACGGACGAGAGCATCGCGCCCGCAAGCGGTATGTCACGCATGGGATTGTCGAGTGCGCGAAGAATATCAAGCATGAGAATTACCTCGCGCTCCTCTGCAAACGGCGAGCCGCCCGCGACCTGCGCAGGAACTCCGCGCTCCGTCAGCGCACGAACGTAGTCCTCGCCCTTCTTATTTGCGTTTCTGAGCAGTATCGCAATGTCGCCCGGGCGGTACTCACCCTCACGGAGCAGCGCGCATATTCTCTCCGCAACGTAATCGGGTTCCGAAATGCTGTCACTCTCGTCGGTGCTTTTCTTTCTCGTACCGTCAAGAAGGCACACCTCTACCGGCGAAGTATTGCGCGACACACCGCCGTACACGAGGCAGTCTGCCTCCTCAAACGGAATCCCGCCGTAGGGGAACATGCATCTTGACACCGCGTTGACAAGCTTAACGATAGGCTCGGCGCATCGGAAGTTTTCGCTCATGAATATACTCTGCCCCGCCTCGTCTCCGACGGCACGGCAGTCAGCTGCTCGATCCCACGCCCTTCTGTAGGAGGAAAACACCTCCGGCTCGGCTCCGCGGAAGCGGTATATGCTCTGCTTTATGTCGCCGACGAAGAATTTCTCCGCCTGCGAGCTGACCGCGCGAAATATTCCGTCCTGCAAGCTGTTTGTGTCCTGATACTCGTCGATGAAAACGAAGCTGTAGTTTCCGGCGATCTCCCGCGCGGTAGCTGTCGGCTCTCCGTCGTCGGAAACGAGAAGGCGGTACGCCTCGGTCTCAAGATCGGCAAAATCGAGGCAGTCGCGCTCGCGCTTTAATGCACGGTAGCGCTCGGCATATACGTGCAGCAGCTCCGACGCTCCGCGCAGCACCGACGCCAGGCGCCTCATGCTTTTTGCTATTTGCTTCTCGTCGGAGGCAAAATATCTGTTCAGCGTCTCGGTAAAGCACTTTTCGATCTCGTCACGCAGCTCCTTGAAGCGAAGCGCGGCGTCGGTCTTCTGCTTTGCGGACAAAGTGCCGAGGGAAATCTTTTCGTAGCTTAAAAACGACCTGTGCATCTCGGCATATGAGCCTTGCGAGCGCTCTGTGAGCAGTCGCGTCAGATAATCGTAGATCGCACGGGCTGTCGGCAGGTATTTTACCGTTACAGCCTCGCTTTGCGCCATCTGCGGCATAAGGCTGTCGAGCACATTCTTATAATGCAGTGCCGCATCGCTCACGCGTTTTTTAATTATCCCGCCCCACGGGCTGTCGAAAAATTCTCCCTCTGCCGCCGACTCAAGGCGCTCGGCGCATTCCTCCGGAAAGCTCTCGTCAAGCCCCATTGACACAAGCTTGTCGTAAAGCTCGCGGAGAGACAGGTCGAGCTGCGACGCGTCGCGGGTGCGTCCGAGAGTGTCGGCAAGCGTGAATATATCCGCTCCGTTTTCCACCCTGCACCGTCCCGCGAAGAAATCGTCGACCGTGCTCTCCATGGCGCGCGTCTTCATTACCTCGGCGTCCGCTTCGTCACAAACCGAGAAGGTGGGGGATATACCGCACTGCGCGAAATGCTCGCGAAGCAGCTTCGTACAGAAGCTGTGGATCGTGCATATATCGGCGCAAGCAATGTCTCTTATGTGGCGCGACATCGCGCGGTCGGTCTTCGCACTTTCGGCAAGCGACTTTGTAATGCGGTCACGCATCTCGCCCGCCGCCGCCTTTGTGAAGGTGACAATGAGGAAGCGACTGAGCTCGGTATCCTCATTTTTCAGCAGCGACAGTATCTTCGCCGTCAGCGTCGCGGTCTTTCCGGAGCCTGCCGCCGCGGAAACAAGTATATTGCCGCGGCTCTCAATGGCTCGTCGCTGCGCCGCTGTCCAGACTACCTCTCCCATATCACTGCCTCCTTCCCTTCTTTTTGCATATTTCGCCTGCGGGGCAATATTCGCACACGTCTGCGGACGCACCCTCAAGCGGGCGCGGAGCCGCAAGTCCGCTTTTCATCTCGTCGGCTATGCCGCACACCGTCTGCTCAAGCTGTGCGTACAGCTCACCGAAGCGCTCAAGCGAGGCAAGAGAAGCGCAGCGCTTGTATGTGCCGTCGCTCTTCAGCGAGACGGGCGTATATTTTCCGCTGATGCCGCTGTCCATCGCGTCGAGAACATCGCGCTCGTCCGTTACGACGCCGCTTCTGACTATCGTTCCCGCCATCAGCTCGCGCGCCTTCTCGGCGCTTATCGGTGCGTCGGAGACGGGGTCATTCGGCTTCAGCGAAAGATACATCGCGCCTGCGGGGAGTATTTTTCCCTCGCCATCGGTCACGCTCGTCTCAAAGCCCGAGCCCTTCGAGCGCCATGCACTGAAAAGGTACAAAAGCAGCTGAACGTCGAGCCCTCGGCGGACGTCCTCGAAGGAAAAGCGCTTTTCCCCCGTTTTGTAATCGATTACGCGAATATACGTCGCGCCGTCAGTCTTATAAATGTCGAGGCGGTCGAGTATTCCGTAAAGCGAGACCGTGCCGCCGTCGGCGCATTCGAAGCGTATCGGCGGCGGAGACTGCATGTCGCTCTCGCCGCGCACTCCGCCTATCGGAAGCTCGGTTTTGTATATTTCAAAGCGGCTCTGAGCCGCCTCCTCCATTATCGCGTCAAGGAAGACGAACAGTCTGCGTCTGAGACGGATGAATAGATATTTCACCCGTCCGTCGACAGCGTCCGTGAAGGTGCGCGACATATAGTCGGCTATTATGCCGTCGCATATCTCCTCCGTTCGCTCGCGGGAAAGCGGATAGCTCTCCCCTGCGGTAACGGTAAAGAATTGCTCCAGCACCGCGTGGACGAACAATCCGATATTCGGCGAGGCGACGGCGGCTCTTTTATTCTCGTCAAGCTCGAGGACATATCTGCAATAATACGACATCGGGCACTTCACGAAGCTCGATATTCTCGACTGGGTAAGGTTCAGGCGTCCGCCGAATAAAATGCGTGCCGTCTGCTCCGACACGTGTGTGTCATCCGTTATGCTCTCGCGCCGTGTCTCGGTCTCGCCATACAAGCTCTCGCGAAGAGCTCTCAGCTCACCGTCCCCCGTTGCCCGAAGCTCGGCGTCAAGGGAGTCCCTGTCGAATATTCTCAGCTCGGTAGGGAGCTCCGAATAGCTCACCTCCTCACAGCCCGTAAGGCGCATAATTCTAAGTGCGCCCTCGGACGGGCGACAGGCGGCACCATTTGAGCTTTTCGGCACGAATACGCACAGCGACTGCGTTGCCTGCGATATCGCACGGTAGAAGCGGAACAGCTCCTCCGAGGCGCGCACATCTGCCGTCGAGCCGAAGACCGCTCCACATTCGGCAAGCCTCTCGCGGTCGCTGTCCGAGAAATAACCGCCCTCTGAGGGAACAGCGGGAAATTCTCCGTCGACGGCTCCGAGCAGGAAAACATGCTTTATACCGTCGGTGCGAAGTCCAGACGCCGAGGTGAAGGTCACATTGTCGATGCCTGTAGGTATCGCGCCCGTGTCGGCGTCCGATATAACATATCTGAAAAGAGTCGAAAAGCCGCTGCTGTCGCATACGGCATCGGGCACGAGCTCGACAAGAGTGTCAAATGCGCGGCATATCTCGCCCCACACAAGTCGCTCTCGCTCCGCGTCGTCCGGCGACAGCGTGTCCGCACGCTGCTCTGCTCGCTCCCATGCGCCGCTCTGCTCGAAATAATTGCAAAGTGCGACACAAATATCGCGAACAGCAGCCCTTCCGTTTTCGAAAATGTCGCAGAAGCTCTCGATGTGTGATATCAGCCCCTCACGCGCCTCGTTCGCAAGGCGAAGCGTTTCGCGTGCGCGCTCACTCAGCCTCTCGACATAGCCGTCGGGATTCATCGTCCACTCGGTCGAGAACATCGCGCGACCGCGTATGTTCCACGTTTCAGTATAATTTTCGAAGGCGCAGGCGAGCGTGTCGTCGAGCGGCGACAGCCCTGTTTTCACAATAGCGGTAACGTCCTCGCGTCGCCAGCGTCCGACCACGCGCAGCAGCGAAAGTATAAGGCGCACCGTCGGTGACGACATTACCCTCTCGCTATCAGAGGTAAACACGGGAATGCCGTGGCTGCGAAGGGCAGCGTCGGTCACTCCGCGAAGCGCGGCGGCGTCCGCCGCGACCACTGCAATATCGGAATACCGCGCACCGTTTCTCACAAGCTGTGCTATAAACGCGCTCAGCGCCTGTGCCTCCTCGTATCGGTCACGAACGGAGATCACGCTTACCGCGCCGTCCGTACCTGCCGTGCTCTCGGGCGCCGAATAGTCCCACAGGCTGCGATATAGCACCCGCAGGCTTTCCTTTTCCGTTCGGTAGGAGCCCTCAAGCGTGATCCGCTCAATTTCTCCTCTTTTCAGTGCTGTGCCGAGCACGCTTTTGTAAAAGCGGCGCACACCCGCAAGATGCACGCCGTCCGCGTCCGCGCTGTCCATCGGCACAGTTACCGTAACTCTGTCGGCAAGTCGGATTATCTCACCGAGGGCTGCAAGCTGCGCCCCGGTCATTGAATAAAACGAGTCGACGTACACGTCGCAGCCGGCAAAATAGCCGCACTCTGCGGCGCGGTCGCGTATTTTGAGCACAGGATCCTCAAGTGACGAAAGCTCCGCGTCCTCAAGTGAATTATACGCCGCGGCAATGAGCGCAAGGTCGTGCGCACGACGCGACAGCGAGCTTGTGCCCTCCGTTTTTTCAAGGTCATCTGCGGCGTCCGAGAGCTCCTTTGCGCCGATGCCGCTCATTGTCAGCTCGCAAAGCGCCGAATAAACGGTAGGCACGAGCGATATCGGGTCGCTGCCCGACGACTCTCCGAGCTCCGACAGCCCGTCGTACACGCTCATCATGGCGCGCCACACGGTCAGCTGCTTTGCGCCGTCCGTGAGCCTCCCGTAGGACAGACCACCGACTCTGCGGGAAATGCTGTCCGAAAGTCGCGTGAAATTCGTGATCTCGGCGCGAAGCGCCGCCGTTGCAGGAAGCTCCCGCACTCCTCGGCTTTCAGCCGTAACGGTATTCTGCTCGGGAACGATAAGACACACCCTTTTCTCCGTGGACTCAAGCGTTCCTTTTATCTCGCTGAACACGAAGGTGCTCTTACCAGCCCCCGCGCCTCCGAAAACAAATCTTACCACAAGCGCACCTCCTAAAAGGAGAAATATTTATCGAGTGAGCGCATCTGAAGCGCCTCCATAACATGCTTTTTTCCGATCCTGCCGCCGGCTTCCGTGCTCTCGGTCACCTCACCGCCCGCCGCAACGTAGTCAAGGTCGGCAATGGTTCGCGCGACTCGCAGCACACGGTCGTAGGCACGCGCAGAAAGGTTCATTCTGCGAAACGAGCTCTCGAGAATTTTCAGACAGTCGTCGTCGAGCGTGCAGAACTGCCTGATGTCGTCGGTATCCATGACGGAATTGCGTCCCGAGGCGTAATTCTTACGCCCCGCCGCGCGGAAGCGTGCCCTTGACAGGCAGCGTGCCGCCTCGACGCGCTCGCGTATCGTCGCGGAGCTCTCGCCGGGCGCGGAATTTGACAGCTCGGAAAAATCGAGCTCCGGCATCTCAAGCTGAATATCTATTCTGTCGAGCATCGGTCCGCTCAGCTTTGACAGATAATTCTTCACATCGGTTTTTGTGCAGCTACAGCTGCCGCGACGGCTGCCGAAATAGCCGCAGCGGCAAGGATTCATAGCGCAAACGAGCATAAACGCCGACGGGAAGGTAACGCGGCCCGCAGCGCGGGTTATCGTTACTTTAGAGTCCTCAATGGGCGCGCGAAGAGCCTCCATTGCAGCCTTGTTGAACTCGGGGAACTCGTCGAGAAAGAGCACTCCGTTATGTGCGAGCGATATCTCACCCGGCGCCGGAATTTTGCCGCCGCCGACGAGTGCCGCCGTGGACATAGAATGGTGCGGCGAGCGGAACGGTCTGTGACCGACAATTCCGCTGTCGGCATCGAGCAGCCCCGCAGCCGAATGCACCTTCGTCGTTTCTATCGCCTCGGCGTAGGTGAGCGCCGGCAGTATCGTCGGGATGCGCTTTGCCATCATCGATTTACCGGAGCCGGGAGGACCGATGAGGAGAATATTATGCCCGCCCGCCGCAGCGATTTCGACGGCACGCTTTGCTCTCGCCTGACCCTTTATCTGTGAAAAATCGCCGTACACGGCGCGCATATCCGATTCAACGGTATCGGGTGGTGCTTCAACAGGGACGATTTCATGCTCGCCTCGCATGTGCGAGATGAGCGCAGCTGCGCTTTCCACGCCGTACACACGGACTCCGCCGCCCGCGGCAGCGGACGCCTCCGCCAAATTGCCCGTCGGCACGTAAATGTCGCATATACCCGCATCAGCCGCCGACAGCGCCATATTGAGCGCACCGCGCACGCGCCTCACCTCGCCGGTGAAGGACAGCTCACCGATGAAGCACATTTTATCGAGCTCGCGAGAGGCGGGGATAACTCCGCAGGAGCGGCAAAGCGCGGCGAATATTCCAAGGTCAAGGGCGGAGCCCTCCTTGCGGCGGTCTGCGGGAGCAAGATTCACCGTGACCTCGGCATCGGGGAAATTAATTCCCGTACACGCCGCTGCGGTGAATATTCTCTGCTTTGACTCCTTGACCGACAGGTCGGGGAGCCCGACTATCTCAAATGCGGGAAGTGCGCGAACGGCGTTACATTCGATGGCGACCATGAACGCATCGACGCCGAACAGCGACGCGGTATAAGTTACGGACAGCATACATTTCTCCATTCAGCCGCACTCGGCGGCGTGTAATTCAGTCCCCGACGACTCCTGTGCCGTCATGCCTTAAAGCTGTGAAACGAGATACGCAAAGCGCTCGCCGCGAGCCTCGAAATTCGGGAACGCGTCGAAGCTGGCGCACGCGGGCGACAGCAGCACCGAGTCTCCGCTCACGGCAAGACGCGCAGCTGTGCCGACAGCCTCGTCGAAGCTCTCTGTCATGCAAATGTCGAAATCCTCGCGGAAGGCGGCGTTTGCGCGAAGGGCTGCCATTATCTTGTCACGTGTCGCCCCTGTGAGCACGACACTCTTTATGTTCTCGCTGCTTAATAACGTATCCGCAAGCGGCTCAAAGGGGATATTCTTGTCGTAGCCGCCGCAGATGATGACAACGCGGCGAGTCGGCGTGCTGTCGCGCAGGGCGGAAATTGCCGCGGCGGTGCGCGTCGGCGAGGAATCTATCGAGCTGTTGTAATATCGGACTCCGTCCTTTTCGGCGATAAGCTGAAGACGGTGCTTCACGCCGCCGAAGCTTGAGGCGGTCTCACGTATTCTCTCGACGGACGTCGCGTCCCATGCAGCACCCGCCGCTGCCATGTAATTTGCAATATTGTGCCGTCCGGGCAGCACGATGTCCGACGCGCTCATGATATGCGTCACGCGCTCTCCCTCGCGGCAGAGAACGTCCCCGCCCTCAAGGCAGAATACACGCTCCGCGCCCCGCGCGTCGTGCTCGCTTACCGGCGAGAGCGAGAAATACGTTACACGGCACGCGCCGTCGCGAATCAGCTCCTCGCCGATGCGGCGTGTGACCCCGTCGTCGAAATTCAGCACTGCGCGGCGCGTGTTTTTCAGGATATTACGCTTTGCGGCGATGTACTCGTCCATGCCCGTGTGCCAGTTGAGGTGATTCGGCGTAACATTCGTTATGACCGCGGACTCAAAGCGCGCGTTCATTGTCATCAGCTGAAAGCTCGACAGCTCGACTGCGGCGGCATCCGCCTCATTC
>CAYNHY010000044.1:0-12804 GCA_964397225.1 uncultured Ruminococcus sp.
CTGGTACGGTGTGCATCCGAGAGCAGACTCGAAAAGCGACTCGTCGAATACGGCACTGTCCCCGAGGACGGCGCTTACCGTCATTTCATGCTGTGCCGAAAGCACGTCAAGTGCCGGTGAAAGCTTCGGCAGGGCTCCTGCTGCGGCACTGAGGCAAGCAAGCAGTGCCGCAAGAAGCGCGGCGACGATTGATAATTTCTTTTTCACTTCGGTATACCCTTGTTTTGGGCGTCCTTTCTTTTTTCTTCCGATAAGAAGTATTCCGCTTTGCTCGGAAAAATATACGTCACCGATGCACGCGCGCGAAAACACACTTGATTTTTCTCACGGCGTGTATTATAATAACAGTAACAGCCGTCCGCCTCGCCGAGGCGGGCTTTTCGGCGTTGCTTTTTTAATTTTGGTCAGGCGCTGCGGCGCGGAACGGAGACATACATGGCAGATATTTTCGAGCTTTTCAAAAAGATATCAACGACCTCGAACAGCACAGGGTCGAAGCCCGAATTCATAGTTGCGGGACTCGGAAACCCCGGAGGGGAGTACGATAAAACGAGGCACAACGCCGGCTTTATGGCACTTGACAGAATAGCCGCACGCACCGGAGCGAGCGTCAAGCAGTCGAAATTCAAGGCGCTCGTCGATACGGTGAGCATAGACGGACATTCTGTGCTGCTGATGAAGCCGCAGACCTACATGAATCTGTCCGGCGAGGCTGTCGGCGAGGCGGCGTCGTTTTACAGGATACCGAGCGAGAAGGTGATAATCATATGCGACGACATATGTCAGGCGCCCGGCAGAATGCGTGTCAGACGCTCGGGCTCTGCGGGCGGTCAGCGCGGACTTCTCGATATTATAAAGCACCTCGGAGGCGACGCGTTCCCGAGAATTCGCATAGGCGTCGGCGAAAAGCCGAATCCCGAGTACGACCTCAAGGATTGGGTGCTCGGCAAATTCAGCGAGGAGGACATGAAGCACGTGTCCGAACGCCTTGACGACACCTACGACTGCGTTCGAATGATCCTCGACGGGAAGCTCGATGATGCGATGGGTCGCTTCAACGGAAAAAGATAAGGAGACGCTTCTTTGAATAACAAACTGATACTCGGATGCATGCGAAAAAGCCGCGAGTACCGCGAGCTCGTCGAGCAGCTTGTGAATGAGGCCCGGCGCGGACGTGTATTCTGCTCCCATGTGCTCAGCGGACTTGCGGACGGAGCCGACAGCGTATTCAGATGTGCGCTGGCGGAGGATATAACTGCAAGCGGCAGCTGCGTGCTTTTTGTCTTTCCCGATGACCGAGACGCGGCTGCGGCTGCGGAGCTGATGAGCTCCTGCGGAATACGAGCTCTGTTTTATCCCTCGCGAGATCTTAACTTCAATAACATGACCGCCTCTCACGATTTCGAAAACGAGAGGCTTTCCGTGCTTGCGGAGCTGAACGGCTACGGAAGCGGAGAGCCGTTTGCCGTTTGCGCGGGAGCTGCGGGTGCGTTGCAGATAACGCTGCCTCCCGAACGCTTCCACAGCGAGACGGTCGTTATAAATGCAGACGAGGAGCTTGAGCTTTCGTCCCTTGCAGAGAGACTTGTCGCAAGCGGCTATAAGAAGGTCGATATGGTCGAGGGTGCGGGACAGTTCGCGCTTCGCGGCGGTATCGTTGACATCTTCGCCTCAAGCGGTCGAAGCTTCCGCCTGGAGCTTTTCGGCGACGAGATCGACAGAATGGGCACCTTCGACGTTGAGACTCAGCGCTTTTGCGATTTTATTGAGGGTGAGATAGTTATCCCGCCTGCGCGTGAGCTGACGGCCACCGAGACTGAGCGCGAGAGCCTTGCGGAGCGCCTTTCGGCATATGTCGCAAAGCTTGTGAAGAAGGGAAGCTCGGTCGACGTGACACATGCCGTCGAGATACTTCGCGGAGAGATACGCTCGCTGCGCGAGGAAGCGGAGCTGCACTTTATCGACAAATACTTGCCCGTGCTTTACCCCGACGGCAGGTGCCTTATCGAGCTGTTCGACGGCGTGGCGGTGCTTGCCTCCCCGTCTGAGCTTGCCTCGCGCGCCGACGCCGCACAGGCGCTGCTTGATCAGAGCATTACCGATATGCTTGAAAACCTCGAGCTTGCGCCGTTTGCGAGTGCATCGGGCGGATACATGCGAGCTCTCACGGAGGCGTATGCACACCTTCGCGAGATACCGTCGCTCGTGACAGATAATATTTCACGCTCGTATGACGGACTCACGACGCGCGGAGAGTTCGACCTTGCTACGCGGCACATTACAGCTTATGCCTCGCGGGACGAGCTTTTTGACGAGGATGTGCGTTCGTATATCGAGCGCGGCTGGACCGTGCTTGCCTCGTGCGATACGGAGACCGAGCGCGCCGCGCTCACCGAGCGCCTTATGGATGCGGGTATAACCTCGGCATCGGGCGAGGAGCTGTCGCTTGACGACCTTCAGGGGGGCTGCGTGATAACTCTTGCGGGCGGCATTCGCGGCGGCTTTGAGCTGCCGTCGGCGCGCTTTGCGTTGCTTGACCACTCCTCGGGAGATGGCAGACGCCGCGCGGCACGAACGCTGCGCCGACCGAGGGCTAAGAAAAACACTCAGTCCATCATGTCCTACGCCGATCTTGAGGTCGGAGATCTCGTCGTTCACGCCGCATACGGAATCGGGCTGTACATGGGACTTCAGAACCTGACGGTCGGCGGTGTCTCGAGAGATTACGTTACGATAAAATACGCCGGCACTGATCAGCTTTTCCTGCCGGTCGACCAGCTCGACCTTGTGTCGAAATACATAGGCGCGGGCAGCGACACGGGTGCGGTCAAGCTGTCGAAAATGGGCGGCACGGATTGGAAAAAGACGAAATTGCGAGCCAAGGCGGCGACACGCGAAATGGCGAAGGAGCTCATAGAGCTTTACGCCTCGCGAAAGCGCGCTCGCGGAATCGCCTTTGCCCCCGATGACGAGCTCTGCCGCGAATTTGCCGCCTCCTTCGAATATGAGGAGACCGACGGTCAGCTTGCCGCAATTGACGATGTCAGACGCGACATGGAGGCGCAAAACCCGATGGACAGGCTCATCTGCGGAGACGTCGGTTACGGCAAGACCGAGGTCGCACTCCGTGCCGCATTCAAGGCTGTAATGGGCGGACATCAGGTCGCGCTGCTTGTACCGACGACCATTCTTGCATATCAGCATTATAAGAACTTCAAGAGCCGAATGCGCGCCTTCCCCGTGAATGTCGATATGGTGTCGCGCTTCCGCTCGCAGAGTGAGCAAAGGGCGGCACTGCGCCGCCTGAAGCGCGGGGAGACCGATATAATTATCGGTACGCACCGACTCATCTCCTCGGATGTCGAGTTTTACAGCCTCGGTCTTGTCATAATCGACGAGGAGCAGCGCTTCGGCGTGGCTCAGAAGGAAAAGCTGAAGAAGACCGCAATGGGCGCGGACATACTGACGCTCACGGCGACGCCGATCCCCCGAACGCTGAATATGGCGATGGGCGGCATCGTCGACATGAGCCTGCTCGAGGAGGCACCCGGAATGCGCGCGCCCGTGCAGACCTACGTTCTCGAGCATGACGACGGAATAATTCTCGAGGCGCTGCGCCGCGAGCTTCGCCGAAACGGTCAGGCGTTCTATCTTTACAACCGTGTCGAGGGAATATACAATGTCGCGGGTCGCATATCGAAGGCGATACCCGAGGCGCGGGTCGCCGTCGCTCACGGAAAAATGGAGAAGGACGAGCTTGAGGAGATCTGGGAGGCACTGATAAAGGGTGAGATCGATATTCTCGTGTGTACCACGATCATCGAAACGGGCGTCGACGTCCCGAACGCGAATACGTTGATCATCGAAAACGCGGATATGTACGGTCTTGCACAGCTTCACCAGATACGCGGACGTGTCGGACGCTCGCGCCGCCGTGCATATGCGTATTTCACCTACAAAAAGAATAAAAACCTGTCGGAGATCGCCGAAAAGCGGCTTTCCGCCATCAAGGAATATGCGCAGTTCGGCGCGGGTTTCCGCATTGCGCTTCGTGACCTTGAGATCCGAGGAGCCGGAAACCTGCTCGGAGCGGAGCAGCACGGACACCTTGACGCGGTTGGCTACGACCTGTACATGAAGCTTCTCAGCGAGGCTGTAGCCGAGGAGAAGGGAGAAAAGCTGCCGGAAAGACGCGAATGCGCCGTCGATATTTCGGCGGATGCCTATCTTTCAAAGAGCTATATACCCTTTGCACCGCAACGAATGGACATGTACAAGAAGATCGCCAGAATATCGTGTGAGGCGGACTACGAGGACCTGATCGATGAGCTGTGCGACCGCTTCGGCGAGCCCGCAAAGCCCGCCGTCGACCTGTGTCGCATCGCGCTGATACGTGCCACGGCGGCTCAGGCGGGAATAAAAAAGATAATCGAGCACGACGGACTGCTTACGGTAACTCCCGAGCTGCTTGACCCGACGGTGGTAGCCGTTCTCGCCGAGCGCTATCCCGCATGCAGGATACGCGTAGCTCTCGGGGCTGTGCCGTGCTTTACCTGCACGCTCCCGAAGAACGTGAGAAACACCGATTTTACAGCTGAGCTCGTTGATGCATATGCCGAAGCGGTAAAAATGAATACAAAATGATGCCCGCGACGAGCGAACAAACTGTGCAGATGATGTGAATTTTGCATTTGAAACAGCAGGCAATTGTGTAAAACGCATGTAAAACTTGTCGAAGCCGATTGACAAGTTGACGAAAAAGTGATATAATATACGTAGGATGACAGAAAGGTCATTTGCAAAAAAATTATTGTATTATAAGGAGCCCTACATATGAAAAAAAGAATTATTTCGTTTTTACTTGTTGTCTGTACAATGCTTTCTGTTTGTGCAAGTCAGATATATGCACTGCATTACATAGAGCTTCCGGCTGAAGGCTTTTTCCCTTATTATGACTGCAAGAAAATTGAGAACAAATGGTATTATGACGGCGCATTCTTTTTGCTTTCTCAATATCTTTTCCAGTGCTTTGACGGACAGGAGTTCCGGTATGATCACGATTTTTACCCCAACAAGCCGGTGCTTCGCAAGGAAGCTGCTGCCCTAATCACTGGCTACGACTGGGATTATTTTTACTACAATCACGATTACGGCGCCTCTGTTACCTATAAGGACATGCCGCTCGGTATGTATGCCTACAGTGCCGATTGGTGCTACAAAAGAGGTATCATGAACGGCTATTGCAAGGGCTACTTTGTACCGAATGCGACGCTTACACGCGAGGAGTTTATGACCATTATGTACAGATACACTCTGTACAAGGGAATTGACACCGAGGCGTCCTCGGATGCTGCCGCAGCCTTCAGCGATTACGGCAAGGTTTCTCCCTGGGCGCGCGATGCTATCGACTGGGCGTGCGCGATAGGTCTTATGAACGGCAAGACGAAGACAACGCTCAATACACGCGACTGCGTGACTCGCGCGGAGCTTGCTACGCTTGCGTATCGCTACAACACTCTGGTGCTTGCACACACTGACAACAATCCCGATAAGGAATAATTTTTCGCAAAGCAAAACCAAAATGCTCCCGACGCTGAGTGCAGCGTCGGGAGCATTTTTGCGCGGAGCCTTAAGCCTCTGTATTCTTTTTCGAGGACATTCTTGACATCTGGCGCTGAGCCATGACAAGCCCGTAATATATTCCGCGCTTTTTCATCAGCTCATCGTGCGAATCAAATTCGGCAAGATGTCCGCGGTCGAGCACGAGTATCTTATCCGCATTTCGAAGCGTAGACAGACGGTGCGCTATGGCAAGCGTCGTTCTGTTTCGTGTCAGGCGGTAGAGGACGTCCTGAACCTCCTTCTCGGTCTCGGTATCAAGCGCCGAGGTCGCCTCGTCAAGGATGAGTATCTTCGGGTCGCGGAGCAGTGCGCGCGCTATTGCCACACGCTGGCGCTCGCCTCCCGAGAGGCTGTAGCCGCGTTCTCCGACCTTTGTAGAGTAGCCGTCCGGCAGCTTTACGATAAACTTGTGTGCGCCGGCGAGCTTTGCACAGGCGATGATCTCCTCGTCTGTCGCGTCGGGACGCGCGTAGCGAATATTTTCATATATCGTGCCGGAGAAAAGATATGTCTCCTGAAGCACTACGCCTATCTGACTGCGAAGGGATTCCTGAGAGATGTCGCGTATGTCGTGACCGTCAATTTTAATGCAGCCCGCAACCGGGTCGTAAAGACGCATGACAAGGTTGATGAGCGTGGACTTTCCGACGCCGCTTCTGCCGACGATGCCTATCATCTCGCCCTTCTTAACCGTTGCCGTGAGATCCTTTATGACGGGGTTCGTGATATCGTAGGCGAAGCTTACGTTCTCGAAGCTGATCTCACCGTCAAGCTCGACGTCGCGCGCGTCGGGACTGTCAACTATCTCGTTTTCCTCGTCGAGAATGTCGAATATTTTGGCTATCGACGTTCCCGTGCGCGAGATGATGTTCGGAATACGTGAGATCCAGTTCAGCGGACCGTAGATGATTCCGACGTAGGCTGAGAACTTCGACATTTCACCGAAGGTCATCGTGCCGCCGAGAATTCGGTTTCCGACGTAATACATAATGAAGAATTCGCCGATGCCGAGCAGGAAGCCGAGCAGAGGCATTACCGTTCCCGCGAAGGACTCCGACATGATATGCACGTCGCGCTCGCGCTCGGTAATGTCGCGGTGGCGGCGGATCTCCTTTTTCTCCATCCCGAAGGACTTAACAACGCGGATACCGGAGAAGGTGTCGTGAAGCACCGAGTTTGCCTTTGAGGAGACGACCCACGAGAGGTGATACAGCTTGTGCATTGCGCGGCGCGTGAATCTGTTGATGAAAACGATGAGCGGCACGGGGCAGAGCACGAGCAGCGCGAGGCGCACGTCGTAGACGAAGAGTATCGTGCCGACGGCAACGAGCGTTACCACCATCTGAAGCATCTCGCCGAGCTCGTTGACGATAAAGTTATTTACCGTGTCGCAGTCGGAGGAAACTCTGTTGATAAGCTCACCGGAGGTGCGCGCGTTGATACGCGAGATGGAGAGCGACTGTATCTTATCGAAGGTCAGCTGACGCAGGCGTGTGATGAAGCCTGCGCCCGCATCCACAAGCAGCAGCGAGCGGACGGCGGATATGATGAGGCTTAACAAATTGACTGCGAAAAGCGACAGGATAACTCCGACAAAGCCCGCAAGTACGGGATTCTTCGCCTGAATGTAATTGTCAACGAGAATTCTGTTGAGCTCCGGCGGAATGAGCGTTACCGCAGAAGCGACAAAGTAGAGAAGCACCGAAAGAAGAATCATCCACTTCCACGGGGAGGCAAGCTTTATAAGGCGCCTTACATACGAGCTTTTTCCGGTGCATTTTGCGCAGACCTCGCTTCCGGGGGAATACGGTCTGCCGCACACGGGGCACGCATTTCCCATCGGGTATTCTCTGACGGAAATATCCTTTCCCTCGGAAAGGAGCGTCAGGTCACCGACCGCGGCGGTGAACACCTTAGCGTAAAGCTCGCTTGCGCGGCACAGCAGTCGCGTCGTGCCGTCCTTGTATTTTACCTCGATCTGCCGACAGCCAATGCCGGGAACGACGGAAAGCTCCTCAATGTCGTGCAGGGGAAGCGTGAGAAGCAGCTGTCCGTTCTCGATAACAAATATGCTGTCGTCGCTCGCGGAAACAATGCCGCGACAGCTTTTGCCGCCCTCGACGACGCGCGGGAGGTCAAAGGGGAATATGACACGAAGGCATGCGCTGTCGCTCGGAGAGGAGAGACTAAGCGCACATTCGGTCAGCTCTTGTATACTGTACATCTGTTGCTCCAATCTAAAACGTCGCTCAGACGTAAAGCTCTATGCGGCGTCGCGTCTTTGCGTCGAGCGTGTCAAACGGCGCGAGCTCGTAGCGATTGCTGTCAATATCACTGACTGTTATTCTTCCGTCGCTTCCGGTGCGGATGCTGTTGTGAGCATCGCGAACGGTGAAGCTCACCTCGCCGTCGTCGGACAGCGCGCGCCAGTACGAAAAGCCGAAGCGCTCGCGAACGGAAATGACGGACTTGAGGTGGCATATGTAGTATTTTCTTTTCAGCTCCGACTCGAGAAGACGCTGTGTTTCCTCGGGGAATATGTCGAGCTGCTTTATTATTCCGACCTCTACCTTGTCCTCGTCGAGCACGGAAATGAACTCCTCGCGCTTGTCAAAGGGGAAGAGCCTGTGGAGGGAGGTCTTGCCGACGCTTCTTTTTTCGCCGCCATGCTCTACTGTCACGGAGAGGAAATCTCCGCTTCTCGAGAAGGAGCAGTTTTCGGGCGAGAGATAGAGTATTCCCGCAGCATCAAGAAGCTCGGATTCGTTATGTGCTTTCATATTATAGTTCCTTTCATTGACCGTCTGGGGTCATGCCTCGACGCCGACGTTTTTGAGTGCGGCGAGCTGGAGTGAATAAAGCTTGAAATATTCGCCGCGCCGGCGGATTAGCTCCTCATGCGAGCCGCTTTCGCAGATCTTTCCGTCCTTGAGCACTATAAGCTCGTCCGCCATTCGGAGCGTGGAAAGACGGTGCGCTATCATTATTGTGGTTTTGCCCTCGATGAGAATTTCGAGAGCGGTCTGTATCTTGCGCTCGGTCTGCGTATCCATTGCCGCCGTAGCCTCGTCGAGAATGAGTATCGACGGGTCGCGAAGCAGTGCGCGTGCGATAGAAAGTCTCTGACGCTCGCCTCCGGAGAGCTCGCGCTGACCGAAGCCTATCATTGTGGAGTAGCCGTCGGGCAGCTTTACGATAAAATCGTGAGCTCCCGATATCTTTGCTGCGCGGATGACCTCGTCAAGCTCGGCATCGGGGCGCGCGTAGCGGATATTGTCGAGTATCGAGCCGACAAAAAGATAGGTTTCCTGCGAAACTATCGCGATGCTGCGGCGGAGCGTGTCGAAGGAAATGCTCTTGAGCGGTATCCCGTCGATCGATATCTCACCTCTTGTGACGTCGTACATACGCATAAGGAGGTTTGCAAGTGTCGACTTTCCGGCTCCCGTGTGTCCTACAACGCCGAGAATGCTGCCGTGCGGAATATCAAAGTTGATATCGTGGAGCACAAGGCGCGAGGCGTCGTAGCCGAAGTCGACGCGGTCAAAGCGAATGTCGCCCTTGAGCTGCTCGCACTGTACGGGCTCTGCGACCTCGGTAACATCGGGATCGGCGTCCATTATTTCCACAAGTCGGTTCATCGCGTTAAGGCTGTCCGTTGCCTGGTACGACATGTGTACGAACTGCTGCATGGGGTTATATATCATTGCCGTGTACGCCGTGAAAGTCATCAGCTCTCCGTAATCGAGCGTGCCGTCGATGACCATCCGACCGCCGATGCCGAGCACGAGAAGATTCGACACGGTCATGATGATATTGATAAGCGGGAAACGGGTTGTGCCGTAGCGTGAAGCCGTTCTGTCGGCTTCTGCGGCGTAGCGGTTGACCTTTTCAAAGCGGTCAGAGCCGTCCTTTTCGCGAGAGAATGCCTTGACCACGCGCATGCCCGAGAAGGTGTCGCTGACAAGCGAATTAAGCTTGCGCGCGCCGACCCAGCGCATTCCGTGATATTTTCCCATGGAGGAGAAGATAAACTTCATGAATATGAAGATGAACGGCATCATTACAAGGTAGGTGATCGCAAGCGGCGCATTTATCGTGAGCATAATGACGGCGACGGAAACGATCTGCACCACATTGACAAGGAAATACGGTATTCCCTCGGTGAAGAACCAGTATATGGTGCTTGAGTCGCGCGTGACCTGCGTCATCATCGAGCCGGTCTGATTGTCGGTGAAATATTTCAGTGACAGCTTCTCTATCGACTCGAAAATAACGTTCTTCAGGTCGAAGCGAAGATGTGCGGCTATGCGGTTGCTGACGACGTTGTTAAGTATCGTAACACCTGTCGAAAGAAGCTTCGTTACGGCGATGAGTATCAGCACAAAGATGAGCTGACCGTAATACTTGCCGCCTACGGTGAGCACCTTGTCGTAATAGAAGCCGGAGCTGATGTAGGGGGAGATAATACCGAGCGCGCTGGTGAGGATAAGTATGCCGATGGTGGCGATAACGCGGAAGCGGTACTTGAGCACGAAGCTCATGATGCGGGAGATTATTTTTCCCTTGTCCATACAGTGAAGACATACTCTACGGTGCGGGTCGGAATATCTTTTGCCGCACTTCGGGCAGAACATCGGTCCCTTGCTCGAGTATTTCCCCTTTTCACGCTTGCCGCCGGGCCTTCCGGGACCTCCCGGACCACCGGGACCTCCCGGGCCGAAAGGCGGTGCGTTTTCACGGTCGTGCGGAACACAGTCGCCGTTTGACAGATGGCGAGCGAGCTCTGCAAGCTCCTCCTTCATTGTGTTCGTCGAGGCGGCGACAACGCAGGCGCGTCCGTTATCGAGCGTTCCGACGAGAAGTGCTGTCGATATCTGTTCCTCATAGGAGAACGATACAAAGCGGTCTCTGTCAAACTCGTTGAGCTCGAGGATCTCAAAGCTTTCCTCGGGATGATTTTTTTTGAATACCGGTCGCTTCCTGCCGCTCAGGGTGAGCGAGCCCGAAACTGTCAGTATTTTGTCCTTCGTTACGGCCGTGTACGCTTCGCAGCGTACCTGAGATACCGAAAAATCCGTTACGGCGAAGTGCTCAAGCTGCTCCTCGCGTATTCCGTGCTCTGCAAGAATGCCGAGCAGATGGTGCGGTATGGGCGGCTTTTCGGGCGGGCGATGCCCGTCTTCCGTCATTTTCTCTTTCTTCATTTTTTCCTCGCGAAATTACATTAATAAAATATCCCGAATATTATACTCCCGAATAGCATAAATCGTATGTAGATACCTTTAACAATAAGTAAATTTTACCGCCTGCCTTTTCAAGCTGTCATGAATCGGTACACTAAAACGTATAATTTCACAGTAAAACAGGACATTTTTCGGAGGTGTATGATATGAAAAGGCTGATTTGTACGCTGCTTTGTGTGAATTTTATTGCTTTTGCAGCCACGGGAGTGCGCGCCGACCGGGCGGTGAGTGCTTCGGAAAATTCGGACAGGGAGCAGGCGGCGCAGACCGCGGCGACGCCCGACGATTTCGACATTGACGCGAAAAGCGCCGTCCTCATGGATATGAACACGGGAAGCCTTCTCTACGCGAAAAACGAGCACGAGGCATTGCCTCCCGCCTCGGTCACGAAGATAATGACGCAGCTTTTGATAATGGAAGGTCTCGAGGACGGGAGGCTGTCGCTCGACACGTCGGTCACCGTCAGCGAAAATGCTGCGTCGATGGGCGGCTCACAGGTGTTTTTGGAGGCGGGCGAGAAGCTTTGTGTCGACGAGCTGCTGAAGTGCGTGAGCGTCGCCTCGGCAAACGATGCCGCCGTGGCGCTCGCGGAGCAGCTTTGCGGCAGCAGTGAGGCTTTTGTCGCTCAAATGAACGCACGCGCCGCACAGCTCGGAATGAAGGACACACATTTTGAAAATGTGACGGGGCTTGACGACGGGACGGTGTCGCATCTGACAAGCGCATACGATATCGCGCTGATGTCGCGCGAGCTCATGCGACATGAGAAAATATTCGATTATACCACGATATGGACGGACAGCATCAGAAACGGTGCCTTCGGACTGACGAATACCAACCGCCTTATCAGATTCTATAAGGGTGCGACCGGGCTGAAGACGGGCTCGACCGCCAAGGCGGGCTTTTGCATCAGCGCGACAGCCGAGCGCGACGGACTGCACCTTATCGCAGTGATAATGGGAAGCGAGACGCGCGACAGGCGAAACGACGCGGCGCGGGCGCTGCTCGACCACGGCTTTGCAAGCTATTCCGTATTTCGCGGGGAGGCGGGCAGCGTCGGCGAGATAAAAATACTCGGCAGCGACGTTCGGAGCGTGCGCGGGAATTACGGCGAGCTCGAGCTTCTTGTACCGAAGGGCAGCGCGGGAGCACTCGAGACAAAATTCGAGTATGAGGAGCAGCTTTCCGCTCCCGTAAAGCGCGGCGAGCGTATCGGCAGCGTAAAATACAGCCTTAACGGCGAGCTTTTGTGCGAGCGGGACATAATTTCGGACGCCGATGCAAGTCCTCTTACGCTGAAAAAGTACTTAAAAATGCTCTTTCGGGCATTTCTTTTGAAATAGCGGACGAAAAAATACTGATTTCCTATTGAAAAATTTTGCGATTTGTAGTATTATATAGGTGTACAGATACAAACATCACCGGAGAGTGCGCTACCGTCGCAAATTTGATGTCTCCGGAGGCAACCCGGAGTATATCCCGGCAGCTTGTCGGAAAGCAAGGATACTATGGCACTTAAGCTCAAAACAAATTACCTTAAGAATTTCATCGACCTCGAGGAGGGTCACAGCGAGCTTGAAAAGATCTCGCATATCACAAAGGCGGCGACAGCTCTCGTTCGCGAGGGCACGGGCGCGGGCAACGCGTTCCTCGGCTGGCACGACCTTCCCGTAAATTATGACAAGGAGGAGTTTGCACGCATTCTCACGGCAGCCGAGAAGATCCGCAAGACCTGCTCGGTATTTATCGTTGTCGGCATCGGTGGCTCCTACCTCGGCGCACGCGCTGCTATCGAATTTGTTAAGTCTCCCCTTTACAACAGCTTCAGAGGCGATGCCCCCGCAGTATATTTCGCGGGCAACAGCATCAGCCCCTCGGCACTTGCCGACATCGTTAAGCTCTGTGAGGGCGAGGATGTATGCATCAACGTAATTTC
>CAYNHY010000045.1:0-2388 GCA_964397225.1 uncultured Ruminococcus sp.
GTGCTTATTACGGCGGCACTGCCTCCGGTGGCGGCAGCGGAGGCTGATTACTGGCCTGCGCTGGCTGCATACAACGAAGCGCTGAACTCGGGCGACGAGGACGCACTCCTTGAGGCTGTGAAGCTCATTGAGAAGGCGTACCCGAGCCCCGAGAATATCGATCAGTACCTGCGTATTTACTTCCCGACGCTGAAGGCGGGACAGATATATGAAAGAAACGGCATGTACGACCGTTCCGCCGCGTACTACAAAAAGGCTCTCAACATGGCACACCTGCTCGATGAGGCTGGGTATTACTTCGTCGATTATCTGAACACGACGGAAATGCTCTACAGACACAACAACATCACGCCGACTGTGTATGCCGAGACGGCTGATGTTTCGAATATCCCGTATTACGCCGTGCGCGGAGAGCAGCGGGCGGGCTGTGCCCACGGAATGACCGATTATTTCGACGGAGAATACGACAACGCGCAGATACTGTACGTGCAGTTCTTCAACGAGGAGATCGAGTCGCTGGCGTGGCAGCTCACGTCGGAAAGCGACGATTACACGCTCATGATCGGCTGGAATATACCGAATGAGAATTATGAGGATCTCGAGAGGATTGCCGCAGGTGAGGCGGACGCTTACATACGTCGCAATCTCGAATACCTGTCGACGCTGAAATGCCGCGTGCTTATCCGCTTCGGCGCTGAGGTGGACTGCTGGAGTAGCCTTGGTTCAAGCAGAGCTGACTACGAGCAGGACGCCGGTGCCTTTGCCGAAAAATTCAAGGAGGCGTTCCGTCGCGTCTCGCTCATGGCTGCGACCTGGGCTCCCGCCGCTGCAATGGTGTATTCGCCGAACGACGTTTCGAACTGGTATTACGACCACACGGACTTCTATCCCGGTGACGAATACGTCGACTGGGTCGGTATGTCCGCATATAACAATCTTACCTCGCAGACAGACTTTGAGGTCGGCGTCGGAAATGACGCTTACTATTCCGTCGGTGATTATTACGACAATCAGATAGTAAAGATACAGTCGATAGTCGAGACCTACGGCGACCGTAAGCCGATAATCATTACCGAGGGCGGCATCGCTTATCGCAGCGACAACGGCTTGCAGAGCGAGGAGCACGCCGCAGAGGGGCTTCGCTTCTTCTACACGTATGTCAGCAGAGTATACCCGCAGATAAAGTGTGTGATGTACTTTAATTCGAATTTCAGCTCGAACAAGTACAGCATTTTCGGGCTCGATGATTCGAATGCGACGATGGCCGCGCTCTACCGCAAGCTCAATTCCGAAAATGTTGCGATGGAGTACTCGATGGGCAGAGGCGGGGCGTGCGGATATGTACCGCTCGAGAGCTTCGCCGAGAAGACCGACGCTCTCAGGCTGTCCGTTTACGCGGCATACCCGACAAGTGAGGACGTGACCGTGAAATATCTGCTCGACGGAGAATGCGTGTTGGAGAGCACGGCTTACCCGTATGAGTATGGGTTTAATTCGGGAAACACCTCCTCGGGCGCGCATCTGCTCACTGTCGAGGTGACGTGCCGCAGCACGCGCACGGTATATTATTATAAGCTTACCGCAGACTCCGACGGACAGCTCGGCGTTTCGCAGGCAGTGCCGAGCGAGATCACCGATGTGAAGAAAAGCTTCTGGGGCTATGACGCCGTGGCGTTTTGCATGGCGCGTGAGATATTCGAGGGAACCTCGGCGAGCCGCTTCGAGCCGAATACGGCAATGACGCGCGCTATGTTCGTGACCGTGCTTTCGCGTATAGCGGGAGCGCAGGTATACACTCGCGCGGAAAGCTCCTTTGACGACGTGCCTGTGAAAAGGTGGTACTCGCCGTACATCGAATGGGCGGTCGAAAACGGTATCGTTGACGGAGTCGGCGACAGGCTCTTTGCTCCGGACGAAATAATAACGCGCGAGCAGATGTGCGCCGTGCTCATAAGATACGCCGAGAAATACGGCATCGCTCTGCCCGACGGCGGAGAGCAGGAGCCCTTTGCCGATGACGGCGAGATAAGCCCGTATGCCGTGGAATACGTCTATCGTGCAAGGAGCGCAGACCTTGTGACCGGTAAGAACGGAAATGTGTTCGAGCCGAAGGCTGGGGCAACACGTGCCGAATGCGCGACAGTATTTATGCGCTTTATGAAGACTGTGAAATGATCAAAGCAAAGCCATCGACCGAAATCGATCGATGGCTTTTTTGACATCAAATTTCTTTTTCCGCAAAACGAACAAATGCTGTTGACAGGCACGCGAATATATTATATAATGGACAATGAAAAAATATTATCTGTAATATTGCTTTGCAGTATTCTTGCCATGTACGGATGTACCTGTAAGGCAAGTGATATTGACACATCCCGGACTACGGAG
>CAYNHY010000045.1:2488-12671 GCA_964397225.1 uncultured Ruminococcus sp.
AGCGACGGGAGACGAAACAAATGTCGATGACGCGCTCAAGGCAGTAAAGACCGTCGGCGAGGCTCTTGAGATTCTTTGTCCCGAGGTATCGTTCGAGCTTTCGGATTTGAAATACATATTCTTCGACAGTGACGACTATGACGGAAAAAGTGTTGCTTTCAGAGACGCTGAAATCGATGGAGTACATTATAAACAGCGTTGTAAACGCTCCGATTGTCAGCTATGAGATCGGTCAGGGTGCTCCCGGTGGAAACGGCTCTCTGAATTTCCGCGGTGACTTCTCATTTGACGCCGGATTGAGTGACAGTCATGTTTTCTTCGGTGCTGGCGCATACGGGTTGGGCTATTTCACTGAGCTTTGCTCGTTCCTTCTCTCGCACGAAGTGTAAGGAGAGCTTTGTCGACGGATTTTCGGACGGAGCGGTGTGCTATAGCGGTGCGCGGCTGTCCTGCCGAGTCAGCTGCACTTCCTTGTAAGTGCTTATCAGATTAAACAATACCGCCGTGCCCTGCATGACATTTCGCAGGGCACGGCGGCGTTTTTCTTCAGATATTCTTTTTGAGCATAGCCTTCACCCTGTCGGCGTCGGGCGTTACATAGGCTGTCCAGTTGGTGTGATAAATTACATAACCGGGCTTTGCACCCGCGGGCTTTTTTACCTCGCGAACGCGCGTATAGTCGACGGGAACATTCGCACCGCCCGCCGCGGACGAGTGGTGCGCCGCGATCATTGCAGCCTCCGTGAACGCGCTGTCCGACGGCTCGTCCTCTCCCGGCAGACATTCGAGCACCACGTGCGAGCCCGGCTGCCCCTTGACGTGGAACCACCAGTCGCTGCGGTTGGCAAGACGTGTTGTGAGGTGGTCGTTTGCGACATTGTTCTTGCCGCAGAGAACACGGTGACCGTCCGAGGTCTCAAAATGCATGATAAGCACCTCGCGGCGCTTCTTCTCCGTGTAGCTTTTCATCTTGGACGCGTATCCGCTGTGATAAAGCTCAGCACGGAGCTCCGAGAGCTCCTTTTCACTCTGCGCCCTTGACAGCGCATCGAATACCGTGCCGATGTACTCAAGCTCGCGACTGCAAAGCTCAAGCTGCTCGGCAAGGTGTAGCTTTGCACTTTTCGCCTTGTTGTATTTTTTGTAGTATGCCTGTGCGTTCTGCGCGGGCGTCAGCCTTTCCGACAGCGGAATATCGACGGGCGCACCGTCCTCGTACCAGTCGGACAGTGTGACGCTTTTCATTCCGCGCTTCATAAGATATATCGAGCCCGTGATAAGGTCACCGTATTTCCTCCAGGTCTCGCCGAGCGCGCACTTGTCAAGCTCCTCGCGCTGAAGCGCGAGCTTTTTTGTAAGACGCGTCTCTGCGGCATTGAGAAGTCTGAAAATATCCGCCGCGCGTCGGCGAAGGCGCTCCTCAGAGGCTCGGGTAGAGTAGAATTCGTCGATCAGCTGCTCGACCGAGTCGAAGAGCGTCACCTCGATGCCCTCGGCAGAGTCATACTGAGTCAGCCTTGTGTAGAGGAAATCTGTCGGCATGCCGTCGGAGCTTTTTGCCATTGACGGCTCAATACCGCCCGCGTCCGCGGCAGACACTACCTCCTTCATGCAGTCGAAAAGACGTGCGGCGCATTCCTCAAGCGTCGCCGTGCAGCTTCCCGAGGCGCGAAAAACGATCTCTCGGGCAGTGACCGAAGCAAAGCCGAGAAAGCTTGAGCTGATGAATTTAACGGCGCTCTTTGTCGCGTCTGCGCTGCGTGCTGCGGCGTTGAATTCCTCGCGGGTGACAGTCAGCGGGTCGAGCTTATCCTGCGGCGGCGGGAGAGTGTATTTCATTCCGGGCAGCAGCTGCCTGATAGCGCTCGCGGCAAAATCGATGGGCTTGAGAATGCCGAGGATTCGTTCGTCCTCGCCGACGGCGATCATGTTGCTGTATTTTCCCATCAGCTCGCATATGAGCTCACGCCGAGTCTTAAAGCCGAGCTCGTCGCGGCACTCGAATACAAGCCTTATAACGCGCTCAAAGCCGGGCTGCTCCGCCGTGATAAATTTCGCTCCCGTAAAGTACTTGCGGAGCATCATGCAAAACATTGGCGGTGTTGCGGGGTTTTCACTCTTATGCTCGGTCAGCGTTATGCGCGGGCACGCGCTGCCTGCGTTGATAAGCAGACGGCGCTCTTTTCCTCCCGCACGCACGAGCAGCACGACCTCGTCCCGCTCGGGCTGATATATTTTCTCTATCCTGCCGTCGGCGCACTGTGCTTCTATCCTGCGTGCGACGGCTCTCATTATTCCGGCGTCAAATGCCATGGTATGTCCTTCCTTTGCATAGGGTATCGGCTTTAGTTAGATTAATTATCTGTCGTATATGAGCGTGAAGATCCGTCCGACCGGAGCAAAGCCCGCACTTTCTGCTGTTTTTACCGATGCGCGATTGCCGAGGCGGCACTTGTATGTGACGCATTCGACGTGCAGAGTCTCAAAAAGATAATTGCAGAGTCCGCGAACGCATGCGACGGCGTATCCGCGGCGTCTGTACGGCGCTGCGCATTCGACGTTGAGCTCGCAGGAATCGTCCGAGGCTAAGTCATTGACACCTGCGAAGGCGACGAGGTGCCCGTCCTTGATCACGGCGCATATTACGTCTGCGGGGTCGTCGGCATCAAGCTCGAGCCGCCACGACGTTGTGTCGGGCTCGTATTCAGCGAGCTGTGTGCTGTTCTTGATAATGACCGTTTCACATTCGCCCTTCGGCAGCGGAGCGTATGCGGCGTAATCGAGAATTATTTCCTCGCCCTCCCGTGCCGTATATCCATGTCGGCGCATAAGCGGCTCGGCAAGCTCGTAAAGGTGCTTGATGCCGTCCGCCGAGAACGGATCGGTACCCGAGCGCTCAAAGGCACGAAGCCTTCGAAGCAGCCCACGGTAGGCTGTATAGGTAAGTCTTCCGTCCGTTGATTCCCGCACGGCTATCGGCAGGGCTGTCATTCCGTATTTTGAAAGAGAAAAGCGTTCAAAGGCTTTTTCCGCGCGTGTAACCAAGTCACTGCACCTCCGGTTTCTGTCTTTTGATATTGTATCAGTAAATTGCTTCTTTGTCAAGACGCGTGCCGAACATGCGCCGTCTCTGTGTGTCGAAAAATGATAATAAAGCGTAAATTATCCGCTTTTCTTATGGATTTATTTTCGGATTTATGCTATACTATAATGAATAGTTTTTTATAAGCTGCAGTAATTGCAAATTTGCCTTACCCCGAAAGGATATAATAAATGTCACGAACGATAGAAAAAGCAGAAAAGCTTTACCTGCCTGTGATACCTCTGCGAGGGCTGGTCGCTTTTCCGTCAATGCCCATAAATTTCGAGCTTCAGCGCGATATTTCGATCAAGGCACTCGAGTGCTCTCTCGAGCGCGATATGTATATATTCCTTGTCGCGCAGAAGGATATCGCGACAGAGTCGCCGAGCGCGGCGGATCTGTACAAGACAGGCTGCGTTGCAAAGATAAAGCATTCACTCCGCACCTCCGAGGACACGGTTCGCGTTATCGCGGAGGGAGTGCTTCGCGGAAGTGCTGCGGTATATTCCGAGCGAGACGGCTATTTCTCGGCGGAGGTTATCTCAAAGAAGGTCGTGAACGACCCGAGCTATTCCGACATTAAAACCGAAGCGCTCATGCGTGAGGCGCTGTCGGCGCTTGAGAATATGCTTTCCTTCACGCCTCATCCGTCGGGAGACCTTCTCATCGGCGCAAAGTCGATACATTCTCCCGGCATGCTTGCGGATTTCATCGCTGCAAGCGCGCTTGTCAGATACCAGGATAAGCAGCAGGTGCTCGAATGCTCCGACCCGCATCGCCGTCTTGAGCTGATTTGTGTACTCATTGAGGATGAGCTGAAGCTCATACGCACCGAGAGCACGATACACAAGAAGGTCAAGGAGCAGATCGACGAGAATCAGAGAGAATATTATCTCCGCGAGCAGCTCAAGGTCATTCAGGATGAGCTTGGAATGGAGTCAGACGAGGAATGCGCCGAGCTATCTGAAAGGATAAACAAGGCAGCGCTTCCCGAGAAGGTCGAGCTCAAGCTCAGAAAGGAGCTCGCGCGCCTTTCAAGGACGCAGTTCGGCTCTCCCGAGGCTACGGTCTCGCGCGGATACATCGAGACCTGCCTTGATATCCCGTGGGGCAAGTATTCGCTCGACACGCTTGATATCACGCATGCCGCCGAAATACTCGACCGCGATCACGATGGACTTGATAAGGTCAAGGAGAGAATACTCGAGTTTCTTGCGGTAAAGCAGATGAATCCCGAGCTTGACGGTCAGACAATATGCTTTGTCGGTCCTCCGGGAGTCGGAAAGACCTCTCTCGGACGCTCCATAGCCCGCGCAATGAACAGAGAATATGCACGCGTGTCGCTCGGCGGAGTTCGCGATGAGTCGGATATTCGCGGTCACAGAAAGACCTACGTCGGCTCAATGCCCGGTCGCATAATCACAGCTCTCATTGAAGCCGGAACGATGAATCCCGTAATTCAGCTTGACGAGATCGATAAGGTTTGCCGCGACGCACACGGAGACCCCGCCTCCGCACTGCTCGAGGTGCTTGATGCGGAGCAGAACGGCGAATTCAGAGATCATTTTATCGAGCTGCCCGTCGATCTTTCGAAGTGCATTTTCCTTGCAAGCGCAAATACGCTTGACACCATTCCCGAGCCGCTGCTCGACAGAATGGAGATAATCGAGCTTCATACATACACGCCGTCCGAGAAGGCGGCTATCGCGAGAAATCACCTGCTCCCGAAGCAGCTCGAGCGTCACGGTCTTTCAAAGCGCTCGGTGAAGATCTCCGACGAGGTTCTTGATGAGCTGATTTCCGGCTACACGCGAGAGTCGGGAGTGAGAAATCTCGAGCGCGAAATTGCTGCTGTATGCCGTAAGAGTGTGAAGTATATGCTCGACAACAGCCGTCGGAGCATTACCGTGACGCACGACAGGCTTCGCAGTTTTCTCGGTCCGAGAAAATTCATTGACGACGAGGCTGCAAGCGGCGAGCTTGTCGGAGTTGTAAACGGACTTGCTTACACCTCTGTCGGCGGAGACCTGCTGAAGATCGAGGTCTCTGTCATGGAGGGAACTGGTAAGCTTGAGCTCACGGGCACGCTCGGCGACGTTATGAAGGAATCGGCAAAAATCGCGTACAGCTATATCAGAGCCAACCATGCGTCGCTCGGGGTTCCCGCGGACTTTTACAAGAGCACGGATATACATATTCATGTGCCGGAGGGTGCCGTGCCGAAGGACGGTCCGTCTGCCGGAGTTACTCTGACGACGGCACTTGTCAGTGCCCTGTCGAATACTCCCGCACGCGGAGATGTTGCAATGACCGGCGAGATCACGCTGACAGGTCGGGTACTCCCGATCGGCGGACTTCGCGAGAAGGCAACTGCGGCATACACCCGCGGTATAAAAACCGTTTTGCTCCCCGAGCAGAATATGTCTGATCTCGAGCAGCTTGACCCTACAGTCAGAGCAGGGCTGAATTTCGTGCCGTGCAGATTCGCCGACGACGTGCTCACGGCAGCGCTGCTTCGCAGATCTGCACAAAGGTGTGAGTCTGCCGACCAAAAGAGCTCGTCGAAGCCCGCCAAGGGGCGCTCGGGACGCGTTTATGCCGAGTCCGACTGCTGAGTGCTCCCGCTTTAATGAAAGGATTCCAAAGAATGAAGCTTAATCTCAATAAAACCGAGCTGAAGATATCGGCAGGTCTTCCGTCGCAGTTTCCGGCGGAGAATAAGCCACAGATCGCCTTTGCCGGACGAAGCAATGTCGGCAAGAGCTCGCTTATAAATTCACTTCTTGGCAGAAAGTCGCTCGCACGTGTCAGCGGCTCTCCGGGAAAGACCATCACAGTTAATTTCTACAGTGTAGACCGTGCGCTTTATCTTGTTGATATGCCGGGCTACGGCTACGCGAAGCGCACCTTTGAAGACAAAAAGCGTTGGTCGGCGCTGACAGACGGATATTTCACAAGCAATCCGAATATAGACCTTCTCAAGCTCACCGTATGCCTGGTTGACAGCCGCATCGGTCCGACCAAGGATGACCTTGCCATGATGGAATATCTCATTGCCGCGGAGCTACCGTTTATCGTCGTTGCGACAAAGGCCGATAAGCTCAACGCAACACAGCGCCGCGAGATTACCGAAGCGCTCGCACAAAACGAGCTTGTCTCATACGCCTCGGCTGTAATTTTGTACTCCTCTGTAAGCGGTGTCGGACGCGACGAGCTTTGGAAGGAGCTGCTGTCTCACAGCGGTCTTTCCTGATTGCATAATCTCAAAAAAAGGATGTAATACTGATATGATACTTCACGAAAGCTTTGATGTAGCGTCGAACGGACATCTTACAATAGACGGTGTCGACGCTGTCAGCCTTGCCGAGCGCTACGGCACGCCCTCGATCATAATATCCGAGAATGCGGTTCGCGGCATGTGTCGCATGTACCGCCGCGCCTTTGCGGAGAATTTCGGAGAGGGAAGCGCTCCAATATATGCGGGAAAGGCACTGTGCTTTAAGAAGCTTTACGAGATAATGGCGGACGAGGGAATGCACGCCGACTGCGTGTCCTCCGGCGAGCTTGCCACGGCAAGCGCCGCGGGCTTTCCGATGGATAAGGTCTTCTTCCACGGAAATAACAAAACGGACGCAGACCTTGAGTACGCTATCCGCCTCGGCGTCGGATATATTGTGGTCGACGGCATCGACGAGCTTTTCGCGCTTGACGAGGCGGCGGAACGCCTTGAGAGGTGTCAGCGGATCCTTCTTCGCATAACTCCCGGAATCGACCCGCATACTCACAAGAAGATAGTGACCGGAAATGTTGACTCGAAGTTCGGCAGCGCTATCGTCACGGGAGATGCGGAGCGCATCGTGCGACTTGCGGCAACGCTTGAGCACGTTGAGCTTTGCGGACTGCATTGCCATGTCGGCTCGCAGCTGTTCGATATCGATACCTTCCGAGACGCGGCTGACATTATGCTTCGCTTCGTACGCGACATGCGCGAGCGCACGGAATGCGCGCTGCCGATGCTCAACCTCGGCGGAGGCTTCGGCGTGAGATATACGGCAGACGACCCTGAGATCGACTATGAGGAGAATATTCGTCTTCTCGCCTGCGAGGTGCGCCGCATGTGCGACGAGCTCTCGCTCGAAATGCCGAGAATTTTCATGGAACCCGGTCGTTCTGTCGTTGCCGCGGCGGGAGCGACGCTTTATACCTGCGGCTCAGTCAAGGAGATCGAGGGCTTCCGCAATTACGTTTCGGTAGACGGCGGTATGACGGATAACCCGAGATATACGCTTTATCAGTCGAAATATACCGTGCTTAACGCAACGCATGGCGCGCAGAGCGCAGATTACGAGTGTACCCTTGCCGGCAGATGCTGCGAGAGCGGCGACCTGCTTGCGGAGAATATCAAGCTTGCCCGCCCCGAGCGCGGTGATGTCATAGCCGTGCTCGTAACAGGCGCGTACAATTATTCCATGGCTTCAAACTACAACCGTATCCCGCGCCCGCCCGTTGTTATGATACGTGACGGCGAGCCCTACATTGCGGTAAAGCGCGAAAGCTTCGAGCACATGCTTTCTCTTGATGAGTGATAACGGAGGTGTAAGATTTTGAGCTTATTCGGTGTCGATCTTGCCACTCTTATGCTTCGTATTCCCGCGCTGCTCGTGGCTCTTACGTTTCACGAGGTGGCTCACGGCTATGCGGCAATGCGCCTCGGCGACCCGACGGCACGCAATCTCGGAAGACTCTCGTTAAATCCTATTCACCACATAGATCCGATCGGTGCCCTCGGCATGCTCCTTTTCGGAGTCGGCTGGGCAAAGCCCGTCCCGATAAATACACGGTACTTCAAGAATCCGAAGCGCGACATGGCGATCTCCGCCGCAGCTGGACCGCTTGCAAATTTTGTCATGGCCTTTGTCGGTGTGGCAGCCTTCTATTTCTCGGCATTTCTCATCGGCTTTAGGGGAGATTGGATTTCTATCTCACTTGAGAGCTCCTTGCTTCAGCAAATACTGCCGCAAATGCCGACGTTTGTCGACAAGATGCAGCTTGTCTGGCTGATGTTCCTCCAGATGTTTGTTCTGCTGAACCTTTCGCTCGGCGTGTTCAACCTTATTCCGGTGCCGCCGCTGGACGGCTCGAGAATATTCTTGCAGTTTCTTCCGGCGAAGTATTACTTCATGATAATGAAGTACGAGCAGTATATAATGCTTGCAATGTTTTTGCTGCTTGCGACGAATATTATCAGCCTTCCGCTCGGTAATATTATTTATGCTGTTCTCGGTGCGTTTGAGTGGGTAGTTGAGCTTATACCCATATTCGGGTGACATCATGGAGCATATCAGCTACAAGCTCGAACAGTTTGAGGGTCCGCTTGATCTTCTGCTGACGCTTATAACAAAAAACAAGATTGATATCAACGATATTCCGATAGCAGAGCTGTGCTCGCAGTACATGGAGTATATCAATGCCGAGGAAAATCGCGATATCGAGATAGCCTCCGAATTTCTTCTTATGGCAAGCGAGCTGATGCTTATCAAGAGCCGCATGCTTCTGCCGAAGAGCGAGGACGAGGAGGACCCACGTGCCTCTCTTGCCGAGGCGGTGCTCGAATACCAGAGAGCAAAGCTTGCGGCGTCAAGCATGAATCTGCTTTACGCGACCTACGGCCTGCGCATGGTGAAGGAGCAGGACGAAATATCGGTCGACAAGACCTATGTTGCCTCACATGCACCGGAGCTTTTGACCCGCGCACTTATGCGCGCCATGTCCGAGATTCGCGTGAGCGACGAGGCGGCAAAGAAAAATTTCGAGCCGCTTGTCAGCGCGCCGCAGGTGTCTGTTCTGTCGGTGGCGTCGCGCCTTGTCGGGCAGCTGCGCTCGAGCGGCAGTATATATCTCGACAGCTTTTTCGCGTGCTGTGCGAGCCGTTCGGAGCTGATCGCAAAGTTTATGGCAGTTCTTGAGATGCTTCGTTCGGGCTTTCTCGGAATATCCGACGAGGATCTTGAGGGCACGGACGGCGTCGTCAGAGCCGACGGACATATCAGCCTGACCCTGTCGGAGGACTTCGATGAGGCGCGGCTTGGAAGCATGTTCGAGGACGGAGATGGCGACACGAACGTGACAAACGAAGACACGACTGCATGATAAAGTGTAAAGGAGGAGCATATGGAGCAAAATGAGAATGTCACGCCGCTTGAGGACTCTACAGCGGTTTCCGTGACAGACGACATTGAAGACCTCTCCCTTGATATACCGAAGTGCGAGCGAATAATCGAGGCGGTTTTGTTCGCGGCGGGTCATCCTGTCGAATATACAAAGCTTGCCGACGCGATGGGGCTTCCCTTTGCGCTATGCAAAAGGATAGTAAGCGATTTCGCCGAGAAATACAATAACTGCACGGAGCTCTCGCGCGGCATAATGATGGTGCTGTTTCCCGATTCGTGCCAGATCTGCACCCGCGAGGAATACGGCTCATATATCAGAACGGCGCTCGGCATTCGCCGCGGAGGTCATCTTTCGAATTCGTCGCTTGAGGTGCTTGCGGTGGTTGCATACAACCAGCCGGTCACGAGAGCTTACATTGACACAGTTCGCGGCGTGGATTCGAGCTACGCGCTTTCTTCAATGGTGGAAAAGAAGCTTATCGAGCCATGCGGACGCCTCGATGTGCCCGGCAGACCGATGCTATACAAAACGACGGACAATTTTCTTCGCGTTTTCGGGCTCAACTCACTTTCGGAGCTTCCCGAGATCGTGACGGGAGACGGTGAAGCAATGCGCGCCTCATCGGGCGACCAGCTGACAATAGAGGCGTCGGCGCTCGACGCGGACGTCGGAGGCACGGTGTGAAAATATTTCTTTTGTGCGTCGGAGTGCTTGGCTTGCCGGTCGTGCTCATACTTCTTTGCCCGCTGAAGATACGCATAATCTCCGACGGAGAGCTTTGCCTGAAGCTCGGCGTTGGAGCTGTTTCGGTGCAGGTGTATCCAAAGCGAGGAAAAAAGAAGCGCCTGCGAGGACTGTCGCACAAAAAATATCTGAAGCTTATGGGGCTCGAACGGCAAAAACGCAGTCAGTACGCCGCAAAAGCCGAAA
>CAYNHY010000046.1:0-12510 GCA_964397225.1 uncultured Ruminococcus sp.
CAACAGCATGCGACCCTTTCTGCGGGGCGGTGACACGGTATACCTCTCGCCCGCAGACGGGAAAATACGTCGCGGAGACATATTGCTGTTCGCCAGGCGTGACGGGCATGGAGTTCTCCACAGGGTATCAAGCGTAAAGCAAGAGGTGCTTTACATGCTCGGCGACAGCCAGCTTGAGAAGGAGCCGATATCGCGCGATGCGGTAATAGCGCGAGCCACGTCGGCAAAAAGAGCGCCGCGCCGCGCCGCAGGAAAGTCGGCTGACGCGAGAGACGACGAGGAAGGCAGAGTAATTACCGAGCGCAGCCCGGAATGGCTGTTTTACAGATGTATTTACCCACGCTCAGCTACCGCTCGGCGACTGCTGTCGTGCCTTCGCGTATTCGTGAGGTGAACGCCTTGCACTGCCGAACACGCCCAAAACCGTCGCTTGACATACGTAATGCAACGTCGAAGGCGCCGCAGACAGGGATAATTGCCGAGCGCCAGCTTGAAGGCGTAGGCACCGGAGACATCGTTAATAATTCAAACAACAAAACTCGAGCCTGCATGAAGGACATGCAGGCTCGAGCTGCTTATTTGCTTTTTTTCGAACGTCCGTAGCCGTAACCGTAGCGACTCTTGTAGCCATAGCCATAGCCGTATTTGTAGCCGTAGCCGTAACCGTAGCGGTGCTCGCGAATATCGGCACCGTTAAGCACAAAGGCATCAACGCTTCCCCCTCTTTCGCAGAGAGATTCAACAGCATTCGTAAGGCGCGGGAGCGTGGTCGCGCCCGCCCGTACCGTGTAAAGCACGGTGTCGGCGTGGCGGCAAAGCAGAGCCGTATCGGCAACGATGGCGCACGGAGGTGTGTCTATTATCACCAGGTCGAAATGCCGCTTCAGCACGCTTATAACGCGTGACATGCCGCTTGTGTCTACGGAATATCTGTTTCCGACGACGCTGTCCGACGAGAGATAAAAAAGCGAGGTGTCGTCGAGCTGCCTGAGAGCGGAGAGCACATCGGCATCGCGCCTTCTTGTCAGCTCAAGCAAGCCGACAGGGCAGCTTTCCGCCGAAAGGCGCTGTGCGACGCTTTGATTTCGCATATCAGCGTCGACAATTACAACACGTTGCCCCTCAGCGGCGGCGGTGAGCGCAAGGTTGACGGAAAGTGTCGTTTTTCCCTCTGCCTTGTGAGTACTTGTAACAAGCACCGTGCGCCCGCCGATATCCTCGAGCCTTCGGCGAAGCTTATGCAGCAGCCGCTTGAAGGATTCGGAAAACAGCTCGTTGCTTGCGACGGATACAGTCGGTGCAGTGCTGCGCCGACGCTTCTTCGCATCGATCTGCGGCAGCACCGCCATTACGGGACGGTTGAATTCCTTCTTCAGCTGCTCGGTGTCGTTTACTCTGCGAATGAACAGCGAGATGAGAAATGCGATTGCCAGGGAGACTGCCGCTGATATCAGACAGCCTTTAATAAAGGGTGTCTTGTAGGAGAATGCACGTGCTGGCTGAGTCGGTATTACCGGCTCCTCGCGAAGAATGAGCTGCGGATCGTCGACCATGTAGGACGCCAGCTGAGGATAGCAGTCTATTGCCGCATTCAGAATGTCAAAGGCGTCCTGCGCCGAGGTGCTTGTAACTCGCATAACGAGCATTCCTGAGTTTGCGACAGCGGCAGCAGATATTGTTCCTCCGAGATAGCTGCGTCCGAGGGCTTCCGTTATCAAATCACTCATAACTCCCGTGCCGAGAAGGTACGGGAAGGTCTCGGCAAGCTGCTCGGCGGCGCGGCTGTCGTAATAGCTTGAGCTGAATATATCGCTTTCGGAATAGCCGGAGTCGACCGAGAAGAAGGCACTTGCCTCATATATCGGGACATAGCTTTTCTTCGCACGGTAAGTCGTTACCGCGCCACCCGCAAGCGCTATGATGAGTATGATATACCACGTGCGCCTCAGCACACCGATAAGTCTGTCTGCGAGCGCTGAAAGGTCGATGGGAGTAAGCTCGGACTGAGCGCGCTTTTCACTTTCCATCGGAATCACCTCCCGTTTTAGAGCTTTCCTTTGAAGCTGATGTCATGCCGTAGCCGTAGCCGTAGCGGCGGCTGTAGCCGTAGCCTTGCGGCAGAGCTTCGAGCATATCGTTTAGAACGCAGCCGAGAAATTTGCTTCGTGTTTGACGAAGCGTGTCAACGGCGTCATTTATGTCGCATGCCGATGTGCGATCCTGACGTACAACAAGCAGCGAAGCATCGGCAAAGTCGGCAAGCGTTTCTGCGTCGCTGAAGAGTCCGAGCGGAGGCGTGTCGACGATAACGAAATCGAAGACGCAGAGTTGACGCAGGAATTTCCGCATTACGTCGCTGCAAAGAAGCTCGGGCAGGCGGAAGTCGGGCTCGTTTGAAAAGCACATGTAGAGTCCGTAATCGCTGTGGCGGACGATACAGCTGAGAAAGTTTTCCTTTGAAAACGGCTTGCGAAGCATTTGATTGAGCGGCAGCTCGGAGCTGTAGGCGTCACCGAAGATAGTATTCATGGCGGGCTTACGGAAGTCCGCGTCGACAAGAGCGACGCGGCGTCCCTTGAGCGCAAGCATTGTTGCTATATTGGCTGAAACGGTGGACTTGCCCTCGTCCTCGCCGACACCGGTTACCACAAATACGCGCGCACCGCTTGCGTCATGCTCATGCTCGAGACGCGAGCAGACGGTGTTTATCTGCTCGGAATAGACCGAGGAGACAGTGGGCGACGTGATAAGCATCGATGTGCGTCGTGCGCGGTGAAATATAGCGTGCGAGGCGTTCTGCTTTTTCTCGTGAGAGAGCGAGGCGATTATCGGTGCGTCGAGCAAGCGCTTTGCACCGGAGAGTGTTTGAACGGTTTCACGGCGAAGCATAATGAGCACGAGCAGCGCCGCCATTGCGAGCGCGCCGCCGACGGCAGCAAATGCCGTATACGCGCGGGCGTTGAGCGAATTGATCGACCTTGACGACACGGACGGCTCGCGTATGACCTGAAGCACGGTGTTTTGCGAGACATATTTCGCAATGTCCGGGAAGTGGTCGGTCAGCGCGCGAAGTGCCAGAAAGGCGCCCTTCGGCGTAACGTCGGTGCAGGAGACTGTGATAAAGTTGCTTTCCGGCACCTGAGACGCCGAGAAGCTGCCGCCGAAGGCTGCAAGCTTTTCAGAGGAGTCGCGAACGGTGTTGTTTATAACGTCCGTTTCAAGAAGCTCCGCGAGCACCTTCGCGACTTCGCTCGTTACGGAGACGCTTGTGTTTACAACAGCTGAGGATTTTCTTGCGGTGACTGCCCATGTCATTTCCGCGCGGTAAAGCGGTGTGTGCAGATAGCTGAGCGCCAGCGACATTGCCATAGCGCAGGTGAGAGCCGAAAGCACGAGCATCCATGCGTGACGTACAAGCATTCGAATAATGCATGCGGGCGATAGATCCTTCAGACGGAAAAAGACTTTTTTCTTGCTCATGTCCGACACCTCCTCAGCGAACGGAGACGGTCAGTGCGACACGTCCCGTGTGGTCGTTCAGTGTGTATTCGTAAAATACGTGATATGTACCCGTCGTCGAGGTGTCGACGTTGCTTGTTATCTTCACGACGTCACGCGACAGGCTCTCGCCGAGATACGTAACGGAGGAGATGAATGCGGCAGGGTCGAAGGCGGCGTCCGCATCGACATATTCAAGATATGAAGAAAGCGTAATGACGGGTGCATTCGCGTCCGGAGAGATAATGACCGGAAGCTTCAGCTTTGCCGAGTCGCCCATGCTGTTTGAAACGAGCACAGAGACGTAATATATATTGCTGTCGGAGCTCGGAACAAGTGACGAGATGCGGACGCGTTCGGAGATATCACCGTCGATAACGTCGCTTGCGGTAAAGTGTGATATAAGCCCGGTGGTGTCGGCTGTAGGAAGGACGAGAGGGGAAACGAGTGATATTGTCGGTTTGCTGTAATCGGTGTACTTAAATCTGCGTGAGGCGCTTGCCATATTGTCGTTACTGTCGAAGACGATATACGTGACCTCAGCGGTGTTATCGGAAAGAAGTCGGGATATTCCGGAGATCTCGACCTCGGCGGTAAGCTCGCCGTCCTGTGTGTCGTAAGCAGTTACGCCGTCGAGCAGGAGCTCCTTAGAGTCATTTACGGATATCTCGGGAATGCTGTCCGGAACGTTAAGCGTCGGACCCTCATCGAGTCCGAGTGAATTTGAACGGTATTCGGAAAAGATAAACGCGGCAAGAAGCGCGACAAAGGCGACGATCAGCGCGGTTTTTATCAGTTTCAAGGTGTGTCCTCCTGTGCAGAAATAAAATAGTACTGGAACTTCCGAGTAAAATATGTTATAATATGGTCGGCGAAGAATATTTCAAAGAAATATCCTTCAGGTGGAGGCTGCTCCTACACCGCGCGGCAAAGCCACGCCCGCCCGATTGACGACCTCGCAAAAATGCCTTTGCAAGCAAGCATTTTTGCTTCGTGGTATAATATGGTCGGCGAAGGATATTTCAAAGAAATATCCTTCAGGTGAAGGCTGAGCCTCCGCTGCGCGCCTTGTATTTCTCAAAGCTCGTCGGGCTCGAGCACGCGCTTGCCGTGCAGTATTCTTGTGGGGTTTTCGCAGAACAGCGCATTCGACAGAGCCTGTCCGTAGCGTCGCGCAACGATGTCGCGTGCGTCAGCCATGTAGGTCGTCCTTCTGCGTGGGCTGTGCGCGTCACTTGCGACAGCGTGGCACAGACCGTGTGACAGCAGGTAACTTGCACTCATCTGCGCGCGCTCTCCGAAGCTTCCGAGGATGCTTCCGCGATTTAGCTGGAGAGGGAAGCCTGCGTTGAAAAAATATCCCGCAATGCTCGGGTCGTGACCGAAGGCATCGTAGCGCTCGGGATGCGCTATTACGGGAATATATCCCGCAGCGGCAATGCGCTCGACAATGCTTGATATCCTTCTTACCGACTCATCGAAATAAAATTCGCAAAGGACGTATTTTCCGCGACCGAGAGTGGGGAGCTGCGAATGCCTTGCAAGCGACGGCGTCTCCTCTGTGCAAAGCACCTCGGCTCCGTCGAACAGCGTGAGTGGAATTCCGTGCTCGTCAAGTGCCTGTGAAAAAAAACGAAATTTCCGCGACAGCTCCGAAAGAAGCGGCAGCGAGCGCTCAGCACCGAAGAAGTGCGGCGTTGCCGCAAGACGGGTAACTCCGCATTCGCACGCAGCGCGCGCCATTTCAAGGGCGTCCTCTAGGCTCTGCGCGCCGTCGTCCGCGTGCGGCAGTATATGGCAATGAATATCTGTCATGGCTTACCCCAACTTTGTCACTTGCTGTAAATTTCACTCATGGTACATTATATCATATTTTTTTCAGCCATGCAATAAAAATAAGTCAATTTGCGGCTGAAAGGACGTAATCGGCCGAAGGAGGTGTCAGAATGATAAGTAACGAGGATGCTCAGCGCGGCAGCGTCGGAATTATCAAGGAAAAATATAAAAACGGAACGCTGCGACAGATATTTTCCGACTGGAAATGGATACTTTCGTTTACAAGATGCCGCAGCCGCTCCGTTGTAATATACACAGTGCTCGGAATGGTGACAAGCGCGCTTTCGATCCTCACGGGAATTGTGTCGAAGTATCTTATCGACGCGATAGCCGTGCTTGATGCGAGGCGGACGGCGTGCTTTGCCGTTCTCGCGCTGGTGGGTGCGGCATTGGCACTCGGCGTTCGAAGTTTGGCGTCGCGCTTCAGTGCGAGGCTTTATATCGACATGCAAAACGACGTGCTCGCGGGAGCGTTCGACAGCTTTATTTATTCCGACTGGACGGAGCTGTCGCGCTTTTCGACGGGAGACCTCCTGAATCGCTTCGGCTCGGACATTCCGACCGTTGCGAGCAATGCGGTCAGCTGGCTGCCAAACGCGCTGATACATATATTCACAGTTGCCGCGACGCTTGCGGCGATCCTTTATTATGATCCCATAATGGCGCTGATATGCTTTGCTTCGACGCCGATACTGTTCCTTTCGTCGCGTCGGCTGATAAAGAAGCAGAGAAGCTACGCCGCCTCGCTCAGGCGTGTTTCGAGCGATATTTCAGCCTTCGAGAGCGAGACCTTCCGCAATATCGACACGCTCAAGAGCTTTGGCGTTGAGCAGAGCGTGTCTGAGGAGCTGACTCGCCGTCGCGAGAGACTTCGCGAGGCATCGCTTGAGCACAACGGCTTTATGATACGCACGAATATCTGCCTGACGGCGATGAGCACGGCGGTGCAGTATCTGGCGCTTGCGTACTGCCTTTACAGGCTGTGGCGGGGAGATATTTTGCTCGGAACAATGGTGTTCTTCTTGCAGCAGCGCGGCACGCTCGGCTCGTCGTTTTCGTCACTGATATCGCTCGTGCCGTCGGCACTCTCGGGCTCGGTGGCGGCTGAGCGCCTTCGCGAGATAACATCGCTTGAAAAGGAGCCGGATGCCGAGCGTACGGTACCGCACATCGGAAGCTGCGGCGTTTATCTGAAGGATGTTTGCGTGAAATACAGGGACGGCACGGATTTCGTACTTGACAGGGCGAGCCTTACTGCGCGCCCAGGCGAGACGGTGGCTCTTGTCGGACCGTCGGGAGAGGGAAAGACGACGCTTCTTCGCGTGATTCTTGGTCTGATATCTGCCGAGAGCGGCACGCTCGAGCTTGTGGACGCGGAGGAGACCTCGTATCCGCTCGGTGTTTCCACGCGATATTGCATTTCCTACGTACCACAGGGAAACACGGTCATGGCGGGAAGCATTGCCGAGAATCTTCGAATGGCGTGCCCGGACGCCGACGACGCGCAGCTTGAGCAGGTGCTTCGTGACGCATGTGCGTGGGACTTCGTCTCGCGAATGAGCGACGGCATAAACAGTGTTATCGGCGAGGGCGGAAAGGGAATATCCGAGGGGCAGGCACAGCGCCTGAGCATTGCACGTGCCATGCTCAGGCAGGCGCCCGTAATGCTCCTTGACGAGGCGACGAGCGCGCTTGACTCCGAGACCGAGCAGCGCATACTTGAAAATATCGCAAGGCGTCGGGTGACGTGCATCGTAACGACGCACAGAAGCTCGGTTCTGTCCGTATGCGCGAGAGTATATAAAATTGAAAACAACACGCTCATCTGCTGTGAAAACGGCGAGAGCTGACGCATCGCAGCTTCAGCTCAAACAGCGAAAAAAAGGAAGACCGCGACAGGCGACCTTCCTTTTTTTATTTGAAATCGTGTACTGTTTTGCGCTTAATCGAGCGGCTTTCCGTCGGGAGTAAAGAGCGGGAGCTTTTCAAGGTATATTATATCGTCTCGCTCTGCGGCGTCGCCCTCGGCAAGGACGGTCATGCGTCCGACAATGCTGCCGCCGACGGCTTCCGCGAGCTTTTCAAGAGCCGCAAGACTCTCACCTGTGGAAATGACGTCATCCACGATAAGTATGCGCTTGCCCTTCATCAGCGCAGCCTCCGCGCCGTCCAGGTAAAGCTTCTGCGCGCCCTTTGTCGTTATCGACCGGACGTTTACCTCGACGATGTCCGTCATGTAAAGCTTCGGCTTCTTTCTTGCAAGGCAGTAGCGGCGGTTTCCGGCAAGACGCGACATCTCGTGCGCAAGCGGAATGCCCTTAGCCTCGGCGGTGAGAATATAATCGTATTCCGGTGCGCGCTTCAGAAGCTCCTCGGCGCATGCCGTTGTGAGCTCCGGGTCACCGAACATTATAAAGCCTGCGATGGAAAGCTCGTCATTGAGCGGGCAGATAGTCAGCTCGCGGTCGAGACCTGCGATATTCATTCTGTATACCATTTCAAGCGCTCCTTTACATCTGAACCTTGTTTTTAAGTGTGATGCCCTCTTTTTCGAGCCTTTCGGTTACATGTCCCACAACGTCGAGAACCTCTTCCTTTGTGAGCGTTCTTTCGGGGTGAGAGAAGAGAAGTCTTACGGTGATGGATTTTCCGTTCTCGTCGGTATAAACGTCCGCGACGGAAAGCTTCTTTATAAGCGGGCAATTCTCGGCGGCAATTGTCTCGGAGATGGGTCTGAAGGTCTCGCTGACGAACGACAGATCAAGCTCGATCTCGGGGAAGCGAGAGGGAACGTCGTAGGCGATGCTGCGGTTATCAAGCGTTGCAAAGACAGCGCTGTCGAGCTCGGCGAAAACGATATTCGCCTTCTTGTCGATATTGCGCGCAACCGTGGGCGAGACAATGCCGATGCGTCCGAGCTTCACGCCGGCGCAGTAGATCTCGTTGAGATTCTTCGGATGCTCATAGGAGTGCGCGGCGGAGGAGGCTCTGAACTCAAGAGCTTCGTGCTTTATGTCGTCGGTAATGACGGCGAGCATGTCGCGAAGCTTGAAGTAGAGGCTCTGTGTGTCCTCGGTCTTGCTGTAGAGCGTTATCGCGAGCATCTTGTGCTCGTCGCAGAGACCGTCCTCACGAAGTCCGTTTACGACTCTGCCGATCTCGAATACGCCGAGCGAGGGCGCAAAGGACGTGTTTGCCTTGAGCTGGCACAGCTGAGTCGGAATGATGGACGAGCGAATGGTCTTGATGTTCGGGTTTGTCGCGTTGACGAGCTCGACATTGTCCTCGAGCTCGATCCCGAGAGCCTTGTACTCGTCGTAATAGGTCCAAACATAGGAATGGAGCTCATGGAGCGAGAAGCGCTTTACGAGGATGTCCTTTATACGGTCCTCGTCGCTCTTTTCGCGGTCTGCGCGAACGGGGTAAAGCGGAGCACTTGCGGTGTGGATATCGAAGTTGTCGTATCCGTAGATGCGTGTGATCTCCTCGATAATGTCAGCCTTGATGGTGACATCCTTCGTCGCTCTCCAGCTCGGCACGGTAACGCTGAAGCGGTCGTCCTCAAGAGAGACGCCGAAGCCGAGAGAGGTGAGCGTCTTGACGATAGTCTCGTTTGAGATCTCGATTCCTGTGTATCTGTCGACAAAGGCCTTGTCGAAGTCGAGCTTCACGTCGTCGTAGTGCTTAACGTATTCGTCGGTGAGAGCGGAGGTGACCACAGCGCCGCTGTCGGCATCGCAGAGAAGCTTAACGAATCTTGCGATGGCAAGCGTTGTCATCTCGGGGTCAAGGCTCTTTTCGTATCTGTTGGAGGCGTCTGTTCTGTGTGACAGACGAACGGTGGATTTTCTGATGGAGGCGGCGTCGAAGGTCGCGCTTTCGAGTGTGAGAGAGCTTGTGTCGTCAACGATCTCGGAGTCAAGTCCGCCCATAATTCCGGCGATAGCGACGGGTGTGTCGCCGTTGCAGATCATGAGAGTGTTTTCGTCGCACCTTCTCTCGTTGCCGTCGAGGGTCGTGAAGTTGAAGGGCTCATCGAAGCGGCGAACGCGTATTTTCTCGACGCGGCGCGAGTCGAAGGCGTGCATCGGCTGTCCGAGCTCGAGCATCATGTAGTTTGTAAGGTCGGCGAGAAAATTGAGTGCGCGCATTCCGCAATAGTGGAGACGTATCTTCATATTGACAGGGCTCTCGTGACGTGTGATGCCCTCAAAGCGCAGGCAGGAATATCTGTAGCAGAGCGGATCCTCGATTTTGAGATCGACGTGCTCGAGCTTGTCGTACACGGAAAGGTCTGCCGTGTCGAGGCTCTTGAGCTCGCGTCCCGCAAGAGCGGCAAATTCGCGCGCAATGCCGTAATGCCCCCAAAGGTCGGGACGGTTTGTAAGCGACTTATTGTCTACCTCGAACACGATGTCGTCGATGTCGAAAACGGTCTTGAGGTCGCGTCCTGTCGGAATTGTGCTGTCGAGCTCCATGATTCCGTCGCCGGAGTCGCTGATGCCGAGCTCGCGTTCGGAGCAGCACATTCCGTTGGAGGTGTAGCCGGCAAGAGCGCGGGGCGCGATCGTAATGTCGCCGATCTGCGCGCCGAGCTTTGCGAAGGCGGTCTTCATTCCGACACGGACATTGGGAGCGCCGCAGACAACGTCAACAGGCTCGCCTTCGCCGGCGTCCACCTTCAGCAGGTGAAGCTTTCTTGACTTCGGGTGATCCTCCACGCTGAGTATCTCTGCGCAGACGATGCCGGAGATATCGCTTCCCTTGAAGAATATCTCGTTCTCCACCTCGGCGGTCGAGAGAGAAAACTTGTTTATAAGCTCGAGAGTGTCGAGCCCCGAAAGGTCGACAAAGTCGCGTATCCAATTCATTGACAAAAGCATATGTCGTGATCTCCTTTCTTATTTATCGTCCGTAAACTGCGAGAGTACCTTAAGGCTTCCGCTGTTGAGGTCGCGGATGTCCTTAATGCCGTACTTCATCATAACAAGTCTCGTCAGTCCGAGTCCGAAGGCAAAGCCTGTATACTCGTCGGGGTCGATTCCGCCCGCGCGGAGCACCGCGGGGTGTATCATGCCGCAGGGGCAAAGCTCGAGCCAGCCGCTGTGCTTGCAGGAGGGGCAGCCCTCGCCGCCGCAGATAAGGCAGCTGATGTCAAGCTCGAAGCCAGGCTCGACAAACGGGAAAAAGCCCGGGCGCAGGCGCACCTTAATGTCACGTCCGAAGACCTCGGAGAGCATCGTCTTCATAAAGAATATGAGGTTCGATATGGAGATATTGCGGTCGACCATGACGCCCTCCATCTGGAAGAAGGTATTCTCGTGGCAGGCGTCGGTAGCCTCGTTGCGGAAGCATCTGCCGGGGAATATAGCTTTAATGGGCTTGCCCTCGTTGATGAGCGCGTCGCGGTACTTCTTGTAGATTGCGTTCTGTGCTGCGGAGGTCTGGCTCTTGAGAAGCTGACCGTTCTCGAGGTAATAGGTGTCCTGCATGTCGCGCGCGGGGTGGTTCTTCGGGATATTGAGCGACTCAAAGCACTCATAGTCCGTTACGATCTCGCTGTAGTCCTCGACGGTAAAGCCCATCGAGCGGAATATCTCCTCGCACTGACGTTGAACGAGCGTGATCGGGTGATACGAGCCGCGCTCAAGGTTTGCTGGGACGGAAAGGTCGAATTCCGGCATTGCGTCGAGCTCACGCTGAAGCTCGAGCTGCTTCAGTGTCTCACGACGCTCGGCAAGGCTGTCGGAAACAAAGCCCTTGAGTTCATTTACCTCCTGACCGAAGCTCTTCTTCTCCTCGTTCGGAATGTTTTTCATTTCCTTCAAAAGCTCCGTGACGAGTCCCTTTTTGCCGATGTATTCGACTCTGAGCCTTTCAAGCTCGTCCGCACCTGCGGCAAGCTCAAGCGCGGTAAGAAAAGACTGCCGCACCTCTGCTGTTCTTGTTGACATACAATTATCCTTTCTGTATGGGAAGCTATACTGTTTCGGTTATCTCTCCGCGCGGGAGAGGGTGCTCAAAATAAAAAATCCGCGAAGCAGCGCACGAGCCGTACAAAACGGCAAACGCTGTCGCGGGACGGAGTAAAGCACTCCGCGGTACCACCCGGAATTCCGGCACGAGCCAACACTCATAAAAGCTGTAACGGGCACACCCGCGGCAAGCTTTACCTTGCCGACTCCGAAGGGAAGGGCGCCTGCCGCCGCGTAACCGTCTTTCAGCCGAGTACGGTCTCTCTTTGACGCTTGTGCGGAATTTGCCGACTTCATCAATGCTTTAATATATGAAACACCGATATAAGTATACCACAACGTGCGGCGAATAGCAACAGAATTTTTGATTTTTTTGCCTGCGCGGACGCAAAAAAGACGTGCAGCGCCGCGGGGAAACTGAAAAAGCCGGAGACTTCGAGCTGTCCCGAGGTCTCCGGTGAAGATATTCGCGTCGTATTACTGCTGTCTGTCAGCTTCCTTGTCGTGTCTGAATATTCCGACAAAGATGGAGACCAGTGTGAACGTTTCGCAGAGGATAGCGCCCCACGAGCCTGCCGAAATATTGTAGATGAGCCACGAGGGCGAGTTGACAAGCCCGCATTTTCTGATGCCCGCGGAGTCCTTCAGCCTGTAGCCGACAGTTATCGAAATCATGCCGATAACGGGCAGCAGCTCGATTATAAGATTGAATACCGTTGCCTCCTTGCCGAACACTGTGAAGTTCAATACATACACCGCGATATACGAGGCTATGAAAGCCGTAAACCAATAAACGCTGTCAGCCTTGAATTTGTCGCGGTAAAGAAATACGCCGGCGCGTATTACGGCGATGATATTCATTATTCCGCCGACGGCAGCGCCGAGCAGCAGAAAATTCACCGCGAAAAGCGTTGAGCCGAGCAGCTGCAAAAGCAGTACGGTCTTCTGACTTTTTCCCTGATAGGATAATATATTGAACGTCATGGCAACTATGCCTATGATTTGAGCTGTGATTTCGATCGGCTGCATACGGTTCACCTTTAAGCATTGTATTTTATGGGTAAGAAGCTCAGACACCCGCGACGGGTACGGAGCCGTTTCACCAAAAAAGCACCGACAAAGTCGATGCTTTTAATGGGGGAAGATGGATTCGAACCATCGAAGTCAGTGACAACAGATTTACAGTCTGCCCCCTTTGGCC
>CAYNHY010000047.1:0-12305 GCA_964397225.1 uncultured Ruminococcus sp.
TAATACTTGTCCGCGGCAAAGCTTATGTATTTTTCATGAAAGAGCGAGAGCGTTTTCTCGCTGTCGAAGCTTAAATACGCGTCGAGAGCAGCGCGCGCCGTAGCTTCAGCCGAGCCAGTGTCTGCGGAGTCCTTGCCGAGGACGGAAATACAGATAATTGCTGCAAGCGCGAGCAGGACGCACGCGCCGAGAATGATGCTCCGCTTTTTGCCGAGACGCTGCGCGACACGCGATAGCCCGCCGAGCGGGGAAGGGTGTTTTTCTGACATAGTAAAGCCTCCGAGATAATTAATATTGCAACGACAATATTATACCACACGGCGCTCATGTGTGCAACAGCTTTTCGTTTCACCGAGCGCTGCGCCGTCGGCATTGACACGGACACGTATTTGTGATAAAATTAAACGTACATATTTATTCCCGCAGCTGCGGGAGAAGGATGCTGAAATATGAAAGAAAAAAAGCAAAAGAGCACGCTCCTTTCGAGCGCTGCCGTTATGAGTGTGATAATACTCCTTTCGAAGCTTCTCGGGCTTTTCCGCGACACGCTTGTTGCCAATTTTTACGGCACCGGCACGGAATCTGTTGCGTACACCGCCGCCTCCAAGCTTCCCGTCACGATCTTTGACCTTATCATAGGCGGTGTCGTTTCAGCCGCATTCATCCCCGTGTTCAATTCCGTGCTCGTAAAGAAGGGTAAGAAGGATGCAATGCGCTTTGCGAACTCGTATGTGAATCTCATAATCATCGTGTGCGTCGTGATGACCGTTATCGGAATCGTATTCGCTCAGCCGCTCATCGGCTTTATCGCACCCGATATCCCGTCAGATGCAGCCGCTCTTGCGGTCAAGCTGACAAGGATAATGTTTCCGATGATAATCTTCACGGGGCTTGCCTTTTCGTTTGTCGGTATCCTTCAGTCGATGGGCGAGTACAACCTTCCAGCGCTCATCAGTCTTGTGTCGAACTGCATAATGGTCGCGTATCTGTTTACGCTGAACAGATTTTTCGGCATCATCGGACTCGCCGTTGCAATGCTTCTCGGTTGGGCGTCGCAGGCGTTCATACAGCTTCCGAAGGCGTATTCGCTCGGCTTCAGATATTCGCCGCGTGCTAATATTCTTGACCCGGATATCTTCCGTGCCGCGAAGAACGCGCTCCCGATCCTTATCGGAACGTGGACGACCCCTATATGCAATCTTATCAACACGCGTCTGGCGTCGGGCATCGACAACGGCCGCGCGATAACGGCGCTTGATTACGCGAACCGCCTTTACACCATGATTGTCGGAATATTCTCCTTCGTTGCGACGAATCTTCTCTTTCCGTATTTCTCCCGCGCGGAGGCGGAGGGTGACCGCGAGGGAGCCTCACGCCTCATACGCACGTCGATAAAGACGCTCATTTACATAATCGCTCCGATAACCGTGGGTGTGATCTGCCTTGCAGAGCCGTTTACGGCTATCGTTTACGAGAGAGGTCAGTTCACCGCCTCCGACACTGCGATTACGGCAGAGGCGCTTTCGCGCTATGCTGTGGGAATGATATTCATGGCTGCCAACGAGGTTCTTGTCAAGGCGCTGTTTGCGGCAAACAAGCCACGCATTCCCATGATATCCTCTATCGCTATATGCAATCTTATCAACACGCGTCTGGCGTCGGGCATCGACAACGGCCGCGCGATAACGGCGCTTGATTACGCGAACCGCCTTTACACCATGATTGTCGGAATATTCTCCTTCGTTGCGACGAATCTTCTCTTTCCGTATTTCTCCCGCGCGGAGGCGGAGGGTGACCGCGAGGGAGCCTCACGCCTCATACGCACGTCGATAAAGACGCTCATTTACATAATCGCTCCGATAACCGTGGGTGTGATCTGCCTTGCAGAGCCGTTTACGGCTATCGTTTACGAGAGAGGTCAGTTCACCGCCTCCGACACTGCGATTACGGCAGAGGCGCTTTCGCGCTATGCTGTGGGAATGATATTCATGGCTGCCAACGAGGTTCTTGTCAAGGCGCTGTTTGCGGCAAACAAGCCACGCATTCCCATGATATCCTCTATCGCCTCGATGGTGTTCAATATCCTTCTCGTTACGGTGTTCGGTGACCTGCTCGGAGTCGGCGAGATAGCACTCGTCTGCGCTGTAGCGACGGTTATCAACCTTGCGATAAATCTTATCGCCGCTCACCGTACGGGCGTGTGCCGCTTTGTCGGCAGAGACGCGGTCGATATCGCAACGTCGGTGCTTTGCGCCTGCGTCATGATACCCGTGATAATACTTGTGTCCTCGTTTTCCGAAAACGTTTTTGTGAAGCTTGCGCTTTCGGTGTGCGCGGCGGCTCCCGTATACTTTGCTGCAAGCCTGCTGCTTCGCAGTGAGGAGGCGTGCTTTATCGCAGGTGGTGTGACAAAAAAGCTGAAAAAGCAGTAATTTGAGGGAACTGTATGAAGATACTTACGGCAATGAGCGGGGGCGTCGACAGCTCGGTCGCGGCGGCATTGCTCCTTCGGGACGGACACTGTGTGGAGGGCGTGACCTTTGTCACGTCGTCGGATGCTGTCGACTCGCAGGACGTGCGTGACGCGCGTGCGGCGTGCGATGCTCTCGAACTTGTTCATCATGTGCTCGATATATCGACGGAGTTTGACAGCTGCGTCAAGGAATACTTTGTTTCCGCCTATGAGGCGGGGCAGACGCCGAACCCGTGCGTTGTATGCAACCGCGAGATAAAATTCGGTCTTTTGCTGCGGTGGGCGATGTGTCACGGCTTTGACGCCGTGGCGAGCGGACATTATGCTCGGATAATACATGCTCCCGACGGCAGAACGCGTCTGTACAGAGCGCGCGATACCCGAAAGGATCAGTCGTATGTGCTCGCGGCGGTCGGCGAGGAAAAGCTTTCGCGCGTTGTCCTGCCGCTCGGCGGGTATACAAAGGACGAAATACGCACGATCGCCGACAGCCTTGATATCTGCACGGCGCACAAGAAGGACAGCCAGGACATATGCTTTATCCCGGACGGCGATTACGCCTCATTCATAGAGAGATACCGAGGAGTGACGCACACGGCGGGAAATTACATCACCTCTGACGGCGAGCTGCTCGGACGTCACCGCGGGCATATGTGCTACACGGTAGGTCAGCGGCGAGGGCTCGGAATTGCGCTCGGTCGACACATGTTCGTCCTTGAGCGGCGTGCAAAGGACAACACTGTTGTCCTCGGTGACGACTCGGAGCTCATGAAGCGAGAGATAATTGCGCGAGACGCTGTGCTTATCGGCTGTGACGCCTTACCCGAGCGGGTGAGCGTCCGAATCAGATATTCTCACCGCGGAGCACCGGCGCGTATTTGTAGGGACGGAAGCGACGTTCGCGTCGTATTCGACGAGCCTCAAAGAGCGCCGACTCCCGGTCAGCTTGCAGTGTTTACCTGCGAGGATGACCTCGGCGAGCGCGTGCTCGGCTCGGCTGTGATCTGCCGAGCGGGCGACTGATGACACAATACTTGAAAAACGGAGCGTTTGTATGGATAATACGGATATTTTTCCCTTCGAGCCGATGACGATGCATGAGGCAATGCAGCTTTCGGCGTCATCGCTTGCTTATCTCGGCGACTGTGTGCTCGAAATACTTGTAAGAGAGAGGCTGACACGCCTCGGAACCAAGACGCCGAGCGTGGCGTCGCTGAAATATGTTACCGCAGAGGCACAGTGCCGTGCGCTCGAGGTGATAGCTCCTTTGTTCACGGAGGAGGAGGCGGATATGTTCCGCCGCGGAAGAAACAGCGTGCATTCCGGAGTTCCGCGCCATGCAACGCCCTCGCAGTACAGACGCGCGACCGGGCTTGAGTGCCTGTTCGGCTTTCTGTACATGACGGGAAATGCTGCGCGCGCACGGGAGCTGTTCCGCGCGGGCTTTGTGTGTGACGCGGACGGCGAATGACTCGCGCGGTCGCGGAATATAATTACATAGAACAGGAAAGGAGGCATCGCATGCCTTATATTGAGCTTAAAACAAACAAAAAGCTGACAGCAGAGCAGTGCTCGGACATTGCCTCGCAGCTTGGGGAGAAAATTTCGATAATTCCCGGAAAGAGCGAGAGATGGCTTATGACCTCGGTCGAGGGCGAGTGCTTTATGACCTTTGCGGGAAGCGACGCACCCTGCGCGATAGCAAGCGTCAGCATATTCGGAAGCACTGACAGTGCGACCTACGAGAGACTGACGGCGGCGCTTTGCGACATGCTCTCAAGGGAGCTCGGCATCGCCGCGGACAGAATTTACATTAAGTATTCGGAGATTTCCGAATGGGGCTGGAACTCACAGAATTTCTGATGAGCAGACAGGGTGAAAGGAGAAGAACATGAACAGTTTTGCCAGCGTATCACCGTATGAGCTGACGTCAAATCCTCTGCACATGATCGGTCACGATTGGATGCTCGTGACGGCGGCACGCGACGGAGACGGAGAGAAATTCGGAAGTGACTACAACACCATGACCGCAAGCTGGGGCGGCGTCGGAGTGCTGTGGGGAAAACCGGTGGCATTCGTGTTTGTCAGACCGGAGCGACACACCTTTTCGTTTACGGAGACCGGCGAGCTGATGACGCTGTCGTTCTTCGGAGGAGAGCGGCGCGAGGAGCTGACGTATTGCGGCAGAAACAGCGGACGTGACACCGATAAGACGGCGCACTGTGCTTTGACTCCCGTATTCGAGAGCGTCGAAGGTGGCAGAAGCGTGTATTTCGACGAGGCTGTGACCGTGCTGAAGCTGAGAAAGCTTTATGCGGACGATATAAAGCCGGAGGCGTTTTCCGATAAGACCCCGCTTTCGTATTATGAGAAGGACGGCTTCCACAGAATGTACGTCTGCGAGATAACAGATGTCCTTGTGAGAAAATGAGCGGAAAATACACATACCTTATGTGGGACTGGAACGGCACGCTGCTTGACGACGTGACGGCAAATTTTGATACGGTGTGCTCAATGCTCGCGCGACACAAATTGCCCGCGCCCGAGAATGTCGAGCGATACCGCAGACTGTTTTCCTTTCCTATCTCGGACTTCTATACCAAGGTTGGCTTCGACCTTAAAAGCGAAAGCTTCGATGCCCTGGCTGAGGAGTATGTTGCCGAATACACCCTGCAAAGCACGAGCTCGCGCCTGTTTGACGACGTACCGCGAGCACTTCGCGCGCTCGGTGAGGCAGGTGTAAGAATGGCAATTCTTTCTGCGACGGAGCAGACGAGGCTGATGCGAGAGGTAGCCTCCTACGGGCTTGACGGAAGCTTTGAGCACATTCTCGGAGTCGGAGATAATCTCGGGAAAAGTAAGGCAGAGCGCGGACGTGAATTTGTGCGCTCGCTGAGCCTGCCCTGCGGAGAGCGCGTTCTCTTTGTCGGCGACTGCGTACATGACGCCGAGGTCGCGCGCCTTTGCGGTGCGGACTGCGTGCTTGTTGCAAGAGGGCACATGGACAGAGAGCGCCTTGAGGCGACGGGCTTTCCCGTGCTCGACTCTCTTGACGGGCTGTGCGAGCTGATATTGAAATAAAAGGACGACATCGTCACCTCCCACGCGGGTCTCTGACGATGTCGTTTTGTATTCGGCTGTTTAATGCTTTCGTGCAGCCTCTGTGCGTGCATTTGCCTCAGCAATGCGTCGCTGCGCGTCAGCGAGCCTTTCCTCGCGTGCTGTCTCCTGCGATGCACGGCGTTCGCCGCTTGCTGCCTTTGCCGCGGCAAAGGTATTGTGTCCGCGATGCTTCTCGAAGGCTGCACGGCTCTCTGCACGTGTCGCTGCGAATTCCGCACGGTCAAGCTCGTGCTGTGCGGCGGCGGAGCGCTTCATATCACCGAAAGCGCCGATGAAGAATTTCTTTATCTGAGTTATCAGCATTACCGTCACCTCAGTCCTTCATGATGCTGTCACTGAGAGCGATAACATCCGCAGCGAATCTGCGGCGGCGTGAGGAGAGAATTTTCTTGTGTATCGGATAGTTGACGCATACGGCGATGAGTCCGACAACGCCGACTGCGATGCCGAGCGACGTGGAGGCGGAAATGCCGAGCTTTTCCGCGATGTCCGTCATGACAAGGCTCATTCCGCTTCCGAGCACGAGCGCACCGACGGAGCCGGATATGTAGGAGAAAAGATCGGCAGGGCGGCGAACCCTCGCGTCAAGCGCACGAAGACGCTCGATGTCGGAGCTCTGCTTTTCCGTGTAGCTTTCGCGGATGCGACTTACGATAAATTCTTTGTCGTTTCTGTTCATTTGTGTTGTACCTCACGTTGCTTTGTTTTTGTGAGTATATTATACCTTCCCGATGTTTTCGTTCCTTTTTAGAAATGTTTGAGTTTTGTTTAAGTGAAAAAATGTTGCGGAGAGCTCATAACTCCTCAAACACGCTTTCGATAATGCGAGAACAGCAGAGTGGGGAATAGCGCCAGCGGTCGATATGACGCACAGGCGTGTAGCCGAGGGAGAAGTGCTGCTCGTGTTTCCCACGCGCACTGTCAATGAGCACGAGCTTGATTTTCATTTTCTCGGGAATAATGCTTTTGATATACACCGCACAGACGTCTCCGATCTCGACGCCATCGCGGCTTTCAGCAAGCCCCGCAAGATTCGGCGTCAGCTCGACGAATATTCCATAGCTTTCAACAGAGCGAACGATCCCCGTCACGGTCTGTCCCGCTCTGAACGCGGCTGCGTTCTCCTCCCATGTCCCGAGAAGCTCGCGGCAGCTCATGTATATCCTGCCGCTGTCGCGCTCAATGCTTTTTACGACCGACATTATTTTGTCTCCGCACCTCAGTCTGTCGCGCGGATGACTTATGCGCGATACGGATATCGAGTCGATCGTCATAAGCGCCACGATGCCGCAGCCGATGTCGAGAAAGGCGCCGAAGCTTTCGAGGTGCGTGACACCTGCCGGGATAACGTCTCCCGGGCGCAGCGCGCTTATGTACTCCTCACGACAGACAAGCTGCGCCGCGCGGCGCGACAGAATAAAGCGCACATCCCCGCCGTCTGTGTATTCCATCGAGGTTATCTTGACCGCGGCGGCCTTTCCGACGCGCGTTATCACTGCAATGTCCTTAACCTGCTCGCCGTCGGCGCACAGCATGACCTCCTCACGCGGTATAACGCCGTAAAATGCGCCGAGCTCCACCGTCAGCTCCATGGTTTCGCAGTCGCACCGTGTGACAAGACCCTCGATTATCGTTCCGTCAGCCATGGCGCGGCGCATTCCGGACAGACTCGAGGTCAGATATGCGTTTTCCTCGCTGAACAGGCGCTCTCCTTCCGGCAAATATACATATTCCGTCGTTTTCTGTCCCATTTTTGTAATGCGGCGCTGCACCGCGTCCTTTCGTATTTTCTCAGGTAAATCCTATGCGAGGCGCTGTCGGTGTATGCATGAGCGTGACCTTATCGGTGTTGTGACGGCGTGATGGGCGAAAAATGCATGCGATTTTTGTGCGGAAATACCTTTGAAAAGCTCGGTGAAAAGGTGTATAATAAATACAAAGCGAGTAACCGCAAGGGTGTAAGTCCGGCTTAGTCCGTGACTGCGCCTTTATTTTTGCGAAAAAAGAGAATTCAATGGAAAAGAACAACGAGGCGCTGCTTGCGACGGAAAAGCTCGGGAGACTGATGAGCCGCTGCGCCGTGCCTTGCATAATCTCATTGCTTGTCGGTGCGCTGTGCAATATCGTCGACCAGATATACATAGCGAATGCCGCCTGCCTCGGCTCATACGGCAACGCGGCAAATACAGTAGTGTTCCCGCTGACGGTAATAGCCCTCGCCATTGCCGTGATGATAGGCGACGGCTGCTACCGCGCCTGTTCGGTCTTGACGGCGTGCTTTATTTAATGCCCGTGTCCGACATACTTACGGTGGTGCTGTCGGCTGCGGTTATCGTGAAAACATACCGCGAGCTGTCACACGCCGATACCGCACACGAATAATTCCGCCGCAGCTTGGAAAATGCCGCCTTTCGGTTTACAAACGGTTTGATTTATGATATAATATTGATATTAAGCCGAAATACGGCTAATTCGGACATTTACGGAGGAAAGTCTTGTGGAGCTGACTTCAATAAAAACACTCTACCGTGATATGGAGCACGTATGCCTTGACAATGTTACGGTCGGCGGCTGGGTAAGAAGCATCCGTGCATCTAAGAGCTTCGGATTCATCACCCTGTCTGACGGAACCTTTTTCGAGCCTGTACAGATAGTGTACGACGACAAGCTTGAAAATTTTGCACAGATCGGCAAATTCAATGTGGGATGCGCGCTTGTGGTGCGCGGACGTGTGGTTCTGACTCCCGATGCGAAGCAGCCCTTTGAAATACATGCGGACGAGGTTATCCTTGAGGGAGCGTCCACGAGCGACTATCCGCTTCAGAAGAAGAGACACAGCATAGAGTTTCTTCGTACAATACCGCACCTGCGTCCGAGAACAAACCTGTTCCAGGCAGTCTTCCGCATTCGCTCGCTTGCGGCATATGCAATACACAGCTTCTTCCAGGAGAGGGGCTTCGTGTACGTACACACACCGATAATCACGGGAAGCGACTGCGAGGGCGCGGGAGAGATGTTCCGCGTTACAACGATGGATATGGACGCGCTGCCCCGCACCGAGGACGGCAAGGTCGACTTCTCCGAGGACTTCTTCGGAAAGAGCGCAAACCTCACCGTATCCGGTCAGCTGAACGGCGAGACCTACGCCATGGCGTTTAAGAATATCTACACCTTCGGTCCCACCTTCCGTGCTGAGAATTCCAATACGACGCGCCACGCCGCAGAATTCTGGATGATCGAGCCGGAGATCGCCTTTGCCGATCTTGCGGACGATATGGATCTCGCCGAGGCGATGATCAAGTACATTATTCGCTATGTAATGGAGAATGCACCCGAGGAGATGACCTTCCTCAATTCCTTTGTTGACCGCGGGCTCATCGAGCGCCTTGAGCATGTTGCGTCGTCTGACTTCGGTCGCGTGACCTACACCGAGGCCGTTGAGCTGCTTGAGAAGAATAACGACAAGTTCGATTACAAGGTATACTGGGGCTGCGACCTTCAGACAGAGCATGAGAGATACCTCACCGAGCAGATATTCAAGCGTCCCGTATTCGTCACCGACTATCCGAAGGAGATAAAGGCGTTCTACATGAAGCTGAACGAGGACGGTCGCACGGTTGCCGCGATGGACTGCCTTGTTCCCGGTATCGGCGAGATCATCGGCGGAAGCCAGCGCGAGGACGACCTTGAGAAGCTTTCCGCGAGAATGGACGAGCTGGGACTCGACCGCGAGTCGTATGACTTCTACCTCGACCTTCGCAGATACGGCTCGGCGCGCCATGCGGGCTTCGGACTTGGCTTTGAAAGATGCGTAATGTATCTGACGGGCGTTTCCAACATCCGCGACGTGCTTCCTTTCCCGAGAACTGTCGGAAACTGCGAGCTTTAATAAAAACATAAGAGCAGGGCATGCCGCGATTGCGGCATGCCCTGCTTTGGCTCAGTGGAGCTCTACCTCGGGAGTGAATTCAACAGCGGATATCTTAACATCATGGTAGTAGTCATCGGACACGTTGTTGCCTTTGAAGATAAATTCGTATATCGGAACGTAGTATCCAATGCAAGCCTCGTTGTCGTATCTTGCGCGGCATGAAAGCGTCGACATATCTATATCGGGATATTCCGTTTTGACGTACTCAAGTGCGTCGGTGTAGGAAACTGTCGGGTAGCTTGTCGGCTCAAGTTCGAATATGTTTTCGGAGTTGTATATGGAAATCGCTGAACAGGAGCTGGAGGAAGTGCTGTACACACCGACTCTGACATAAGGGATAAAGTCGAACTTTCTTTCGGACGATTCCAACGAAGCTTTATCATAGATGTCGTAGACAGCCATGGTTTGGTCACCGGCTATAACGAGTGGATCCTTTATGCCGACATAGTCAAGCGCGGTTTTGATATATTGATTGCTTGCAGGTGAGCTTTTAATGAGCTCTTCGTCAATAAGAGTGCCGTTGACGGTGATACATACATAGCCCGACACGTCGTAAACTATTTCTGTATTTTCGTAATTGGCGCATGGAAGCTTGTATTCTTCTACCTCGTAGTCCTTATTTTGGCGCAATCCGATCTCAATATTGCTTGCAATTTCTTCTCCGTATATCAGGCAAAGCAGGTCGCGAAGCTTGTTTTCGGCTATTTTGAGCTCCTCGTCGGTGGGATCGTATGCCGGTCCGGTCGTCGAAACTGGATATGCATCCCTGAATACGGGATAGGAGTCCTCGAGACCGTCGTTCGAGCTGATAAGGTTGTAGTGCAGAAGCTCATGCGCGCCGATGTAGCCCATTCCGGCACCGTTCAAGAAAGGAAATTCGGTGATGCTTTCAAGCTTTGATTCAGATGTGTCGGGCGCGTTTTCCGAGGTGTCGACAGACGATGTGTCGGATGCAGCGGGAGAGTCTGTGTCTTCGGAGGGCGCATTTTCGTTGCCGCCCGAGCAGCTGATAAGTGAGACAACAAGTATCACGGTAAGTAAGAAGGCTATAATCTTTTTCATGTTGGTTTCTCCTTGATAATTTAATGTATTATAATATATGGAATTATGTCAGCAGGGATAGGCTTTTATCAACGGGCATACACATAAATTAAATGACCGCCGCTTGAGTGGTTGCGTAAGAGGCTGCGCATTTCGGACATCTTCACATTTAATGTTTTGCAATAGCTCGGATTCGGATCGTTGACAACAGCGTAATAATTCGCTGACGAGTCGTGCTTCGTTCCTTTTATCACAACATAATGACCGTTGGACGAATACCCGAAGGTGCTGTCTGACGTTGGTTTGATGAGTTCAATCATAGGCTGACCTTTCTTTATATTGTGAGCGACAAGCGATTTTAGGTCAGCTTCGGTTATTGAATCTGTGCAGCTGTATAGGAATGTTGTGCTCTTGTTATTTGCGGAAAGATAGTGATTGATTGCCATTTTTATTGCCCCGACATACTGATAGTTCATTCCACTGCCCTGACCGAGAGTATTGGCAGTATTCTTGAAGTCATCTTCAGATACATAAATTCCATAGCTTGCCAAAATCATTCTGCCGCAAGCGGCGTTACAGGTTGAGTCTGATTGCTGCTTGTAAAGCGGAACAGAGCTGATGGTGTGATCCGGATAGCCGAAGGCACGCATTGTATATGGCTGTGTGGTAGAATAGCCTTCGGTAGTATAGATGCAAACGTAATAGTATTTGTTGAACTCAACCGGAATCGTTACCAGCTGCTGCTTTGCCATATATTTTGTGCTTTCTCCGAGTATAACAGAGGCGTCCTCGTCAACTACATAAAGAACGTAATTGCACCCGCTCGGAATATTTCCGATCCAAAAATTGGCGTATCCGCTTTTTGCGAAGAAGGTCTTCCAACAGTCGAAATCTTCCTTTGATGAGATATAACCGTAATTATTATTGTCTTCTAAAGTCAGATTATAGGTGTCGAAGTCATCATTAGGTTCATATTCCCATCTGTCAGAGGCTGATGATGTAACAGATAGAAACGACATCAAAAGAACGGTAAATGCGAAGGTGCTAAAAAACAGTAGCATCCTTTTTTTCATAAGATGTTATCCTCCTTGAATTTTGTATTGTTGAGCGATACTGTTATATAGTAGCTCGGCAAACAAAACACGAGGGGGGCTGTCTTGCCGAGTCTACTTGGCTGCGTGACCCATTGGACTCATTCCTTTCATTCTGCGCGTGCATTGGTTTACAATATTATATTAACACAAAAGCATCACGATGTCAATAGAAAAAAATGCAGTTTTCGAGAAAATTCACAATTTATTTATTGAATTCCTTATTCCGTCAACAAATAAATTGACACATAATTTCCATTAGCTGTCTCGAATGTGCGAAATAATGGGGCAGAGCGCCGGAATACGGCACTCTGCCCCGCGAGTCAGTGCAGGATTATGTCGGGTGTGAACTCAACCGCCGGTATCTTCACACGGCAGTAAAGGTCGTGAAGCGTTCGCTCCGGCTCCTTAAAGTAGAAGTCATATATCGGTGTGTAATAGCCGATATACGCGTTTTTGTCGTAGGTCGTCACGCAGACCACCGACGACAGCTCGGCATGCGGATGCATCAGCTTGAAAAGCTCATATGCGTCGCTGTAGGGAACAGTGCGGCAGGAGCTGTTGCTGTAGTCCGACAGGCTTGTCATGCATATGTTTATGTAGACATTCGGCATGTCAATATCCGATGTGTGCTGTGTAATATTGA